>JBBRMP010000074.1:0-23638 GCA_038230755.1 Cytophagales bacterium | reverse complement strand
TAGCGGCAAAGAAACCCGCGACAAACTGACCGACGAAGCAAACAAGCAAACCGAAGGTTTGAAAGACCAATGGAGCAAGGGCGTTGCTCAGGCAAAAGACCAGTTCGACAAAGTGAAAGAGCAGGCCGGCCAATACGTTGATCAGGCCAAAGACCAGTTCGACCAAGCTAAAGGTGAGGTGAAAGACGAGTTCAACAAGAACAAGTACGAAGCCAAAGCCGATTACAACAATAAAGTGGATGAGCTGGCCGACGACGCAAAGTCAGGTATCAACTCAACGAAAGACGCGATCAAGGCAAACTAATTGCCCCCGTTCGTCTGATTTACTCAACATTATGGAAAGAACAGCCCCGGCCCAATAGCCGGGGCTGTTCGCATTTGGGGTACACTACGGACTCCAGGCCATATAGGTAAGTTCAGCGGACTGAAGTTCGTGTTACGCTCCTTAATACCCCCATAACACACCGACGCTGAAAGAGCCGTAAGTTTGTCCAAACGACTTACACCATGAGAACGCGGCTACTCACCCTCAGCCTACTCTTTTTTCTCCATCACGCCCACGCCCAAACGGCCAGGCGATTAACGCTCCCCAACGGCTGGAGCCTTACGCCCCTGGGCCGGTCTCTGCCACTCGGCGATCTGCCCCTCAACATGGCCGTGTCGCCCAACGGCAAACCGGGAGGCCGGACCCGACTGGCCGTGACCAACAACGGGCAAAGCAAACAGACCATCCAACTTATTGATCCACAGGGCGAAAAACTCCTGAGCGAGCTACCTATCCGCAAATCGTGGGTAGGGCTAAAGTTTAGTCCCGACGGTAAAACGCTGCTGGCATCGGGTGGTAACGACAACCGCGTCCTGATCTATTCGACGGAGGGTGATCAACTCGTCAAAATCGATTCGGTGGTGATCGGTAAACCTTGGCCCAACAAGGTGTCGGTGGCGGGGATCGAGACCGATAAGTCGGGCCAAACGCTCTATGCCGTCACCAAAGACGACAGCACACTGTACGTCTGCGACCTGGGCACGAAGCAGATAAAAAGCCGCATCAAGCTCCCCGCCGAGGCCTACACCTGCCTACGGTCGCCCATTTCAGACGAGCTATTTATTACGATCTGGGGCGGCGAAAAAGTGGTTATCTACGACCCCAAACAGGATAAGCTCACCGGCGAAATCAGTACGGCAAGCCATCCTAACGATTTGATTTTCAGTGCAAACGGTCGTTATCTCTACGTAGCCTGCGCCAACGACAACGCCGTGTCGGTGATTGACGTTCAACGCCGAAAGGTGCTCGAAACCATCATCACGTCGCTGTACCCCAACGCCCCGGCGGGTAGCACACCCAATGGACTGGCACTGGTCCAAAATAAGTTGCTCGTAGCCAATGCCGACAACAACTGCCTCGCCGTGTTCGACGTGGCGCAGCCGGGCAAAAGCCGGTCGCTGGGGTTCATTCCCACGGGTTGGTATCCTACGTCGGTGAAGGTCATTGGCAAGAACGTGTTTGTGGCCAACGGCAAAGGGTTCACCTCGAAACCAAACCCGAAAGGACCAAACCCCACCCGGCGCAACACGCCTGAAACACAGTACATTGCCGGGCTGTTTACGGGTACACTGTCGATGTTTGTGATGCCCACGCCCCCCCAATTAACGGCCCTCTCGAAGCAGGTGTACGCGAACACGCCCTACAAAAAAGAGCAGGAAACGATGGCCGTGGGCGAAGCCGCATCACCCATTCCGATGCGCGTGGGGCAGAAATCGACCCAGATTAAGCACGTGTTCTATATCATCAAAGAGAACCGCACCTACGACCAGATTTTTGGCGATATCCCCAGCGGCAATGGTGATTCGTCGCTGTGTATTTTCCCCGAACGCATCACGCCCAACCACCACGCGCTGGCCAAAGAGTTTGTGTTACTCGACAATTTTTACGTCGATGCCGAGGTAAGCGCCGACGGACATAACTGGAGCACGGCGGCCTATGCTACGGACTTTGTGGAGAAAACCTGGCCCACGAGCTACGGCGGTCGCGGCGGCACGTATGATTACGAAGGCAGCCGCCCAGTGGCGTACCCGAAAAAAGGATTCATCTGGGATTACTGTCAGCGGGCGGGCCTGCGCTACCGCAGCTACGGCGAGTTTGAGGCCTATTCAAACCGCAAAGGCTCGGCTCTCGACGGTCATTTTGTGGCCAGCTACCCCGATTTTGACATGAGCATCAAAGACATCCGTCGGGTGGAGATCTGGAAAAAAGACCTCGACGCGCTCATTGCCACCAACGCCGTACCGAATTTCAGTACCATCCGTCTTGGTAACGACCACACGAGCGGCGCACGCGTTGGGGCACCAACGCCATCCGCCCACGTAGCCGACAATGATCTGGCGCTGGGTCAGTTTGTCGATTACCTCTCGCACAGCTCAATCTGGAACGAATCGGCGATTTTTGTGCTGGAAGACGACGCCCAGAACGGCTCGGACCACGTCGATGCGCACCGGTCGCCCGCGCTGGTCATCAGCCCCTACACGCGCCGTAAGCACGTTGAACATACCTCATATTCAACGTCGGGGATGCTGCGGACCATGGAACTTATTTTGGGCTTGCCGCCCATGAGTCAGTACGATGCCGCCGCCCGGCCTATGTTCGCCTGCTTTACCACTACGGCCACGCTGACGCCCTACACCCATATGCCGGCCAACATTGACCTCGACACCCGCAACACGGCCTGGACCGAACCGGCCCGTCAGTCCGAAAAAATTGACCTCCGCTACGCCGATAAAATCGACGACCGGCTCTTCAACGAGATCATCTGGAAGACTGTGAAAGGCGAGCATTCCGTAATGCCCGCCCCCCGCCGTGGTGCCTTTTTGCAGGTAGCGAAAAAGGACGACGAGGATTGAGTAGTGAACGATGAGGGGGTGAATGCTAAAAGATCTGCCGCAAGCGTATATTCTTGCGGCAGCTCTTTTAGCATTCACCCCCTCATCGTTCACTCTTTCCCGTCCGTTACTTTGGCGGGGGCTGATGTGGTGGTGGCGGGCTTTTTCACGTAGGCATCCAGCCAGCCGTTCATCTCCCACAGCATGTGCAGCAGCGACTCGCGGGCGGCGTACCCGTGCGATTCGTAGGGTAAAAATACCAGCCGCGTGGTGGCTCCGAATCCCTTTAGCGCGTTGTAATACCGCTCCGACTGAATCGGGAACGTGCCCGTGTTGTTGTCGGCCTCACCGTGAACCAGCAGCAGCGGCGTCTTCATCTTGTCGGCATTCATAAACGGCGACATCTTGTTATACACGTCGGGGGCCTGCCAGTAGCTGCGTTGTTCGTTCTGGAAACCGAAGGGTGTCAGCGTCCGGTTGTAGGCCCCGCTGCGGGCAATACCAGCTTTGAATAAATTACTGTTGCTCAGCAGGTTAGCCGTCATAAAGGCACCATACGAGTGCCCGCCAACACCCACCCGACTGGCATCGACCACACCCAGTTTAACCCCCTCGTCGATGGCGGCTTTGGCACTCGCCACTAATTGCTCCACATAGGTATCGTTGGGTTCTTTGTCGCCCTCGCCCACAATCGGGATGCTGGCATTGTCGAGCACGGCGTAACCCATTGTCACGAACGCAGCACCACCCATGGCCGCAATCCGGTTGAACTGGTAGGGGGATCCCTGCGCCTGCCCCGCCGCCTCTTTGCTCTTGAACTCAGCCGGATAGGCCCACATAAACGTCGGCAACGGACCGTCTGATTTCTTGTAGCCCACTGGCAGGTAGAGCGTTGCCGTGAGGTCTACGCCGTCGGCGCGTTTGTAGCGGAGCTGCTGTTTGGTGATGCCCTTTAGCTGCGGATATGGGTGCGGAAACTGCGTGACCTGAACGGGCGCAATCCGTTTTTTTAGGTTACGGATAAAGTAATTCAGGTTTTCGTCGGGTGTTTCGCGGGTGGTCAGCAGCACGCCGTTGGTTGCATCCAGCACCGCGATGGGCCGCTCGAAGACGGGGGCTTCCGACCGCCACATGGGCGTTACCTTCTTGCTAACCAGGTTCATGCTGTTCACAAAAGGCCGGTCGCCTTCGGGCGAAGCGCCTTGTCCGTTTACGAGAATGATGTCGTTGTTGGGCAGAATATTTAGCACGTCGCGGCCATACTGATTGTGCTTCGTGTCGGGCTCGCCGGGGTTGGCGTACCGATCTTCAAACGACCGGTCGAAGAGGACCGCCGCGCTAAATTTGGCCGTCGGATTCACCAGTTTCGTCACGATTTTGCGCGTCTGCCACCAGCGTTCAGTAGCCAGCGCGGTGGTGGTGTTGCCCCAGGTGAAACCCGTGAAACGAAAGGCGGCGGCGTAGATTTCGGCAGGTTCGGCAGTGAACGGCGCGTCGACCAGAAACACTTTATCGCGGATGTCGGCCTTTGTTTTGGGGTCGCCTTTGTCCTGCGCCACGGTGTAATAGACCGAGGCGGGCACATCGTTGCGCCACTCAAAATCGCGCGGGCCGCTCGGCGCACCATCCGAACTGTAGGGTACGCTTTCCTGCAACGGCCCGTCGTTGAGGGTCTTCACGAGTTGCCCAGACACGGCAAAAATATCAGTCCGCAACGGGAATCGGTACACCGGCACGAGGTACGAAAACGGCGTGTGTACCGTTTCCAGCAGTACATAGTTCCCGTCGGGCGAGGGCGAGGCGGTGGTAACAATGCCCGGCTTGCCAATGGGTTGCACGGTCCCGTCGAGGCCCAGCCGTACCACCTGCGACGTGGTGAAAAAAGCAAACTGCTGTTCGTCGGACGGGCTTTTCAGCAAGTCCTGATAGGTGGGAGCCTGCCCTTTTTTGCCGCTGCTATTGTCCTGCATCGTTGGCCCAACCGGCACGCGGTTTGGTGCCATCGCCGGGCCGCGACCTTCGGGTATTAGTTTCACAATCAGACTCTTACCGTCCGACACCCACTGAAACGGCGACCCAAACGTGGCGTTTACAGCGCGGTTCGTGACGCGGGCAGCCGTGGCCGTGGCGATGTCGGCCACGTAGAGTTCGATGCCCGTTTCGCCCGAAACGGTAAAGGCAAACTTGCTCTCGTCGGGCGACCATTGCACGTACGAAATCAGGGCCGGGCTGGGCAGTCCCTTCACGGCCACGTCGGTACCGCCGGGCAACTGCTTCAGCTTCAGGCCCGTGATGTAGCTGACCCGGCTGGGGCCGTTGTTAAGCGGGTTGATCCGCAGGCCAGCTAACTTCAGTTCGGGCTGGGCCAGTTCGGCAATGGACGGGGCCAACGCCCGTTCCAGAATCAGCATCCGGTCGCCTTTGGTGGTCACGCTGACACCGGGCGTGGGCGGCACCGTCACCAGATCGGCGAGGGCTTTGGGCGGCGTTTGGTAGGTGAGTGCGTCCTGGGCAATGGCCAGGGTGAGGGTGCCGCTAAACACCGACACGCACAGCAGGCGAACGTAGTATTGTATCATGTTGACATAGACTTGGTTGATGCACTAATAATAAGGACAAATGCCCTTCGGTTACTGTGTGTTCGGGCAAAATGGCAGACAGCAAACGGCGGCTGCAACTAGTTAACAGCTACACGCCCGGCACTTCGGCCAGGCTAAAATAGACCGGCAAGCCTCGCTCACGAGCCAGTTTCACGTCGTTATCAGCACCGGCGGAGGCCCCTTCCAGCCGTAATACGGCATCGCATTTTTCCAGCAACCGATGCGCCACCGGATACTGAATTTCATTCCAGACAGCGTCGCCGGGTCGGGTCGAGCCGCCGAGGTGAATCAGGGGCAGCGCCACCCATTCGCCAATCATGGGCAGATGCCCCGCCCGAAACAAGGGCAGGGCCACCGATTCCAGATGCGCTAAGTTTTGGGCCATCAGGGCTGGGTCGTCGTTGGTGCCGCCACGATAGGGGCCGGCAATAAGGATCATCATACAAGCGTGGTTTGTTTTAGTTTTAAATGATACAGCAGCATGATCGTTTTGCCATCCATGATCTCGCCGGTTTCAATCATGCGCAGGGCTTCGGAGAAGGGCAATTCGAGTACGTCGATTTCTTCTTCGTCTACACCGCCGCCTGCCTGCCGGGTGGTGTTGGCGCTGTACTGGGCGATGTAGAAAAACAGCCGTTCCGTCACCGATCCGGGACTCATGTAGGCCTCCAGCACCTTCTGCACATCAGTGATCTGATAGCCCGTTTCTTCCTCCATCTCCCGGCGGATGGCGTCGTCGGGGTGGTCATCGTCGAGCAGACCCGCGCAGGTTTCGATCAGCATACCCGTGGGGTTGCCATTGACGTAGGTCGGCAAGCGAAACTGGCGGGTCAGAATCACGGTATCGGCGTCGGGGTTGTAGAGCAAAACGGTGGCCCCGTTGCCCCGGTCATAGGCCTCACGCTGCTGGGTGCTCCACTCACCGTTCTTTTGCTGGTAATCAAACGTGTAGCGTTTCAGCACGTACCAGTTGTCAGACAGCAATTTTTCTTCGGTAATACGAATGGCCGGGGTGTCGTTTTTGCTCATTATTGATTGGATTTGTTTATTTTTGAACAAAACAACCCAAACGGCATGAATTTTCAAAACCGGAAGCGCTTAATTCTCCAAACCCTGGAGCAAGCGGGCACCGCCGACGTGCATGAATTGGCTCTGCTACTGCAAACGTCGGACATGACCGTACGGCGTGATCTGGTCGAACTGGCGGCGCAGGGGCTGCTCTACCGAACGCGTGGTGGGGCCATGCGCCTCGATCTGGCCCAAAATCCGGTTCGTTTTGAGAACAAGGTGGCGCAACGGGCCGAACAGAAAACGTACATTGCCCGGCTGGCCGCCGAGACGATTCAGGAAGGCGACATCCTGTTCATGGACTGCGGCAGCACCGTTTTTCAGCTCTGCCCGTTCATTCGTCACAAGCGTATCCAGGTCATCACCAACTCATTACCCGTGGTCGCCGAGTTGATTAGCTCGTCGGTGACGATCAATCTGGTGGGGGGCGAAGTCGATGCCGGGCGGCAGGCGATACACGGGCTGATGGCCGAACGGCATATCAGGCTTTACCAGGCCGACCGGGCCTTCATTGGTGTCGATGGGGTCTCGGTCGAACACGGATTGAGTGCCAATAGCGAACACGAAGCCGGTATTACCCTGGCCATGGCGCAGCAGGCTAAACAGGCGTATCTCCTCTGTGATTCGTCGAAACTCGAGCAGACCAGCTACCTGCAATTTGCCCCCCTCAGCCTGGTGCAGACACTCATCACGGATCAGAATGCCCCCACCGCCCAGCTAGCCCACTACCGGACGGCTGGTTTGACGGTAGTATCGTAACTGACGGGCCATATAACCCCACTATTCACGTAGAACTAATTCCCCAATATGGCGACTATATGGTATGCCTCATCGCCCCTTGCCGTGTGAACCGTTTTTTTACTACACCAATATTATATACTAATAACTGACTGATTTTCAGAGTCTAACACTGTATGTCTTACCTAAAATCAGTGTGTTCCGATGTATTGGTACGTGTTTTGGCTGTAGGGTTATAAATCAATTCACAACGCTATGTCTAACTTCATGCTTAATCGTACTACTGTTGTCGCGCTGACGATGGTTACGATTTTTACCGTCAGCGATGTGCTGACGAGTTGTAAATCTGTCAAACGAAACACCAATCAAACGAAACACCAATCAAACGAAACACCAATCAAACGAAACACCAACAAGACGCAACGGGGTGCTGGCATCGGAGCCGCATCGGGTGCTGTTGTCGGTGGCGTCATCGGCCGCAAATCGGGGAACACCGTGCTGGGTGCCATTTTGGGGGCTACCGTGGGTGGTGCCGCTGGTGCCGTTATTGGTCGCCGGATGGACAAACAAGCCGAAGAGATGAAACGGCAGATGCCCAACGCCACCGTTGAACGGGTAGGTGAAGGCATCAAAATCACGTTCAACTCCGATATTCTTTTCGACGTTGACAAGGCCGATTTGAAGGAAGCTACGAAGCGTCAACTGAGCGAATTTGCCCAGACCCTGGATAAATACCCCGACACGGACCTGGTTATCGAAGGTCACGCCGACGCCCAGGGACCGGATGATTACAACCTGAAATTGTCGAAACAACGGGCCGATGCGGTCGCTGCTTACCTGCAGTCTGTTGGCGTAAAAAATGGCCGTATAGATGAGAAAGGGTATGGCGAAGCACAACCTATTGCCGATAATTCGACCGAAGCCGGACGTGCCAAAAACCGCCGCGTCGATATTGCCGTATTTGCCAATGACAAACTGAAAGACGACGCGAAAGCTGGCAAAGTAGAATAAATCATTTCCGAGCCTACAAGGCTCATATCGAATCATTCATAGTTTCAGTTTACATCATTCATCTTGCCTTAATCAATCAAATCACGTTATGAACGTTAAAGAAACCCGGGGTGAAATCCTCGACCAATTGAACAAACTGTTGACCAGCGCCCACGATGCCGAAAAAGGCTACCAAGAGGCGGCTGAAAACGTAAAAGACGCCGAACTGAAGAGCCTGTTTTTGGCTCAATCGCGTGAGCGGGCTGAATTTGGCACTGAGCTTGACCGCGAAATCCGCGCCCTCGGTGGTGATCCTGACAACGGAACCAGCCTGGCATCAGACCTGCATCGCGCCTGGATTAACATCAAATCGGCGGTGTCGGGCAGCAGTGATAAAGCAGTAGCAGAAGAGTGCCAGCGCGGTGACGCCGAGGCGCTTAGCGAATATAAAGATGTGCTGGAGCAAACCGACGTAGCGGCTAGTACCCGCGAGTTGTTGCTCCGCCAGAAGAGTAAAGTCGAGTCGGCCCACGCAACAATGGGACGCTTGGCTTTGGTAGTGTAGTGAATGGTGGGATCGGAAAGCCTGCGCTCGTTGAGTGCAGGCTTTTTTGTTTTAAGGAGGTCTGGAAAGTCAGGCAGCCGTGTGGAGTCGATGCGTTAATGGGTTCTGACCAGGCGCGGATCAAGCGGAAATGGGTTAGTTTTCACAACCTTCACTTCGGCAAATTGGGGATGCATAGGGTGTAGTAAATAGTTTATCGATTCGGCCACAACAGCCGAGGGCACACCCACGGCCAGTACATCTGGGCTTAGCAACCAATCAGCCATAAACGCTTGATTAGCAACAAAATAAGCTTCATCCCGCCAGCCAGATGGCAATTCACCAGGCGTCAGTATACGGGTGTCGGCGGGGATCGACAGGGTTAGCAAAAACAGCCTGGGCAGGTCTTCGAAGGGCAACGTTGGCAAATGGACCAACTGCTCAAGCAGGGCCAGTTCCGGGCTTGACGATGTGTAGAGAATACCCCGTCCGGCGGGGTGCCACCGGCCACTGTGCAGTCGGGCACCTTCCACCGAAAGCGGTGTTGACAGGAACCGTTCCTTTACCAGTCTGTATACGGTCACGGATACGCTCATAGACGTTTACGCATAAATTCCGTGCTCAATACGGCCCAGCACCGTATGGACCATACCAAAGCCAACGACGGTATCCAGCAGGCTTACGGGTGATTGCCGGTGCAGTTCGGCAAGCGGTATGCGTAACCAACGTCCAAGAACCTCCGCTCGTCCGTCGAATACGTCCAGGCCGTGGCGAATCAGGCTTTCCAGTAATAAAAGGCGCTCCGAGGCACCGGAATTTAATCGTCCATCGGGGCGTATCCGGTGTAACGTGCGTTCAGAGATATTGAGAATGGTGGCCATTTCCCGGTCAGTTAACCCCACCAGATGGGCCACCTCGTCGGCTTTAGCGCGACCTACGCCAACACGGGCCTGTTCAACCAGGCTGAAACCCCCGTCTGCCGTTCCGGTTTCGAGTATCAATTCCATAATCTGTGCTATTTGTCTTAAATATAACTGCCGTTTGTCACTTAGTCAATAATTTCCTTCCAGGCATAGCAAACAATCAGGCGGGCAATTGGGTGGCGGTTTTCTGCAACAGGCTAAGTCTCAACATTTTTTCCCGATACGAGTTTATTGTACTGGTACTCTATACCGTTTACAACAACTGTTATGACAACTTCTCCACAAGCTTCGTCGGCCACCATTCCGTCGCGGCCAGGGCAGCCTTACCCGCTTGGTGCCACCATCGACGAACAGGGCGTTAACTTCTCTATTTACTCGGAAAATGCCACGGGCGTGTCGCTATGCCTGTTTTCGTCGAAACGCGGTCAGCGCGAAACCCACCGGATCGAGCTGACCGAAAAGACCGAAAACGCCTGGCATATCTACCTCGAAGGCCTCAAGGCCGGGCAACTCTACGGCTACCGCATCGACGGGCCGTATGCCCCCGAAGAGGGCCATTATTTCAACGCCAATAAGCTCCTGCTCGACCCCTACGCCCGCGAGATTCACGGCACCGTGGGCGGCGACACCGAGCCGCTGGGCTACAATTTCGAGAGCGAAGCCGACGACCGTTTCCTGGAAATGAGCGACGTTGACAGCGGCAAAGTGGCTCCGAAGAGTGTGGTCATCGATTCGACCGAGTTCGACTGGGAAAATGACAAATCACCCCGCACGCCCATGAACAAATCAGTGGTGTATGAGATGCACGTGAAAGGATTTACTTTCCAGCACCCCACCATCGACGAGTCGATCCGGGGCAGTTACGCCGCCCTCGGTACGCCCGAAGCCATCGATTATTTCAAAAGACTGGGCATCACCACCGTCGAGCTATTACCCGTTCAGCAGTTCAGCAACGAGAGCTACTGGGGCTACAACAGCATCGGTTTTTTTGCCCCCCACAACGGCTACGCGTCCGGCGACAACGTGGTGCATGAGTTCAAACAGATGGTGAAAAACCTCCACGAAGCGGGCATCGAAGTGATCCTCGACGTGGTCTACAACCATACCGCCGAAGGCAATCAGTTCGGTCCTACCCTCTCGTTCAAGGGCATCGACAACCTCGTGTACTACCATACCGTGGCCGACGACCCGCAGTACTACATGAACCACACCGGCACGGGCAATACGTTTAACCTGACCCACGCCCAAACGTTGCGGCTGGTGATGGACAGCCTGCGCTACTGGGTACAGGAAATGCACGTCGACGGGTTCCGGTTCGACCTGGCGTCGGCGCTGATTCGGAACCTGGGCGACAACGTGTCGTCATTTCTGGACACCGCCAATCAGGACCCTATTCTGAGCCAGGTAAAGCTCATTGCCGAACCCTGGGACATTGGTTCCTACCACGTGGGGCAGTTTCCGGTGCGCTGGTCGGAGTGGAACGGCAAATACCGCGACTGTGTGCGGAAGTACTGGAAGGGCGATGAAGGACAGGCCCACGAAATGACCCTGCGCATGTTGGGTAGCCCCGACCTCTACGCCGATGGGCGCGGACCGGGCAACAGCGTCAACTTCATCATTGCCCACGATGGCTTCACGCTCAACGATTTGGTGAGCTACAACGAGAAGCACAACGAGGCCAACGGCGAGAATAACAACGACGGCGAGAGCAACAACGAAAGCTGGAATATGGGCGCCGAAGGCCCCACCGACGATCCGGAAATTAACCAGCAGCGCGAACAGCAAAAGCGCAATTTTCTCACCACGCTGCTGCTCAGTCAGGGTGCGCCAATGTTTATGATGGGCGACGAATATGGCCGTACCCAACAGGGCAACAACAACGGCTATAATCAGGACAGCGACATAAGTTGGTTTAACTGGAACTGGGACGAAAGAAATCAGGCACAGTTCAATTTCACGAGTCAACTCATTGCCGTTCGTCAGAAATATCCGCTGCTAAACCGCCGGAAGTTCTACTTGCAGGAAGAAATCGACTGGCTCCGTCCCGACGGTCAGGCGTTTACGCCCGAAGACTATGCTAACCCCGATACGCGTTGCCTGGCCCTCTGGATCGACGGGGCGCGGGTGGAAGAGCAGGACGAAATGGGTCAGCAAATCAGTGATACCGACGAGGGCAAGAGCAAACTGCTCTGGATCATGAACAGCTTCTGGGGCGAAATCCCCTTTGCCCTGCCCGCCCCCCACAAGTCACGCACGCACTATGAAGTGATCGTCGACACGACCACGGGCGAGGTAGAATCGGGTAGACGCATCGACGTAAAAACGCCGTTTATCGTGCCCGGCCGTAGTTCGGTGCTGCTGCGGATGGTGTAGTGATTTACGAGCGGTCCGCCGCTGCGGTTACGATGTACGAATTACGATTTGTTGCTTACGCCAGAGTAAACCTGCTCTAGCGTAAGCAATAAATCGTAAGTCGTAAATCACTTTTACTCCACCAACAACACCTTGTGTGTGCTGCGTTGACCGTTGTGGAGCAGCGTGAGAAGGTAGTAACCCCGCTGAATGTTGCGGGCGGATACAGTCAATTTTTGTTCACCAGACGTGTGCGGGTGCGCCTCTTGCAGAACCGACCGGCCAGCCAGATTGGTGAGCTGGATGGCCGCCTCGCCTGCGTCCGATGCCAAAAACTGAACCGTCAATTCGTGCTGCGCCGGAACAGGGTACACCTGCACCCGGTTGGTTACCTCCTGCGTGAGTGCGTCAACTGCTGGCTCGCTGCCTGAAGCCACCCGCGCACCTGCCGCTGCCGGATATAACCGCGTTTGGGGGATGATCGACGTGCCCACGCCGGGGTATGACCAGCCCAAACGTGCCACAGCACCGTAGGCATTATCGTAATATTCCAGCCGAATACTATATTTCTGCCCTGCCACCAGCGTAACAGCCTTGCTGTTGTCAGTGGCGGGCGCGTGGTCGTTCCAGTTGTCGATCACCAGGTTGTTATTCACCCATAACCGGATGCCGTCGTCGCCAATGGTGGTGAAGACGTAGTTGCCGCTCATGGGGGCTTCTACCTGCCCCATCCAGCGCACCGAGAAGTTATCGTAGTTGACACTGGCGGCGGGTGATCCTCCGCCCCAATCAAAGTCGATGGTGGCGTCGGTGCGGGTCAGTACGCTGGGCGCGGTCAGGTTTTTATTGTTGAAATACTCGCCCCGCAGGCCGGTCCCTGTATTGGTCGACACGGGCGGTGGCGTAGTGGTAGTCGTATTCACCCGGTAAAAAGACGACGCGGGAATGAGCTGCTTCCCAATGCCCGGTCCACTGTAGCTCAGGCTCAGCGCCTTGCCCCCGCCCCCCTGGAAATAGGGTAATGTCAGGGCGTGCTTGCCCGCCTTGAGGCCAATGGTGCCCGACCGCTCCTGCTCACCATGAACGAAGTCGTTTTCAGCCACCAGCGTCGTGCCGATGTAGAACTTGGTGCCGTCGTCCGAGTTGGTGTAGAACGTGTACTGGCCATCGGTCGGCACGTTGACGTAGCCCGTGAATTTCAAACCAAAATTGTCTTCGCGGTTGCGCTGACTCAAATCTGGCTGGCCCGCCTGACCAGTTTTGACGGGCGTAAGCGGATTGAAATCAGGCAATTGACTCCAGTTGCCTTCGTAATAACTGAAGTCCAGCCCAACCACCGCATTGGCCGGGTTCTCAGGGTCGCGCAGGTTGGAGGCGGGCGGGGGTGGCGGGGGTGAGTTGGTACCCACACGGTAAAACGCCGCTGTTGGAATGATCTGTTTACCAATGCCCGGCCCGCTGTAGCTCACGCTGAGGGCCTTGCCACCCCCACCCTGCAAATAGGGGATAGTAATGGCGTGCCTGCCCGACTTGAGGCCAATGGTGCCCGACCGCTCCTGTTCGGCATGACCAAAGTCGTTATTAACCACTTCCGTGGTGCCAATATAGAGTTTACTGCCGTCGTCGGAATAGGTGTAGAACGTATATTGACCATCAGTCGGCACGTTGATGTAACCTGTGAATTTCAGCCCGAAGTTGTCCTCGCGGTTGCGCTGAGTGAGGTCGGGCTGTCCCGTTTGGCCTGATTTAGTGGGGGTAACACCGTTTAGATCAGAGACCTGCCCCCAGGCACCCTCGTAATAGGTATAATCTAGCCCCGCCACGGCGTTGGCGGGGTTTTCGGGGTCGCGCAGCGGGGCGGAATTAGGGTCTTTCAGCAGCACCACCGACGAAAACGCGGGTAAGGTTACCTGGCTGGTATAGCCGTTGTTGCGTGCATCACGGTAGGTGGCATTCAGCGAAACCGTCTTGTCGCTTCCCGTGTCGTTATACTCGAACCGGATGTAGTCGTCAGGATTTTGGTTGGCTGGGTTATACGTAGCCGGGCTATTTGTCGAACCCCCATCCTGCCCCGACCAGCTTTGCCAGTCACTCAGGTTTTTGTCGGCCCCTACCAGATTGCCGTTGTTGCCATAGACAATGCGAATCTTGTTGTTGTCATTAAACGGTCTGGCATATACGTTGTTACTGTATTGGCCGTAGTTAGTCAGATCGTTCAGGTGCGACTCATACTTAGCCACCAACTGATCAGTGGTTCGGCTGACGAGTATATTGTTTTGAATGACGTTGTTATTGGGCGAACACGAGTTGGCAATGCTCGTCATCGATAGCTGCGCCTCACCGTTGTTGTATGACGTGTTGTTTTTTACCTGAACCGACGACGAACCGTGCAGGAAAATGCCCAGCCCTTTGCAGTTGAACACCGTGTTGCCCGTCACCTCTACATTGTTGGTACAATCGTCGAGGTAGATACCGTTGGCACCCGAATAAGCCCCGCCCGGCGTACCTTCTGACGTACCGATGCCGTTGAAAACGATGTTGTTCAGCAGCCGTACGCCACTCATGGCCTGATGGTTACCATTCCAGATGTACAGGCCACCACCGTCGCTTTTGGTGACGCAGAAGTTGGAGACCCGGTTACGCTGAATGGTGGTGTTGTTGGCAAAGTTGACCGCATTGTAGCCAATCTGATCGATCACGTTGTTTTCGATCAGTGTATTGGCGTTGGAGGCCGACTGAAAACCGGTGTAGGTGCCGTCGCCACTTTTACCCCGCCCCGGCAGCAGCCCGATGCGCCGTATACTGTTGCCCCGGAAGGTGAAATTTTGGTAGACGCTCATGGCAAAGCCATTGTTGTTGGCATCTTCGATGAGGCTATTTTCTACCAAAATGGTATTGCCGCTGCCCTGAATCAGCACCCCGTCTTCGCCCGCGTTGGTCACGTCGATACCAGAGATGGTGATATTCGACCCGCTGTTAATCAGCAGGTTAGTGCCCATAGCCTGCGTCAGTTGCAGGTTTCGCAGCGTCACGTATGATGCGTTGGTCAGGTTGACGGCCTCGCCGTTGGTCGTGGCCGTAATGGTCTGCCCATTTGGGTCGCTACCGTCATACATCCGCAGCGTTTTGTTGCCGGGATTGTAATACCACTCGCCAACCTGATCGAGGGTAGCGGGGTGATTCTGGATAAAGAAGCCGAAGCCATCGGCAATATCATACCCGCTATTGTTGGTGAGGTTCAGCGTGTTGCCGTTTTGTCCGTTAATATAGGCGCGGTCAAGAATCCATTGCGTAGCCCGCACCACCACCTCGCCGCCGGTCCAGTTGGCCCCCAGTCCGTCGCGGCTGGTTAACTGCGTTTTGCCACTATGCGACTGTACGGTGAGGTAACCACGATTGCTGGCGTTCAGGTTAGGGTAACGTCCTAGAGGAAGCGCAGTACCGTTTTTGTAAACGCCTGTGGTCCGGTTACCCAGATCGACGTTGGCCTGCCAGGTGTTGTTGCCGATGTTGGTCCAGTTGCTCACCACCACCGACCCCGCCAGCACGGGTTTATTACCCGACCCGAAGGCATCGACCACGATGGGCTGACCCGCATTGCCCGACTGCCGGACGTTGAGCGTACCCCGGAAGGTATCGCCCCGGCGGAAGAGCACCTGATCACCAGGTTGGAGGGTCAGGCTGTTGACTTTATTAAGTGATTGGAGGGGGTTATCGGCTGCGCGTCCACCGTTGCTGTCGTTACCCGAATTGGCGACGTAATAGGTGGTTTGGCTAAACACGGTTTGGCTACAAGCGAGAAGGGTTGCAGCAAATACGAAAAAAGATGAGGGGCTGATTTTTCGGTGGCGGCGATGCTGATTACGTTGCACTTGGATCAAGTAAGCGTTAGTTAAACATGTATGGCTCGTTACGGCTAATTGAGCAATAATACTCTATTAATTCTGTAAACATAGTGCATTACGACCATTCGGTCAAATTATTTTTTAATGTTATTGAATGGCAGGGTTATTTTTTTAGCGTTCTAAATCACCTGACAATCAGTCTATAACATCAAAATATGTACCAGATTTTAGCCCAAAAAGGCGGGCAAAAAAAGAATCGGACAAAATCCATAAAACGGCCACGTTGAGTTAAAATACTTATAGACAAACCAATAATAATGATAGTCAAGTGCCTGACACTGTTTACGTTGATATGATCAGTCAATCGTCTGTCTACTTACATAATTGTTGGTAAGTAACGTTGTTTTTCGACACGACCCAGGTAGAATAGTTTACATTTTTTAGTCGAATAACTCAACTAGTTAGTGTCCTTTTTTTTAGCGCACTCAACTCAGCGAATGCCTGTACAGTTTGGCACGCCGGAAATAGCCCTAAAAAAAATATGCCGCTACGTTTCGTAGCGGCATCAATGAACGGGCCAATTAATCCTGACAAACCACCTGATCGCCTCAGTCGGGCAACTGACTGTTTCAGGTGGGGTGTTTTGTCTCCTTCACGCTGCTGAGCAGGTACACGCCCTGTGTCAGACGCGATCAGGAGCCGTGATCAGGGCTGCGTGCGTGGTGATATTCACCGAATCAGTCAACACCGAAGCGTCCATTCGTGGGCCTGAACGGGGGCTTCCTGCATGGCATTATAGAGTTCTTTATCATCTTTAAACGCCAGTTGACTGAGCGAACAATATTCGATCCGAACCAAAAATTCAGTCGCCTCATACGGCCACGGATCAACGCCCAACGACCCGTCGGGGCGCTGAAAGGCGTAATACGGTTCACCATCCGGCCCTTTGCTGATCTCTACCCGCCGCCCTTCGGGGGGCACCTGACCTCGGCACAGAATGAGCGAAAAAGCATCGCACCACTGCACAAAGTCATAGGCGTAGGTGGCTTCGGCCTTCGTAACGCCATACTGCCGACGCCACGATTGCTGATTTTTCGTTTGCTGATCCAGAAACTCGTCCATTTCGGGGTCGTTACCCCGCTCTTCATCGTACAAAAATGTGCCGTGCATGGATACCATCAGCGCATTCCAACGGCTTTTTTGGAGCGCAATGCTGATCATATTTCGCGCCTGCTCCACAGAGTAGCCCTTTTTCCGGAAATGCATGGGCGCACCCAGGTCCGAGAGGTGGTTGCGGTCCTCGTAAGGCTCCTGCCCGTCGTCATGCTCGGTGAGGGCAATCAGCGTTTCAGGCCAGTGTAGGGGGCGGCTATCGGCTTTCCAGTATTGCCCCAGTTGAAACGCCAGCAGGGCGTGGGCCGGTTGGTGAATAACATCCCAGCCCGAAGCGGTGAGTTTAACAATCATATGTGAAGGGAAAAAAGCAGGAGGGAGGAAAGGGTTGTTGTCGCGCACCAAAAACTTGCGGCAGCAACCCTTTCCTCCCTCCTGCCTTTTCCTTTAGTTCGTTATTTTCTCGTTCTCCCCTTCCTTATACGTGGTTCCGGTCACGATTGAACGGGCCATTTCCAGGAAGCGGATCATACGGCTGTCGTTGGAATCCCAGTATTCGGCCATGTCGGTATGTACTTTCAGCAGCGTCAGCTCAGGGTCTTCTTTACCCTTTGGGAACCACGGCTTGGCCATATCCGACCAGAGTTCGTCGATTTTGGCGCGGTCATCGAGTTCCTGGGCAGTGCCCGAAATAGACACAAAATCAGAATCACCGGCATCGGCGAAGCTGAGGTTGACTTTGTTGTCGTGCTGCTCGACCTGACCTACTTTCGGCGACGATTTTTTGGTAAAAAACCAGAGTGTACCGTCGGCATCCATCTGCATGCAGGCCATTGGCCGACTCACCAGATTGCCCCCTTCGTCGGTGGTCGTCATCATCGCAATGCGGATGTCGTCTACCATATCTTTCACTTTTTCCAGTTGGGGGTTGTGTTGCGTTTGCGTTTCCATGTCGTTTTGTTTGCTAATGCTGTAAACAACAGAAAACAGGCAGATGGTTTTAAAATCTATTTTCGCCGTTTAGTCAATGCGCCGCGCGCATACTCATATATCCTTGCTGTTCAACAAATTAACGCGCTACCATTGTTGCCTTTATCACCTATTCACACATGAATCATGGCACCCCTCCTTATCTGGTCTCGCTGGCTATCGGCCAAAGTCAGCCGCTTTCGCATCAAGCTGCTCGTAGCAACTATTGTGCTGGCCTGCATCTATAATTATGTCCTGCTGAAGTGTATGCAGGGCGGGAGTTTACACAACCTGGCCCACCTGTTTGCCACTGGCGACCCGGCAGTGATCCAGCAAGTTTCAGCCGGAATTCCACTTCGGTCACCGCTGTGGCTACAGGCGGTGGAGCTTATTTCCGACACGGTCCTGATTCCATTGTATGCCCTCTCGTTGCTGGTCTACGCGGTTTATTTTATGCCTGCCAGGTTCACCGCCGACCCCCAGCGCTGGTACCTACGGTTGCTCAACTGGGCAGTTCGATGGTTGCCTCCGTGCCTGATCCTGTTGAGCGCCCTTGCCGACGTGGCCGAGAATAGCTGCCTGACGTATTGGGTCAACAAACGGTCGATGCCCGTGTCGCCGGTGGTTATGCTCGTCATCAGGGCAGTCAAGCTCTATACCATTTATGGGGCGGCCGGTTACATTAGCCTGCTGTTTGTGCTGTCGGCACTGGTTATCGAGTTCGTCACCGACCTGTCCCGTAACCTCTGGTACGTGTTCAAAGCCATTACGCTGAATAAATACATCCGCTGTGGGATCGCCATGCTCCGCACAGTATGGCCCGTCTGTATTGTCCTGCTCATTACCTACCTCTTTCTGAACGTTATGGATCAGGCCCGCGACCTGCTCTATTCGCTGGTCAACGACCCGATCTATTCGATATGCGTATTTGCCTGCCTGCTGCTGTATGCGATTGTGGTTTGGTATGCCACCCGCATCCTGTTTATTCTGAGGGATCAGCGCCACCTCATCGAGCGTGTCAGCCCTGCCGATCCAGACAGGGCTGAATTAATGGTGATGCTCGCCACCCAAGACGACGGGACCACTGCGCGGAGGCATAGCCTGCCTGACCACCGCATCATCGACTCCCAGACGTTGCGGGCCTTCACCCGCTGGACACCCGTTGTGCTGGGGCTGGTGCCGTTTTTTGCCTTCATGGCCGCCCTGGGCAACGTAGAGCAAACCATGCTACATCAGCTTGCGCTTGCGGTTGAGATCATGGCGTACGTTGGCATCGCCTACCAGGTGAAAAATTACGTAAAAGACGCCGACGCCGACGATTGCAATATCCATTCGAATCCGGTTCGTGATTTGCTGCCCATTCACCAGAAAATGCTCCTTGCTGCCCTGCTCGGTGGCATCAGCCTGGTTATTCTGGCCTCGGTGGGTTGGACCAACCTGCTGCTAAGCCGCTTTTTGGGGCCGGTGGCCATTGTGTTTCTGGCCCTGACCATGTGGGTGCTTATTGCCAGTTTTTTCACTTACCTCGACTACCATTATAAAGCGCCGTTTACGCTGATCTGCCTCCTGATCATGATGTTTATGAACAACAACAACCATCAGATACGCACCATCAGCAACGCCAAAGACAGCTACTTTTCAAAAGATGCGGCTACCCACAGTATCCCGGCCTATTTTGATACCTGGCTGGAGCAACTACTGGCCGACAGGGATAAGAATAGAGCCACCTATGGCAGTGGGCCGGTACCGGTCTACCTGATCTCGACAGAAGGGGGCGGCATCCGGTCGGCTTACTGGACGGCCACGGCGCTGCAACAACTGGATAATGCGCGGCCCGACTTTTTCCGGCATGTTTTTGCCATCAGCGGCGTGTCGGGTGGTAGTGTGGGGGCTAGTGTATTTACCGCACAGTACCGCGATAAACTGCTGACCAAACAAAAAAATGACTCTACCACCTTTTCATTTGACCTCGACAAGTTCTTTGCCCGGGATTACCTCTCACCGTTGTTGACGGCGATGCTGATCCCCGATATGTTACAGAAGTTTTCACCATTCGCTATCAACAGCGTCGACCGGGCACAATATCTGGAAGACGGATGGGCCGACGCCTACGCAGACGTACAACAGGTCAACGTACCCTCCTCACGCCCGGCAGCCGTCAGAACGTCCCGAACCATGGACAGTTCATTCATCAGCCTTTGGGCCAACCCCGCCACGCGCTACCGAACACCGGTGCTATTTCTAAACGCCACCCAGGCCGAAACGGGGCGGAAAGGGCTGTTGACGCCCCTGGTGATTCAGAACGACACCCATTTCGATAACGTCATCGACATTCAGGAGGATGTGTACCGGCATATTGCGCTGAAGACAGCTGCTTCTATCAGTGCCCGTTTCCCGCTCGTGACCCCCCCGGCCACCATCCGGGTGGTGAATGAACCGGCCACCGACGCCTCTAACTTCGTTGACGGGGGCTACCTCGATAATTCGGGTACCACCACGCTGCTGTCTATCCTGAGCAGCATTACCAGCAACACAGCCGTGTTAGCGAAGCTGGTTGCGAAAAATGTGGTTTTCCGAATCATTTCGATGAACAACTCGGTAGAGACCAACCCCAATCAACAGGTGAAAAGCCTGACGGGGTTGTATGAAGTGAAAGCACCATTGATGGCCTTTCTTGGCTCATGGGACAACAGCAGCGACTATCGCCGCTATGCCGTGAAAGAGTACGCCCGTGGGTTTGGTAATTACGGATACCCCCGGGATTCTACTGGCAGTCGATTAATGTTGAGCACCATCAACCTGAACCGGCGGGTGGGCGTTATTCCGCTTGGCTGGGATTTGTCAGAACAGGCAGAGGCGCGCATTCAAGAACAGGCCCGCAAGCTGTATCTGGCTTTTCAGCAGCCGGGTGCATACACTGGCCTGCTGGCTGGCTTATCGACACGCAACAAAGGCACCACGCCCCTGCGCGAAACCAAGCTGGCTTACGCCAGTAAGTTTGGACCGAAGTAAGTCATGACTCAACAAAAAACCGCGTCAGCCGAGGCAAGACGCGGTTTTTTGTTGGAAGCGCAATACCGTCTAGTACTAATTGTAGAGCGCGTCGCGGAGGTCAATGCCGTAAAACAGCGACGTGGGTGTGTGTTTGTGGGCTGCCTCAACGTCCACATGGGGAGCCATGTTGAGGATAGTGATACAGCTCATAATTGTCTGCTGACACATAGCGTATACCTGCTGAGCCTTGTCGTTTTTAAACTGCTGGGCTTCGCTGGCGCACTTTTCACAGATCTCGATGCACGTCTCGGCCAGAAGCCGGGTGTTTTCAGAACCACGCACGTAAAGCATGGCAACCTGACGGCAGATGTCGGCGCAATCGAGGTTCAGGAAGATGAATCGGTACCAGTTTTCAATGTCCACCGAACGTGATGACTCAGTGGCGGTCTCGTCGCAAAGGGCGGCACAACTGGTCAGGGTATCGTATACGTTCTTGTTCCAGATCATTGGTTTATCAATTTAGGGATGTGAGTGAATCAGGCTTGGGGGGAAACGAAGGCGGTGTGGGCTACTACGTCCGATTGGGTTGACCTGGCCCATGAGCGCGCTTCGGTGATGCTTTGCTCGATGACCTGCTGCCGGTTGTCAGCCCCCCGATCGAAAAGTGTATTGGCTATTTCGATGGCTTTGGCGCGGGTACTGGGGCTCAATGATCGCATCGCCGCCGGAAAATGAGTAGGAGTCCAGTTCATTCGTGTAGTGGTTGTCGTTCGTGTTCTATACACCCCTACTCAGAATAATTATGCCAACTCTGGGCTGCGGTTGATTTACCGATAACGATTCCCAAATAAGTTCCTTATAATCAATTGGTTACCCTGTCAACAAATCTACATAGTACCCCGTCCAGTAGCAACGGCCAGGGGTAGCTGTAGCATTTTTTCTACAGTTTACTCAATAAAAAAATCCCCGACTGTGGAAGGCCGGGGATAGTATATTGGGGAGGTCGATCATGAGCTGCATACCCCTAAAGCAGCCACCTTATTTCTTTAGCGCAGCCACCCGATCATCGACGCCATTTTTCACGGTCTTGATAGCCTTCCTCGTCACGTCCCAATTAGCTGCTGTCACCTGGTCGAGTTGTTTCAATAATCCAGTCAACGTAGCGCGTTCTTCTTTCAACTTGACCAGACTGGTAGCCCTGTTGGTTTTGGCTTCGCCAGCGGCGGTTTTCATGTCCCGCTCGAAGGTGGCCGTTTTTTCGTCGATGTTTGTAATGGCTTTATTGATGGCCTTGCGGGTATCGTCGCGGTCGGCGTCCCACGCTTTTTTGAAGTCCTTCCGGGCCGATTCCAAGTCGGCCTGTTTTTCCATCACCTCGATTTTCGACTCCCCGTTTACTTGGGCTTCGGTCACGTTCTGTTTAGCTTCGACTACCTTATCAGCCTTGCGGTTGGTCTTCGATTCGCAGCTCATCTGAGCGGCTCCCAGCGTAAGGGCCAGCATCAGGGCTGGGTACGTTAGCTTATTCATATCGTTGCGTGTTTTGGTTAGGTGGTAAACGGGCCATGGGCGAAAGGGTTTAAGGCGTGGCCGTTGGTAGCAGGAGCAGCTACGCGAAGCTCCCGCTACCAACGGCCACGCCCTTCCTGCCTCTTTTTTTCGTACCTTTGCCCCCTGATTCTTAGAAAAGTACCAAATGAACAGAGAGCAGGAAATAGCCCGTCGGCGCACGTTTGCGATCATTAGCCACCCCGATGCCGGCAAAACCACACTGACCGAAAAACTGCTGCTCTTCGGCGGAGCCATTCAAACCGCCGGGGCCGTAAAATCCAATAAAATCAAGAAGTCGGCTACCTCCGATTTCATGGAGATCGAGAAGCAGCGGGGTATCTCCGTGGCCACCTCGGTGATGACGTTTGATTAC
Organism: Cytophagales bacterium; assembly: GCA_038230755.1. GTDB lineage: Bacteria > Bacteroidota > Bacteroidia > Cytophagales > Spirosomataceae > Fibrella. Next base: position 701 of record JBBRMP010000074.1, on the reverse strand, counting down.
GAGGGTAAGAAGATAAACATCCTCGACACGCCCGGACACAAAGATTTTGCCGAAGATACCTACCGCACCCTCACTGCTGTTGACTCCGTTATTCTGGTTATCGACTGCGTAAAGGGCGTGGAAGAACAGACCGAACGGCTCATGGAGGTGTGCCGGATGCGCGACACGCCGGTGATCATTTTCGTGAACAAAATGGACCGCGAAGGCCGCAACCCGTTCGACCTGCTCGACGAACTGGAAGAGAAGCTGAACATCAAAGTTCGGCCGCTGACGTGGCCCGTCAACATGGGGTCCGACTTCAAGGGCGTGTATAGCCTCTACGAGAAAAAGTTATATTTCTTCCGCGTCAACAAAACGAAGGTAGAAGACGATGTATTGGCTATCGACATCGACACGCCCGTGCTTGATGAGAAGGTGGGCGCGCGTGATGCCGCCCAACTCCGCGAAGACGTTGAACTCATCGAAGGTGTGTATGACCCGTTTGATGTGGAAGCCTACCGCGCGGGCCAGATCGCGCCGGTGTTCTTTGGTTCGGCGGTGAATAACTTTGGGGTGAAAGAACTCCTCGACGGGTTCTGCCTGGTGTCGCCCGAACCCATTGCGCGGCCTACCGACAAGCGGATTGTGGAGCCGGACGAGGCGAAGTTCAGCGGCTTCGTTTTCAAAATCCACGCTAACCTCGACCCGCGCCACCGCGACCG
>JBBRMP010000073.1:0-23705 GCA_038230755.1 Cytophagales bacterium | reverse complement strand
TCTCCCCCTTTTCCTTTTTGTTTTGTTTCAAATTTTTATAAAAAAAATAAATAAATACTAACCCCCGCAACTCTATGGTCATACTATCTTTTGAGCGAACGGTCATGTATGTGTAGCTAGAGTCAACTCATTCACTCCCCTACTGTGCCAGATTGAAGCGGGCCTGGATGCCCCCGGCGGTGGTGGCGCGAATGAAGCTGTTGGTCACCAGCGGGTCGTTGAAAGAACGGTCGAAGTAGGCGTTCAGACTCAGGCGGCTGTTGACGACGTAGCTGATTTGGGGGCGCAACTGGAAGTTGACGTTACCGGCCACGATGGTCTGCTCGGCGTCGAGTTTGCGCTGAATGGTACGGGTGTCGCGAAGGGTGAGGGCACACTGGAACGTCAGGTCGTTTTTCAACCGCTTCACGGCCCCGTTCACCAGAAACGGCAGCCGGATGTTTTTCTTCGTGAAGCCCAGCGACCCCGTGATATCTTTGGTGGTCACCTCAGCCACCTGCGCGTTCGACAGGTTCAGGCCAGCTTCGCGGGCGCGGTTGTAGGTGAGTGACCCCGTCAGGCGGCTGCGCGTCTGAAAGTTCACGCCCAGAAATGGCTCGAACCGCTCCGACATGGTGATGGTGCTCATTACAAACGCCGGAATAAACTGCCCGTAGGTGGTCAGTTGCCGCGACAGTGGGTAGCCCGAAATAGCCAGATTCACGTACTGCGCCTCGTAGCTCAGCGACGACACGAAGTTGCCCACGCTATAGTTGGAGGTGTAGCGGTGCGTGACGTTAAACGACGTAAACAGCTTCTGGAACGGCTTCAGCTTGGTCAGCCCCTGGTAGTTCAGGTCCCAGTTCGGAAACGGAATACTGTAGAACGGCGAGTACTTCACCGAATAGGGATTAGCCCCGCTGTAGGCCGCAAAAAACGCCGGAATCAGCACGTCCTGTGACTTATTATCGTAGGCCGTCTGGTTGTCTTTTGCCACCGGATTGTCGGCATTCAGGCGGTCTTTGATGATGGTGCGATACGCCTCGAACCGGTCGAAAATGGGCGAGGTGTTGTCGGCCCGCAGCCCCTCGAAGGTGGTGCCAAAGGAGAGGTACGACATGCTGTAGCTGCCACTCCTGACCGGGTTCTGGTAGCTGAAGCCAGCCCCCAGCAGCGCGGGCCGGTAGAAGACCTGGTAATTGTCGCCCCGGTTGTAGTTGGCGTTGACCACCAGCCTGAAATCACGGAAGGGTTCGAGCGTGGTGCTGGCCGTAAACCGCCGCGTGATGGTCTGGGTGAAGGGCGCGTTCTGCACAATACTTGGCGACAGCCACCCGTGCTGTGCCGCCCGTTCGGCAATGCCCGCGTCCTGACTGCCCAGCACAAATGGCAACCCCGGTGCGCCATATTGGTCCAGCCCAAAAATGGCCGGTGACCGCAGAAAACCCGGCAGGATGGTGCCTTCCTGCAAGTTGTATGTCACGTTGATGCCCCGTACCGTCAGCAACGCCCGTACAAAAGCCTTTGTCAGCCGGTTACCGCCGGGGTTAATATCCTGAATACTACCGGGGTTACGGGCAAAATTGAGCCGCGCCGGGCTGGGCGTGTTGGCCAGGCGCAGGGCTTTAATTTTGTTGTATAGCAGCACCAGATCCACCCGCCCCTGAATATTAATGTCGCGGGTGTTGCGGATAGTATTACCGAAGGGCACGTTCAGCGAGTCTTTGATGCCGTAGGAGTTGGCCTGGAACTGACATTCGGTGCGGGCACCCACGTCGGCGGTTATCCAGTTCAGCACCGGAAACTTGTCGAACGGTACGCGGTAGGTGGCGTTGAAGCTTTGGACGTAGTTTTTCATCCGCCCCAGATTCTGCACATTTCGCCAGACCGAATCGCGCTTGGTTTGGGTGTTGATGTCGCCCTGCGGTTCGTCGATGATGGAGTTGGCGGCGGCTTTATAGGTCAGCACCAGCGCCTTGGTCAGGTTCCAGGTGATGTCGTAATAGCGGTTGAAGAGAAAGTATTTCTCGAACTGCGCCGGAATGCCGTTGGTGGTCAAATCGGCGTTGCGGAGCTGCGTTTTAATGAAGCTCCGATCCATGTCGGTGCGGAACGACACCAGCGTGGGCAACAGTGTGAGGTTGAAATCGTGGAGCCAGTAGAGGTATTTTCGCTCCAGTCCCTTCACGTTTCTGAACGGCTCGAACGGCTTGGGCTGGCTCGCAAACGTGTAGGTAAACCCACCCCGGTACTGTTCCTGGAGGTATTCGCCAGTCAGGATATTCGACCGGGTGATGTTGTTGAAGGCGTAGTTAAACCCGAAGTTCTCAATGTCCCACGGGTGCGGAATAGCCGCCGTGTTGGTCCTGATTTTCCGCACGTTCGAGAAGTTAATACCCTGACGCACAGTAACATCCTCCACCAACCGACGATACAGGTTCTTGTCAACGCCATCTGGCAGGCTCGCCAGTGAGGTTTCCAGGGGGGTATCGGGGTCCAGCGGGTTAAACTGCGGGGTCACGCGCCGGGTGTCGTAGTTGACGTACATCGGGATTTTCAGCCCCCACTTGTCCGGCGTAAACTTGTCGAGCGCCACGGCGGCGGTGAGGCCATATTCGGTGGTGAACTCGCGGGTGCGTTCGCTGGGCTTTATCTGCACCCCGCCAAATCCGTAGGTCGTGTATCGCCCCGACGCCGTAATGGTAGCCAGATCCGCCAGCCGCACGTTGGCCGCCCCAATCATGGCGTAGCCCGACTTCTGGTTGATGCCCACCGCCCGTAGTTCATCCACCCAAACGGTGAACGTCCGCGTCTGCTCATCGGCCGATTTGGGGTTGCGCACCCCGATCATAATACTTTGCACCGAGCTTAAATCCGGGTTGCCCACCACTGAGAGTATATATCGCCCGTTTTCTGACGAAGGCCGCGTAAATGCAATACCCGACGCACGACCGTTGGCGCTGTTGCGGGCCGCTTTCAGGTCAATCAATTCCTGAAAAGCCAGGTCCAGTTCGTTCTGGTATGGCCACACGTCTTCGGGAATATTGGTGCCTTCGGGCGTGGGCATCAGACCGGGCACCTCAATTTCGTAGTAGTTCTCAGTGTAGTCCGTACCAATGCGGATAAAGGCACTCACGGGGCCGTTTTGAGTCGTAATCGACTTGTCGGGGCTGTGCATGTGAATGAACATCTTCAGCCGGTCACGAAACAGAAAGTCGAAACTGGTGTTCTTGAACGCCCCCCGCGAATCGCCGTCGCGCAGGTTAGTCACGGCCAGCGCCATCGACTGCTCGTTGAGCGCCACGTCGTTGATCTGCGTGTAGTCGCGGTCACGGATGAAGCCCGGCGGCACCGAATAGGTATACTTGTTACTGTTGGTCTGGCTATTCTCTTCAATGTTCACCGCCGACACTTTAAACTGCGCGTCGTAGGGTTCGGGCACCTCCTGCAAACCACGCTGCGTGAGGTCGCCGGTGTATTTGCGGTACTGGTTGGCTTCCATCTGCAACTGCGCAAACCGCAGCACCACCGGCTCCTGGAAATCGGTCAGCACCACCCGCATGAACCGGATCGACTTGAAGCCGTTGATGTTGCCAAACTTGCGGGCAAACGTCCGAATCGGCACCCGGAACAGGTACCAGTTTACGCCCTCGGCGTTCACTTTGTCAATGATGTAGCCGTTGCCTACGTCCAGTCTACCAGGTTGCAGCGGCACGTCATATTCGTAGTAGGCCTCCTGCTCATTGATGGTATTGTCGGCGTTAAGGTCCTCAATGTCAGGCAGAATGCTATTGGCTGGGGTGGTGTATTGGTTGAGGTTGTTGGCGTTTTCGGGCGAATTGTTCTGCATCCCCATGTACTGCTTGTAGCGGGCCACGATGTACTTTACCGAGTCAGCCTGTTCACCCAGATAATACCGAAAATCATCATTCGAGGGGTCATCCAGAATCTGTTGCTTGGCGGCGGCATCGGTCACCCGTGCGGCAACAGCGTCCAGATACGGTTTGAACTTGGCACGCTCCTGTTCATTATTCAACCCATCCAAGCCAATATCCTGCTTCTCACGGGCACCAGCCTGATTGGTAAAGGCGTTGGTGACAAACTGCTGACGCGGCGCGTTGCCCCAGGGCGTTACGTCGACGCCCCGATTGCGGATGTTAGTAGTATCGATGGGCAGGCCGTTCTCGAAATTGTACCGCCCGTCTTTGATCACGTCTTCCGAAATATCGCCGAGGTTAAAGCGCAGGATGCCACCAGTTTTGTTGGGTTTGTTTTTGGCAGGGTCAGGCGTGCCCCGAACGGGATCATTCGTGAAGGGGTCCATCATCCAGAACGTAATATTCTCGATGTTGGCGTTGTCGAAATCATTGTCCGACGAAACAGCGCGGGTTACGGCCCCAAAGTTCTGGCGCGGGGTAGGCAGTTTACCGTCGCTGGTCAGGTTGGGGTTGTAGTTGTACATGCCCCGCTCGTCGGGGAAATAGGCGATGTCGAGCACGTTTTCGGGCAACTGAATCTGCCGTGCCGACCGCCCCGGAAAGATGGACGTGGGCAGAAAAAACCGCTCGTTTACGTTATTGAGATCTTCGGCGGTGAGGTTCACATTGATGCCTGCGGTGCCACCGGGCAATCCCAGCGTCTGGTCTACGTTATAGACCGAAATCCGCGCCCGACGGTAGGCATATTCCAGTGGAGCGGCAAACGTACCCTGCGGAAAGTTCTGCGGCGTGGCCCCCAGCCGCCAGCGAATGGGCTGTCGCGTGAGGTCGAAAATGGTGCGCGTGGCCTCAAAATCGTCAATGAACGCGTTGTTATTCACCGACTTAGCCAGACCCGGAATGAACTCAGCCGCTTCGCCCGTAAACTGAATGGCCGACGGTTCTTTGGTTTGAATCAGGGGCAGCCGGTCCAGCAACCGCGTAAGACCGGGGGCGTCTCTGCGCAGGTTGATATCGGCCCCCAGCATGGTGTTGTTCACGGGTTCGTTGCCAATAGCCACCCGCGTCAGGAATCCCGCCGGGGTTTCGCGCATGTTCATCGCCGTGAACCCCACGTTGATATCCGGTGCCAGGCGGTAATCGAACCGGCCACCGATGAGGGTACGAATCTGGTTCTGAAATAGGTCGGGCAGTTCGTAGGTGATCCGGATTTCGCGGCCCGAATTGGCAATGCTTTCGTTAAGAAACCGAAGCCGCTGCGCCTCGATCACGTAGTCCTGCCCCGCCACCAGCGGCACCCCGCCCGCCGACACCTGCACCGACTGTTCTTTCACGCCATAGGGCAAATCCGTCGGCACGCCATTCGACGATTGGTAGCTGCCCCGCAGGAAGAACTTGTTTTTCACCGATAGCTGCTGGGCATCGGCCAGGGTAGTGCGGTAGAGTTCGTTGAAAACGTATTTGGCCTTATACTCCGGCTGGGACAACTTCCGGTCCAGAAACGAGCCGAAGGGTTCCAGCACCGGGAAGATCACCACGCCATTGCGGCTGTCGACGGTTACGCCTTCCACGAAGTCGAAATTACCGTCGGCGGGGCGGTCCAGTTGTTGATTTAGCTGGTCCATGTTGAACACCTGCACCAGCGGAATACCCGCCAGTTCACTGTCCTGCAATACGGGGTTGTCAATGCCCGTGACGTCGTCTTTATAGATGATCCGAAGTTGAAAACCCTGCCGCGATAACGCCGTGGTATTGAGCGAGTAAATATTTTTCATCATCAGATTCCACATCGGATTCTGAAGATTGTTGCGTATCGTCGACGATTTTAACAGCTTCAAATACAGCACCTTATCGTCGCTCTGGCCCTGATAATCTTCCGTCAGTTCACCCACCTGGTAGTGCCGCCCCTGGTAGGTGTATTCATACGAAACGGCCAGCACTTCGTCGTTACGCAGGGGCGTTATGAGCGAGATGTACCCCAGTTCTGGCTGGAACCGGAACTCACGCTCGGTGAGGCGTTTGGCCCCGCGCAACAGGTCATAGTCAGTGCCCTTTTGCAAACCAAACGTGGTGGTCAACACCTCCGACGTGCGGTCGATCTGCCGCAGATCGGCGTTGGTTTTGGCGCGGCTAAACAGCACGTTGGCCTCATTGCTGGCCGGTGACCCCGCCACCACCGACGACTGCACGTTGGGGTTGGCCGTATTGTAGGGTACGGGTTCGGCCAGGTCCGAGAAACCCAGCACATTCCGCAGCGACTCGGTGGTGTTGGTCCGGTTGGTCACGTATACCTCTAAACGCGTCACCGTCACACCCGACGTAATCACGGGCAAACTCTTCAGCGCGCGTTCGTAGTTGTTCCGGAAGAACTGCGACAGGAAGAAGTGGCGGTTTTCACTGTACTGGTCGGCCCGAATTTCAAAAGGTCGATTCATGGCCCCGCCGCGCAAGATGATCTCCTGTTTCCGCGACCGCTGCTGCGAAATGACGGTGGTGGCGTTGAGCTTGCCAAAGCGCGTTTGCACTTTCAGACCAAACAGGTTTTGTACGCCGGGGATAAGCTGGCTATTGAGGTTCCAGGTCAGGTTACCCACCTCCACGTTTTGCAGAATACTCTCGTTCTGCGGCGCAAAGGGCATTTGCGGGTTTATCTGGGTGCTGCCAAAAGTGGGCAGATTGGGCAACCCCGGCACCTGCGGCATTTGGGGCAACCCGTTGGCACCCAGACCCGGCACCAGCCCCTGCGGGCGGTAATTGACCTTCAGTGCGTTCTCGAAATTAAAGCTGGCCTTCGTGTCGAAGTTGGCCAGTACACCCAGCCGCTCCCCAATTTGCCCGTTGAAATTGAGGTTGATTTGCTCGTTAAAAATGAAGTTGCCCTGCCGCCGCAACCGCACCGCCACCGCCGGGTTGTCGATAAACTGGTAGAGGTAGCCCAGGTCGAGCGTGACAAAGCCGTTGGGCTTAAAATCAATATTGTTACCCCCAAAAATACGGTCCAGAATGGGCGGCATTTCCAGCTTGGGTATCAGCCCCCGGCCACTCACGGCACTTTGTCCGTCGCGGCGGGCGGCATAATCACGGAAGAGGCGGTCTTCGATGCGCTCGTTCTGGAGGCGGTTAAAATCGGAATAAGGCACCACCTCGCCGGGGCGGTAGGGTAGTCCAATCGGGCGATTGCCAACGGGGCTGGTTTGGCTGGTGGGCGCTCCGGGCGTGGGGCCAACCGTAACGATGTTGCTGTTGGTAACGCCCGTGCTGACACCGGGCCGGGGCGTCAGCCGTTCGTTGATGGCGACCGACTTATCGGGCAACATCCTGAAATCGGTGCCGAGGCCTTTGGGGTCACGAAGCAGGTAGGGCGAGCGGGGGTTTTGGTCCGAAAACCGCGACGTGTACCGGTCCTGCCAGCGGATGGTGGGGCGGCGGGCGGCGTTTTTCACGGCCCGCAAACTGTCGAGGCGTTCCTGCGCCACGGCCTTCATGGAGTCGGCCACGGCTTTGCGCCGGTCGGTGGCGGGCGCGGTGGTCGAATTAGCGGGGGTAGTACGCCCCCTACGGGCCGGTGTCTGCGCTAAAACGAACTCGCTGGAAAGCGCAATGCACCCAATTAGCAGCAACAATCGGACAACCTGAACCAAACCAGTAGCAATAACCAGTTGATTCAGAGGCGTATAGAAGGCAAGTTTAAGCTCTCGAACGGTGTAACGCTTCACCATAACTGGTGTACAATCGGATGGGTAAACAACTAGGGTTGCTGGAACGTTATCACAACGGCGAAAACCGGGCCAATCGTATCCGTTCGTGAATTAAGAATGCAGAATTAAGAATGGATCAGTGCTGCGAGGTTCCTTCTACCGCAGCGCCCGCCTGATGATATCTTCTACGCTTAGCGACGAGTCAGAATGGAGAATATCGTCGACGGATTTTTCGGCCGATTGCCGGGGGAAGCCGAGGGCCACAAGGGCAGCAAGGGCTTCTTCGCGGGTGGGGTTACCCGCCTGTTGCCGGTAGCTAGGGCCATCGGGCAGTAGACCGGATTTTTTCATGCGGTCTTTCAACTCCAGGATAATCCGTTGCGCCGTTTTTGCCCCGATGCCTTTGATGGCCTGAATAGCCCGGGCGTTTTCGCTCATGATGGCCAGCCGCAAATCCTGCGGTGCCATCGACGATAACATGCCCAACGCCGTATTCGGCCCCACCCCCGACACCGCAATCAACTCGCGGAACAGGGCTTTCTCGTCGGATTGGGCAAAGCCAAACAACGTCTGGTTGTCTTCGCGGAAATTATGGTGAATAAACAGCTTCACTTTGTCGCCCCCACCGGGCAGCGTGGCATACGTCTGCAACGAGATAAATACCTCATAGCCAACGCCATTAACGTCGATAATGATGTAGGCAGGTTCTTTATACGACAGGATTCCGTCGAGGTAAGCGATCATAATAGCGTAAGATTACCCCACCTGCAACCGCTGACCGGGGTGGACGCTGTTGCCTTTGATGTGGTTGATTTTCTTGAGTTTATTAATCGACAGCAAGCCGTACCGCTGGGCGATGTTCCAGAGGGTATCGCCGTTTTGCACGCGGTGAAAACGGGGACGTTCGCGCTCGTGGCGGGCGGCGGTTTCGGCTTTTTGGTGCGCCTTCCCACCGTCTTGCTTAGCCATACGCTCGGTGTGGGTTTCGCCCGCTTCGCGCAAAATGGTCAGTTTCTGGCCCACGTTCACCGTTTTGGTGTGCAGGTGATTCCACTGTTTCAGGTCGTACGTGTCCACGTGATACCGCTCGGCAATCCCCGACAGTGTCTCGCCCCGGCGCACGGTATGGCTCTGCTTTTTGGGCTTACGCATCACCACCGTTTCCAGATCGTCAGGTTCAGGCACATCGTTTTCAGCTACCACAACGGTGCTGATGGGCACCGCATCAGCCAGACGACCAGCCATGCGCCAGTGGGTTGGGTCATTGACCGCATCCAGCGTAGTGCCTTCGTTGTGCGCCAGCAGCATGTTGGCCATCAGCACGGGCAACTTACTGGCCGAATCCATGATCATGCGGCGGTTGCTCTGAACATGATGCATCCGTTCGCTGGGTACGCGCAGGACAAAATCGCGGGTGTAGTCGGGCAGGCGGTCGGTGCTGATGGCGGGGTTCAGTTTGTGCAAATCGGCCATCGACACCTGACTCAGGCTGGCAAACGTTTTCAGGTCCAGGTACGAATTCACCTGGAGCGTATCGAACGCTACGGGGTAGTCGGGATGTTCGGCCACGATGCCGTGGTCGGGACCGTAGTTCATCATGTAGGCAATGGCAATGAACTGTGGTACGTAGGAACGGGTCTCTTTGGGCAGGCCTTCGTAGCAACTCCAGAACGTCGTGCCGCCCGTGCGGCGCATGGCCCGGCGCACGGCCCCCGGCCCGCAATTGTAGGCGGCAAGGGCCATTTCCCAGTCGCCGAAGGTGCCATAAAGCTCCTTTAAATACCGGCAGGCGGCTTCGGTGGACTTTTGCGGGTCCATCCGGTCGTCGGTATAGTCATCAATGAAGAGCTTGAAATCCTTACCGGTGTAGGGCATGAACTGCCAAAGTCCCCCCGCTCCTACCCGCGACACCGCCCGTGGGTTCAGTGACGACTCCACAATGGAGAGGTACTTCAGCTCGTCGGGCATGTTGTATTTCGCCAGCGTCTTTTCGTACATCGGGAAATAAAACGGCATCCGTTCCATCACCATCCGGGTGTAGCTGGGCTTGCGGAAGGCGAAATAGTCGATGAAATTGTGGACGACCTTGTTGTAGGGCAGCGGAATCTGACGTTGCAACCGGGGCAGTCGTTCCCGCAGGGTGGCCTCAGGAATGGTGGGCAGGTTGAGTACCTCTTCCACAATAAACGTACTATCGACCACCGACGAATCGGCCACCTGAGCCCGTAATGGACTGACGGTCAACAGGCTGGCCACCACGGCAAGCCCATACCCTACTTGTGTTACTCGTTTCATCAGCTCACTCATCTCTCTCAGGTTACGAATAGGTAAGCATGGCCGAGGCCATGGCAATCAGGCTTTCTTCAGCAAAGGGCGGCGCCATCAATTGTATACCGATGGGCAAACCGTCGGCTTCACCATTGGGAATGGATATGGCCGGGTAACCTGTTACATTAGCCTGAACGGTGAAAAGGTCGGCCAGGTACATCTGCAAGGGGTCAATTTCAGCCGACATCCCGTTGCGGCTCTGGTCATTTTTTTCGCCTAACTGAAACGCCGTACTGGGCGTAGTGGGCGTGAGCAGAAAATCATGCTGGGCAAACACCCGCTCGGTCTCCTCGCGAACCAGTCGGCGCACCTGCTGAGCTTTGGTGTAATAGGCGTCGTAATAGCTGGCACTAAGGGCGAAGGTGCCCAGCAAAATACGCTTGCGCACTTCGGGGCCAAACCCTTCTGTGCGGCTCTGCTTATACATCGCTACTAAATCAGGTTCTTCACCCGACACCAGTTGCGCCCGATGACCGTAACGTACCCCATCGAAACGCGACAGATTCGACGACGCCTCGGCGGTGGTCAGGATGTAATAGGTTGGCAACAAGTGCTTTAGCAGCGATAGTGACACAGGCTCGACCACATGACCCGCCGCACGGAGCCGGTCGATGGCGTTTTGTGTAGCCTCACGTATAGCCACGTCAACGCCTTCGCTTTCCACACCGTCGATGAGATACGCCACCCGCATGGGGCGCGATTCGGGGAGTTTGGCTTGCGAATAAGCCCCCACGGGCCGCGTCGATACGGTACTGTCGAAGTCGTCGGCACCGGCCATGACTTCCAGGAGTAAAGCCGCGTCGGCGGGGGTATTGGCAATGGGACCGATACAGTCGAAGGAAGAGGCGTAAGCCACTAGCCCCCAGCGGCTGATGCGTCCGTACGTAGGTTTCAGCCCCACCACGCCGCAAAACGCGGCAGGTTGCCGCACCGAGCCGCCCGTGTCGGAGCCAATACTAGCCAGGCAAAGCCCCGCCTGCACCGCCACCGCCGACCCGCCACTGCTGCCACCCGGAACACGCTCAGGATCAGCCGCGTTGCGGACCACGCCAAACGCTGAACTCTCGTTAGACGACCCCATGGCGAACTCGTCGCAGTTTTGCCGCCCGATGATAATCGCATCCTCAGCCAACAGCCGTTCTACCGCCGTGGCCGAAAACTGCGCCGTGAATCCGTCGAGAATATGGCTCCCCGCCCGCAGACCATGCCCGGCGTGACTAAGTACGTCTTTGAGGCCGATGACCATGCCGTGCAACCGCCGGATACCAGCCGGATTTTCAGCCCGCCGGGCATCGAGTTCATCGGCGCGTTGGCGGGCTTCGTCGGCGTATACTTCCGTGAATGCGTTCAGGTGGGCGTTTTCATCAATGCGCGTCAGGTAATCATCCACCAGTTGGCGACAGGTAACGGTGCCACTGGCCAAATCAGCCTGAACAGTACGGAAGGAGCGGTAGGGCATAAAGGGAAGCCCCCTAGCCCCCGAAGGGGGAAGTGCTGCCGCGTCAACAACGGGCGCAAGCAGGTTCCCCCTTCGGGGGTAGGGGGCCGTTTAAAAGCAGAAACCGGGCGTCTTGGGGGCGTCCGGTTGGCTGCATATGAGAAGAAAGCGATTATTTCGTTTCTTTCAGGCCGTCTTCGATGTTCTCGCGAACGTCTTTGGTGGCTTCTTTAAACTCTTTGATGCCTTTGCCTAAGCCACGGGCCAGTTCGGGCAATTTCTTGGCACCGAAGAACAAAAGAAGCGCCAGAAAAATGAGCAGCATCTCCTGACCGCCCAAACCCATTATTCCTAAAATTGATGCTGTAATCATGTCTGTTGGTTGTTTAGAACGTATGCAAAAATAAGAAAAGCCTTCCGAAGAAGCGATTAAAAGTTGAAACGTACTGGGCAATGAGCCGGTTAGCTCTTAATGTCGATCACCTTACCCGTAGCGCGGGCCTGATTGCGTTCCCAGTCACGGAAATTGGCAATATCGTCCTGCAACGAGTTGAAGAGCCACACCATCAGCGCAATGTCGTCGGCGAAGCCCAAAATAGGCAACACGTCGGGAATAAAATCAATTGGCGACACAAAATAGATGAGCGAAGCCAGCATCGAGATCAACGTCTTGGTGGGAATCTGACGGTAGTCGCCCGCCACATAGGCTTTGATCATGCGACTGAGCAGCATAACCTGCTCCCGGAACCCGATCGAGTCGTCGCCCTTCATCCCGTTACTCTTCCCCAACGCTGCTTTCAGTAACCCCAGCATACTGAGACCATTACGGGCATACTTGCCAGCCTTCGCTTTCGAGCGGCCAAAAAAGATGGAACTGAGTACCTGAGCGATGAGACTACGCGTTGCCATGAACAGTGAAGCGATTTATAGTTGGTTGGTGTGTTTGCGTACCTACGCAAAACAGATAGATAACAGATTTATTGGGGAAAAAGTGTTCATTAACTTAGCCTGCGTAGCGGCCGATTTGTCCAGGTTGTAGCGCTTTCGGTATAGCTTTGTACGAAATGGCTTCATTCTGGCAAACGCTTAAAGACAAATTAAATTCAGCTTCCGCAGCCGGTGGGGCAGTAACCGTTGGCTATCCGCTCGATATGCACAGCCACCTGCTGCCGGGTATCGACGATGGTATTCAGGACATCGACGAGGCGTTGATTTGTTTGCAACAACTGGCCGACTGGGGTATTCGGCACGTGGTCACCACCCCCCATATCAGCCAGGATTTTCACCCCAACACCTCGGCTCACCTCCGCGAAGCCGGGCAACAGGTGCAGGCCCTCATCGCCACCCACGAACTGCCCCTGACCTTTACCGTGGCCGCCGAATACCTCACCGACGAACTGTTCGACGCCCGTTTGCAACACGACGACCTGCTTAGTTTCGGGGTCGAACGTTTCGTGCTCATCGAAACGGGCTGGGCGGCCCTGCCCCGGCAACTGCCCAACTGGCTTTTTCAGATGCAGGTGAAAGGCTACCGCCCCATTTTGGCCCACCCCGAACGCTACCCCTATTTTCGGGGAAAAATGGATCAGTTGGCCCACCTGAAAGAACAGGGCTGCAGCCTGCAAGTAAACCTGATGTCGCTGGTGGGGCGCTACGGCGACGATGCCCGACGGACGGCCCGCGCCCTCATCCGCGCCGGGCTGGTCGATTTTGTTTCGTCTGACCTGCACCGCGCCCGCGACCTCGCCCAGTTGGAAAAAGCACTACAGTCAGCCGACTACCAGGCCGCTTGCCAGCTTCCGCTCACGGTGCCCACGTTTATATGATAATAGAATCTATCTTTATGCCCCCGTACGTAACTTGATTACCCGCTTTAAAGAATGCTTCCTGCTCTTTCAACGCCTGCATCCGTGCACATCGGTGTCGTTGGTCTTGGCTACGTTGGCCTGCCATTGGCGCTCGAATTTGGTAAACGCTGGCCCACCGTTGGGTTCGACATCAACGGGCAGCGCGTGGCCGAACTTCAGCAGCAACAGGACCACACCCGCGAGATTGAGCCTGCCGCTTTCGCCCTCAGCCCCTGCATTACTTTTTCCGCTACCGCCGCTTCGCTAACGAGGTGTAACGTCTTTATCGTGACGGTACCCACCCCGATTGATAAGTTCAAACGGCCCGACCTATCGGCCCTGCTGACGGCAACCAACATGGTGGCCCAATACCTGAAACGGGGCGATGTGGTCATCTATGAATCGACGGTGTATCCCGGTTGTACCGAAGAAGAATGCGTACCCGTACTGGAACTTGTCAGCGGACTGCGGTTCAACAAAGATTTTTACTGTGGCTATTCGCCGGAGCGCATCAACCCCGGCGACAAAACGCGGACGGTAGCCAACATCCTGAAAATCACGTCTGGTTCTACCCCTGAAGTCGCCCGTTTCGTGGATCAACTCTACGGGGCCATCATCACGGCCGGCACCTACGCAGCACCCTCCATCAAAGTAGCCGAAGCCGCGAAAGCCATCGAAAACGCCCAACGCGACGTCAATATCTCGTTTGTCAATGAACTGGCCCTGATCTTCGACCGGCTGGGTATCGACACGATGGACGTGCTGGAGGCGGCGGGCACCAAGTGGAACTTCCTGAAATTTACCCCCGGTCTGGTGGGGGGGCACTGCATCAGCGTCGATCCGTATTACCTGGCCCACAAAGCCCAAAGTGTAGGCTACCACCCCCAGGTGATCCTGTCGGGGCGGCGCGTGAACGATGATATGCCCATTTACGTGGCCAACAAAATGGTGAAAGCCATGATCAAAGCGGGCATTCCGGTGTCGGGCGCCGAGGTGCTGTTGCTGGGTATCACGTTTAAAGAAAACTGCCCCGATGTGCGCAACACCAAAGTAGCCGAGATTTACCATGAACTCCGTGGTTTTGGCATCAACATCCACGTGTACGACCCCTGGGCTGTGCCGCAGGAAGTGCTCGACGAACACGGCATCCGGCTCCTGACCACCCTCAACAAAACGTACGACGGCGTGATCCTGACCGTGGCCCACGACGAATTTAAAACGCTGGATATCCGCTCGTTATGCCGCCACGAACAGGCCGTCGTGTATGACCTTAAATCAATACTTGACCGCTCAACCGTCTCCATGCGTATATAGCCAGCCGTTCGCCAGTAGGCCCGGGACGTTAGCCATCCATAATACCCAACTGCTTTACCCACCGATGCACTTGATACGACTTACTACGTTACTGTTTTTCTGGAGTCTGCTGGCCGTTCCACATGACAGCCGGGCGCAATCGTCGAAAAAGAAACGCGACGACATGACCTATTTTCAGGAGAAACTGAATGCCGATAGTTCGGCGCAGGCACCGCAGGGGCCATACACCTACCGGCTCCAACCGGGCGACGTGCTGGCCATTGCCGTATCGAGCCTGAATACCGAGGCTGACGTGGTGTTCAATCCCTTTGCCCGGATGGGAGCGGCTTTGTCGGCCAGTGGCGGTGGCCTCAGCACGCAGGAAACCAACAACCTGCCCATTGGCTACCGGGTCAGTGAACAGGGTACCATCAATTTTCCCAAGCTGGGGGCCCTGCGCGTGGTGGGCAGGAGTCTGGCCGAACTGGAAACAGCGCTGCGCGACACCCTCACCACCTACCTCCGCGAACCGTATGTGGCCGCCCGGCTGCTCAGCTTCAAAATATCGGTCATGGGCGAGGTGGAACGGCCGTCAGTGTTTACGGTGCAAAACGAACGCATTACCCTAACCGAGGCCATCAGCCTGGCGGGCGACCTGACCGTATATGGCAAACGAGACAACATCACGGTGATCCGCGAAACGGCGGGTAAACAGACCTTTATCCGCGTCGACCTCACCAGCCGCAACGTATTTACCTCACCAGCCTATTACCTAAAGCCCAACGACGTCATTTATGTGGAACCCAAAAACGGCAAGAAACTACAGGCCAGCCGACTGTTTCCGCTTATTCCCACGCTTGTGAGCGGCCTTACACTGATTGCCACGGTGATTCTGAATCTGGTTCGCCGCTAACCCGGCTTCCTGTCTATTCTTTTTTAACTTGCTCATCAACAACAAACCCACCGCCTACTCCGCTCCGGTCGATTATGTCAAGTTTTGAACAGTCAAAAAATCAGTTTGGTCAGGAATACATCAAATTTCTGGCCACCAAATACCTCCGCAACTGGTACTGGTTTGCGCTGGCACTGGCCGTCAGCGTGGTAGGTATGTTCATCTACCTCAGCACCCTAAAATATACCTACAGTGCCCAGGCCAGCATTCTCATCAAAGAGGACGACCGCATGGGTAGTACGTCCAAGCAGGATTTGATGCAGGAACTCGACATGTTCGGCTCGAAAAAAGCGGTCGAAAATGAGATAGAGGTGCTTAAGTCCTACAAGCTGGCCAAAAAGGTGGTGAAAGACTTGGGTATGGACATTACGTATTCCTACAAAGACCGCTGGCGGGTGCGCGACATCTACCAGGATGCCCCCATTACCGTGAAAGTCATCAACCCTGTCGATGCTCGTTATGACAAGCCGATTCCCGTAACGGTGGTGCCCGGCAAAGCCATCGTCGACGGGGTAAGCTGTCCGTTTGGGCAGGCCACGCAGTCACCGCTGGGATTGGTACTGATTACCAGACGCGATAGTGTGCAGATACGCCACAATGAGATTACCGTGACGGTTCACCGGACCGATGAAGTAATCAAATCGTTCGTAAAACGACTCCGGGTGAACCAGCCCAACAAGTCGGCGTCGGTCCTATTCCTGACCCTGGAAGACACCGCCCCGGACCGCGCCGTGGCCTACCTCGACCGGCTGGTGTACGTCTATGAACTGTCTTCGTTGCAGGATAAAAACCGCGTGGCGGCCAACACACTGCGCTTCGTGGAAGACCGCCTCGGCATCATCTCGCGCGAGCTGACCACCGTGGAAGGCGATATTCAACGCTACAAAACCAATTCGGGCATAGTAGACCTGAGTTCCGAATCGGAACTGTTTCTGGACAAGGTCAAAGAAAACGACTCGCAACTGGGGCAGGTTAACATTCAGTTGGGTACGCTGGGCGAGATCGAAAAATACATTGCCAGCAAAACCGGCAACGCTGTGGCCGCCCCCGCCACCGTTGGCCTCGAAAGCCCCACCCTCACGGGCCTGATTGGCAACCTGCTGGATCTGGAGAGTCAACGCGAAAAACTCATCCGCACCGTTCCCGAAAAATCGGTGCCGATTGAAAGCATCGACGAGCAGATCAGGAATACGAAGCGCAACGTGGCCGAAAACGTGCAGACGCTCCGCAAGATTCTGTCCAGCACCCAAAACAACCTCCAAACCACCAACAAGCGGATTGAAGCCACCATCCGTACCATTCCGCAGAAGGAACGGCAGTTGCTCGACATTTCGCGGCAGGCCAGCATCAAGGGCAACCTCTACAATTATCTGCTACAGAAACGCGAGGAAACAGCCATGTCTTTTGCCGCCACCGTATCTGATCTGCGCGTCATTGACGACGCCCAGGCCGATCCAGACCCGGTGAAACCCGTACGGCGCAACTTTTACCTTTTTGCCTTACTCATTGGCCTGCTGCTTCCGGTGCTGTGGCTGTGGCTGATGGACTATTTCAACAACAAGATCAGCCGCAAATCGCAGATCGAAGACGCCACTGATGCCCCCATCATTGGCGAAGTAATTCAGTCCGATCAGGTCAATTCGCCGCTGGAAGTAACGGCCAAAAGCCGGTCGCTGCTGTCGGAGCAGATTCGTGCCCTGCGCACCAACATCCAGTTTTTCAACGCCGACACCGGGGCCAAGCAAACCATTCTGGTCACCTCCAGCATCAGCGGTGAGGGCAAATCGTTTATCTCGCTCAACCTGGGGGCCAGCCTCGCCATTGCCGACAAGAAAGTGGTGCTGCTGGAACTGGATATGCGCAAGCCCAAGCTCCACCGCTACATCAAGGAAGCCAGCCCGGTGGGCTTGTCGAGCTACCTGTCGGGGCAGGCCACGATGGACGAGATCATCAAGCCCGTGCCGGGCTACGACAGCCTGTTTTTCATCCCCTGCGGCATCCTGCCCCCCAACCCGTCTGAACTGCTCAGCGGCGACAAGATGCGCTACCTGTTCGAAAACCTGCGCGAACATTTCGACGTGGTCATTGCCGACACCCCGCCGGTGGGGCTAGTGACGGATGCCAACATCCTGGCCAAACACGCCAACATGACACTCTACATCGTGCGGCACCTCTACACGGGCAAAGGCTTCCTGAAAAACGTGAATACCCTCTATCTGGAAAAACGTTTCCCCAACATGTGCCTCGTCATCAACGGCATCGACATGGAAAAGGACTACGAATACAACTACGGCTATGGCTACGATGCGGGCTACGGCTACATGTACCGGGCTGGCTACGGCGAAGAAAAAGCCAAAACGGACAAGAAAAAAGTAAACAGGAAAGGGTTTAGTTTCCCTTTCTGGAATCGAAAATAGTCCATTACCCGGCAAGACCGTAGCAGCAATACATGAAAATCGTTGTCATTGGTAGTCAGCTATTCGACTCGTTGGAACACCACTTTTGTGACTCCTTCGAGCAGCTTGGCCATACCTGTACGCTCATTGACTATATGCGGCTGCTGCCCATCGGTAAACTGACCTACTGGAGCGTTCGGTTTGCCAGGCCCTACCGGGACGCGCTCAATAAGCTGACCATTCGTAAAATAGCCGCCGAAAAGCCCGACCTCATCGTGGGCGTGTATCGGTCGTTGCCACCGTCGCTGATCGATGGGTTGCGGCAGCGGCTGGGCAGCATTCCGATTGCCCAGGTAAACCCCGACCACCCGGCGGTACTGGAACAACAGCAGATTATGGCGTCGGATTACGACTTTTATTTCAGCAAGGAGCCGTACATGGTTGATTTTTTGCGGCACAAAGCGGGAGTCAATGCCCATTACCTGCCCGAAGGCTTCAACCCGCGTTTTCACCGTAAGCCACTCATTAGCAAGCAGGTATCGGAAGAGAAAACCCAGATCGATGTACTGATGTACGGCAGTTTGTACCCCTACCGGGTGCGGGTCATCGAGCAATTGGTCAGGGCGGGCATTCGTCCGGTTATTTATGGATCGGTAGGGCGGTTTTGCCCGCCCGACGTCCGCGCCCTGTCGAACGGAAGACACCTCGCGGGCGACGAAAAGAACCGGATGGTCCACGGCGCAAAAATTGTCTTTAACCTCTTTCATTACGGGGAGTTCACGTCGGCCAACCAGAAGTTCTTTGAAATCTACGGAGCGGGGGGCTTTCAGCTATGCGACTATAAACCAACCCTGAATGAATACTCAGCCACGCCGCCCGCCGCCTTCACCTTTGCCAGCACCGACGAAGCCATCGACCGGATTCGCCATTTCCTGAGCCGCCCCGACGAACGCCACGCCATTGCCGAAGAGCAGTACCAGCATTTTCAACAAGGGCATACCTTCGACCAACGCGCCTGCCAACTACTGACCATTATGGGTCTGAACTGACCCTGCCAACGCCATGATTAGCCTCTCCTGTGCCGGTAAATTTCACGCGTTTAACTTGGCCGAGTACCTGGTCGGGCAAAACCTGCTCAGCCGGTTCTACACGCGCTACGCCTACCAGCGGAATACGCTGATGCGGGCGTTCGTGTCGAGGACGGATAAGGAGCAAATTCCGGCAGAGCGTATCCAGACCATGATTCCGCTGGCTATAGCAGCCCGCCTTCGGCTGAGCAGCGAATACACCAATAGCCACCTCTACGACCGGTGGGTGGCGGCGCAACTCAAACGCCGCTCCGCCAGCTACCAGACGTTCATCGGCTGGAGCAGCATGTCGCTCGTGAGCATACGGCAGGCCAAACAAGATGGCAAACTGACGATTGTGGAACGCGGCGCAGCCCATATCGAGCAACAGGACGCCATTTTGCAGGACGAATATGGGCGGTTTGGGCTGTCATTCCAGATCAACCCGCGCGTGGTGGCCAAAGAATGTCAGGAGTATGATGAGGCCGACTACATCGTCATTCCATCGCAGTTTGTGAAGCGCACGTTTCTGGAGCGCGGCGTTCCCGAACATAAACTGCTGGTGAATCCCTACGGGGTCAGCACCCATTTTCGGCCCGCCAGCAGCTCTCCGGCGGGTGGCCGTGCTCCCCGTTTCACGATCCTGTATCTGGGCGCACTCACCATTCAGAAGGGGCTGCTCTACCTCTTTCAGGCCCTTCACGAACTGAACCTGCCCACCAGCCACTACGATGTCTGGTTTGTGGGGCAGGTGGCCGACGAACTAAAACCGACCATTGCCCGCTACCAACGGCCCAACTGGACGTTTTGGGGGCACGTAAACCATTATGATCTGCCTACCCTGATCGGCAAAGCCCATGTGGGAGTGCAGCCCTCGGTGCAGGACGGCTTTTCGATGGTGGTTCCGCAGATGCTCGCCGTGGGGCTGCCTGTGATTCTGACCCCCAACAATGGGGCCGCCGATAGCATCGTAGACGGGCAAAACGGCTTTGTGGTACCCATCCGGTCGCCCCGGCCCATTGCCCACCACCTGCAACGGCTCTACGAATCACCGGCGTTATTGCAGCACATGCAGACCCAGGCGGCCACCCGGCAGCAAGACGGATCTTGGGATGCCTACGGCAAACGGTATGTATTTGACCTTCAACGGATTACAACCCTGGCTGGGTTGCCCACACCATGAAAATGGTCCGGCAAACAGGGTGGGCCAGTCGGCTCAACGGCCTGCAATCGGGGCCTACGCTGCTGATGCTCTACGGCTCGCAGGGACTCACCGCCCTGGTGGGACTGGTGTATAGCAAAGTGCTGGCCACCTACGTGGCTCCGGGTCAGTTTGGGCAGTATAATGTGCAGCTAGCTGGTGCCTTGGTTGTGTATGGTTGTCTGGTCACTCCCTTGATTCAATCATTCAAATTTTCACTGCAACAGGCATCGCCCGCGCTGGCTATCCGGTTTTATGGCGGGCTGTTGTGGCGGGGCTGTATGCTGGTCGGGGCCGGGCTGGCCGTGTTGATGGCCCTGCGTTGGGTGCCGTTGCCGATTGGTATTATCTGGCTGGCCATCACAGCCCAATGCCTGTTTTCGTTCGGTACCGATTTCCTCAACACCACGTTTCGCCATAAATCTTTCGCGCTGTTGCAGGTGCTCAGCCCCTTGCTAAACCTGCTGTTGCTGGTGCTGATGCTGCTGGTCTGGCCCGGAGCGCAGGCCACCGGCCTCTGGGTTTGCTACGCGCTGCTCTACGCCACACTGGCGGGGCTTGCCTTCCGGAAGGCAGGCCAAACGCAACCCGGTTTTGGCCTCCACTGGCAGCGCGTAGCCCCCGCCGATAGCCAGACGCTCTGGCCTGCCTACCTCACCTATGCCCGCCCCCTGATGGTCTACGGACTTTTTGGCTGGGCCACCGCCTACGCCGACCGCTACCTCATCAACTACCTGCTTACGCCCGCCGACGTGGGCTATTATGTCATGGGCTATGGCCTCGGTGCACGCATGGCCCTGGTGGCCGCGCCGCTGATGACCTACCTAAACCCAGTGGTGTTGGCTTTTTATCGTGACCAGCCCCACCGTGCCGACCAGCCACCGGCCATTGCCAGGTCTCTGCGCCTGTTCTGGCTGGTGGCCGTTCCGGTTTGTGGTGGCCTGTTTTTGTTTCGTAACGACGTTGGCCGGTTGGTGCTTTCCGATGCCTACCGGCCCGCCTTTCTGATCGCGCCACTGATTGCCATTGCCTATAGCGTCACGCTCAGCGTACAGTTTCTGGAAACGAAATTCTACGCCACCGGCTATACGCGCTACGTGCTTTGGCACAGCATGGCCGGGGCCACCCTAAACGTACTGCTCAACCTCTGGCTCATTCCCCGCTACGGCATCAGTGGCTCGGCGGTAGCCATGATCGGTAGCTGCTGCTGCCAACTGGCCATTGCGTACTACCTCTTCCAGAAAACTCGATGAACACAACGCTCACCACCCGGCAACGCCTGTATGGAGCCTATGTCAGCAGTGGACAGGCCGGAGCCACCCCGGTTATGGACGACGCCAGGGCCACCTTTGCCTTCAAGAAACCATACGCCAACTACCTCATAAACAGCTTCTTGCCCGGTAATAAGTCGGCAGCCATTCTGGACCTGGGTTGTGGGTATGGCCCCTACGTGTATCACCTGAAGGAGGCTGGCTACACCAACGTTACGGGCGTTGATGCCTCGGCAGAACAGGTCGCTCTGGCCCACGCAATGGGGGTGCGGGAGGTACTCCTAGCCGATATCACCGCGTTTCTGCAACAGACCACCGACACCTACGACGTGGTGCTGCTGATGGACGTGCTGGAACACCTGACCACCGCCGAAAGTGTGGCCCTGCTCGATCTCGTTTACGCAAAGCTGACCGACACCGGCAAGCTACTGATTCACACGCCGAACGCGGAAGGCATTTTCGGGATGAGTATCCGGTACGGCGACCTGACCCATGAAACGGCATTTACGGCCACGTCGATGCAACAACTGCTGGCCATTATCGGCTTCAAATCGGTATCTTGCCATGAAGACCGTCCTCTGGTACACGGAGCCGTCTCGCTGGTGAGACGCTGGCTCTGGACCTTGCTCACCCTCCGATTTCGGCTCCTGCTTATGGCTGAAACAGGCGGCACCCGTTTCATCCTGTCGCAAAATATGCTGACTATAGGGAGCAAATAGACGCCTCCTTTCAAGAAAAAACATTAGCCAATCGACGTACCTGAAAGTAATCTTATTTTTAGTGATAAAAGCTAATCTAATGAACACTCAATTAAAACTGGTTATTCTCTCAATGTTTTTATTTACTTGGCTAGTTAATTTTAGCGATCTAACACAATGGGAATGCATGGCTTTAATTATAACTTTTTATAATTTACTTTTATTTTTAAATACCTTTGGAAAAAAAATAAATATTAGCGAATTAGTGATGTTAATATTCAGTATTCAAATACTATTTATGCCTGTAGTTACTTATGTGTACCATCATGAGCAAATGCCACTCGACTCAGAAACGTACCTAAGTTTCACAGTACCCGCTATCATTGCCGTTAATCTTGGATTTAGTGTTCGCTTTTATAAACTAGCCCCTCATAACGTTTACATAGATCGAGTAAAGCAGCACCTTCTGGATAAGGAAGCTGTAGTTTTAACATTGTTTGGCATTGGAGTGATTGCTACTTTATTAAATAATCTCGTACCTATTTCTATAAGGCACATTGTAAATCTCTTCTCTACTACTTTATACATTTCCGTACTTTATGGACTATATACACGAGGAAAATATAAGATGATCGTCTTTGCAATAACAGTATTTATCATGCTATCACAAACTATCAGTGAGGGCATGTTTGGTCACCTTTTCATTTGGACAATTCTTTGGCTTTCATACTATGCTATAGAACTCAAATGGGCTAACACACTGAGATTTAAGGCGTTACTTATAGTCTTAGGCATATTTTTACTGGTTGTGGTTCAGGCAGTCAAGTTTCAGTACCGGATGGCTACCTGGGGCGAAAAGCTTGGAGAACGTCGGGGTGATACTGAATTAATGACCAATTTATTGATTGATAAAGTATCTGATCTTGATAATCTGGTTGATTCTGAAGTTATGTTCAGTGCTTTCAACAGACTAAACCAAGGTACCATAGTAGCCAATACAATGAATCACGTTCCCCAATCTGAGCCATATGCCGATGGCGAAATATTAAAGCACTTCTTTTATCCTTTCATTCCGCGATTGATTTGGAGCGAAAAACCCATTACTGGTGGATACGAAAATATGAAACGATTTGCCAATATTGAAAATAGAGGCAACCAAAGCTCTAATATTTCGCCTATTGGTGAGGGCTATGTAAACTTTGGAGTAACTGGCGGAATAGTATTTATGTTCTTTTATGCTTTACTTTTTAATTATTTATACCAATTATTTTTTAAATTATCAGTAAATAGACCCTCTTTATTTTTATGGATACCTAGCACGTTTTTCGCAACTTTAGGAATCGAAACAGATGTTCTCTCCATTTGGGGACGGTTTATAACGGGCAGCATATTTTTAATCTTCATCTTTCAGGCTTTTAGAAGATTAAACATCAAACTGTGAAAAAGTGACATAATTCATTCATGAAACTACTCTATTTATACAGACAACGTAATTCGGGGTTCAGCATCGAAGGGCTGTTTGCCGGGCTTACTGACTACCTGCGCCAGAACTCAGCCTACCAGATTGCCGAAGCCTACGCCCCCCGCCGAACGCTGAGT
>JBBRMP010000072.1:0-23759 GCA_038230755.1 Cytophagales bacterium | reverse complement strand
TAGTAACACGGCAACCAGTAAAGTATACTTCAGACAACTTGGTTAGTGTACCATTGAGCCTGTCTATAGCTACACTGCAACGATTTGTGGCAACCATCAGCCTAAAGTTAGCCCCACGAGTTTTTATGAGAAAGCCCTGTGCCCATATAAGAGTGAATATTTTAGATAAGATCTTTGGCGCAAACTGTTTCCGGGCTGAAGTAATTTGGCTACGTACAAATGCCCATAATGATGCTAAAAAAAAGTTAGGAGTCATTACTGATACTGTTTGGTACTATTCAAAATCTGAGAACTTTACCTACAATCCTGTTTACGGAAAACTCGATGAAAAGTATGTTCAGGAAAATTATAGGTTTGAAGATGAGAAAGGTAGGTACCGTTTGGGCGACCTCACAGCACCCAATATTCGCTATGGTGAATCTGGAATGGAATGGCATAAGTATAACCCCACGATTGCGGGGCGTAGCTGGGCTGTTCCAAATGTTACAGTTGAGGCATTAGTAGGTAAAGAAAAGTGTGATGAAATGGGAGTTTTAGCTAAACTCGATCTGTTATTTGAGAATGGTTATTTGGTTTTTTCTAAAAATGGCATTCCGAGTGTCAAGCGATATTTAGATAATTCTAAAGGAAATATTGTAGCTAATTTTTGGAACGATGTTCCTAATATTCAATCACAAGCCAAAGAGCGTATTGGCTACCCAACACAGAAACCGCAAGCCTTGTTAGAGCGCATTATCAAGATGGCCTCTAACGAAGGCGACGTCGTGTTAGACCCGTTCGTCGGGGGCGGTACAACGGTAGCCGTAGCCGACAAACTACACCGCCAATGGATTGGCATTGATCAATCGGTGCAGGCCGTGAAAGTGACCGAACTACGGCTCTACAACCAGGCCGATCTGTTCAGTCAACCGTTCCTGACCAAACTCCACAAATACGATTACGACACCCTGCGCTACAAAGATGCCTTCGCGTTTGAAACTTTCATCGTGACCACCTTCGGCGGCAGACCCAACACCAAACAGCGGGGCGATCTGGGGTTAGACGGGCGCACCCTCGACAACGTACCCATTCAGGTAAAACGCTCTGATACCATTGGCCGCAACGTGGTCGACAACTTTCTGTCGG
The DNA here is from genome assembly GCA_038230755.1 of Cytophagales bacterium. Lineage (GTDB taxonomy): Bacteria > Bacteroidota > Bacteroidia > Cytophagales > Spirosomataceae > Fibrella. The sequence continues at coordinate 22,634 of JBBRMP010000072.1, read as the reverse complement.
CTATCCAGCGCTATGACAAACGGCTGTTCGACAAGAACAAAGAAGAGGGCAAACCAGCCGGGTACGTCATTGCGTTCAGTTTTGGCAAAGGAGCCATTGAAGAGGTTGCCCGGCTCAAGAACAGCGAAAACGTCATCATCAAACTTATTCGGGTTGACGACATCGTACCCATTGCCAAAAAACCAACCCTGCACGTTGACCTCACCGACGGGGGCAAAGATGCCAAAGGGCTGCACTCGATCAGTTTCCAGGCCAGGGGCGAATCAGCGGTTGGCGTGGAATTCTATTCGTGGGATTTCGACTACAAAGACACCGGAGGCCGGCCCGATAATAGTTTCAAGGCAGAAGTACTGTTAGACAAGATTGGGGCGCAAACGTGGAAGTTTAAACCGGGTCTACATTATGTGGCCGTGAAGGTGGTTGACAACGACGGATTAGAAAGTGTGGAAGTGCTCAAACTGAAAGTCAACGGCAACATAGAGCTACAGCCATAACCACCTGCTGAAATAATGCATCCCCCAACAAAAACAGGCCCGCTAACTACTTGATAGTCAGCGGGCCTTGCCTGTTTGTGGTGCACTTGTAGGGATTCGAACCCCAAACCTCCTCATCCGTAGTGAGGTGCTCTATCCAATTGAGCTACAAATGCGTGGCATGTTGTACTGTAGTGAGGCGATCTATCCAATTGGGGTCGGGCGCGACCCCGGTACGAATGCTTTTCCCTTGTGTTGGGACTGCAAAAGTAGGGTAAAAACGGGGTTTGTCAAATTATTGGCCCTGAAATTTTGCGGGGCGTTTCATCAAAAAGGCACCTATTCCCTCGGCTACGTCGTTCGTTTGGCCTAGTACATCCTGATTGTCAGCTTCTTGCTCAAGCATATGGTCAAGGTGCGAATAGAGCGATTGATTCATCACTTTTTTCATGGCACCAATGGCCGCTGTAGGTGCCGTGGCATAATAGCCAAGCAAGGCATCGACAGCCGCGTCTAACTCAGCAGCCGGTACCGACCTGTTGACCAACCCCATCGTGGCTGCTTCGGGACCATGTACCCGCCGCCCGGTGCTGCACAACTCAAACGCTGTCAATGACCCCACCAGGCGCGGCAGGAAAAACGTGGAACCAGCGTCGGGCAACAGGCCGATGTTGACGAAAATCTGACTGAAATAAGCCTCGTCGGCGCAGACGAGTACGTCGCAGGCAAGGGCCAGCGAACACCCCGCCCCGGCCGCCACGCCATTGACCCGACCGATGATGGGCTTTGGCAAGTTGCGCATGGCCATGATCATGGGGTTGTAGCCTTCGCGCAGTGATTTTCCCAGCGATAAACCCGCGCCATTACTGGTATTGGCGAAGCCCGCTTTCAAGTCTGCTCCAGAACAAAACGCCTTATCGCCCGCGCCGGTCAACACTACCACCCGCACCAATGCGTCGGCTCCGGCGGCCCCGATGGCGGCGGTAACGTCGGCGATGAGGCCGGGATTAAGGGCGTTGTAAGCGGCTGGGCGGTTGAGCGTGATGCGGCAAATGCCGTTTTCTACGCTGTAGAGCAGGTTTTCGTACATAGAGCGGTAATGAGCGTTATCCAGATTAGTAGGCAAGCATACCAATTTTTCTGCGGAGTTAGCCACAGTTTCCTTCCTTTATTTCACCCCAAACAGCAACCGCATCAACCCAAACGGACGAATCACCAGCCAGTAGAGCGCCGCGCAGATAGATATTGTGGCGAAACTAATGGCCAGAAAACCGGGGTATACGCCGAGGGTGGTGCGGGTGAGCACGTAATAGCCGAATAGCACGATTATAGTCTGGTGCAAAATATAAACCGGGTACACGGCGGCACTGAGTTGGGGGAGCCAACGGTGGTTTTTGTTCAGGTAAGTGTAGCCATACCCCACGGTCATCAACACCGAAGCCCACGTGAGGCACAGCCGGTTAAAACTATACAGCGTTCGGATCAGGGGCTGCTCGTAGTCGGCATCGGTCAATACGGCGCGTGAACCATACAGGATAACAGTGCAGATAAGCGTGGCCACCAGAAAATAACGTCGCTGATCGGCGATGGGCTGCCAGAACTCGCGGCGGCTGATGAGCAGATAACCGCCCCAGAATAGCAGCAGGTATTTCATGAAATGCGCCCAGTCGTTGATCAGCGCGTGAGTTTCGTTCGGGAAAAACCCGCCCAATATGACATCGTTGATTAACAAAAAGATAGCCAGCCAAACTACCCCGCCGGGCCGCGCCACCAACAGGCCTATACGGTCGGTGAAGCGCTGCCCACCCGCGCGTTGAAGCCACCGAAAAAGTGGGATGCTCAGCAGCGAAAAGAAGAACAGGTAGCAGATAAACCACAGATGGTGCCAGCTAAACGCGCCGCCCGTACCACCGTCCTGATAGGGCTGAAACCCGAATACGTTGGGGTAGAAGGCGAAGTAGCTGCCCAAAAAACGACCCCGAAACAGCCATTCGATGTAAATCTGGGGCGGCACGATCACGAACATACCGAACACCAGCGGGACGAATAACCGCCAAACGCGCTCTTTGGCATAGGCTCCGTAGCTGCGTTTTTGCAGGGCAAAAAACGTGCCCGCACCAGAAATAAAGAACAGCAGCGGCATTCGCCAGAGGTGCAGCCACCGCATGATAGTCTCCATCGCCTGGCTGTGTTCAGCGCTTTTGATGTGCCACCCCCACGACACATAGATCATGCCGGTATGGTAGAAAATCAGGGTCACGATGGCAATAATCCGCAGCCAGTCGAGGTCATACCGGCGGGAGGTGAGCGTAGGGGGGAGAGCTAAGGGCGGAGAGCCAAGAGCAGAGGGCAAAGGCGGTCCAACGGGTCGGTCTGGGGCCTGGGGTTGCCGTGGGGCAGATTGCATACGCTGTTTCGTTTGATCGAGGTAAAGGTGCTTCCACGCCCTGCCATCGTCCTAGTTGCCGATAGCTACGAACTTCGTGCCGACCGGGACGAACCCGCCGCCGACCGGTTTGCGTCCCGAAACTGCGCCGGGGTCTGGCTGGTGATGCGCTTGAAGGCGGTATGAAACGCCGAGGTGGCATTGTAGCCGACACGTTCGGCCACGTCGTCTATTTTGAGGTGAGCCGTGCTGGGATCAGTCAGTAACCGTTGCGCTTCGGCCACCCGGTGCATGGCCAGCCAGTCGAAGAACGTTTGGCCCAGTCGGTCGTTGAGTAGCTGCGACAGATGATGCGGACTGATGCGGAGTTGGGCGGCTAGTTTGGGCAGCGACAAGGTACCGTCGAGGTGGGGTTTTTCGGTCAGCAGCAACTGATTCAGTCGGGTCAGCAATTCATCTTCAACGTGGTTAGTCAACGCCGATTTTTCGTACTTCTTTTTCGGCTCAGTGGGAGCGTCACCGGCTACTTCGGGGAGTAGTTCGCGGTAAAAATCGGAGCCGCGCATGAGTAGGTAACAGGTCACGTAGATGATGCCGGTGACGTAGCAGGCCAGCAGGTAATCACCCAGGTCTTCGCGGAAACGCAATTTCACCCCCGTAATCAGTAAGGGCAACACCAGATTGAGCAGTACAAATGTGCGCAGTGTGGGCAATGGCTCCGGGGCCGGTTGCCAGAGCCGGTATCCCCGCAGGCGATAGGCCTGCACCAGTCGATATAAGGTTAATGCGCTGTAAATTAGTACACTCACTAAAACTAGTTCACTCACATAGGGCCGCAGGTTCGTGAAATCGTGGGGCATATACAGCCGCGTGGTCACGTAGGGCAGTTCAGGGTGGTAAGCGTGGATGAACGAATTGTAATGAAACCCGACGGGCTGGTAAAACCAGGTAACGGCGTTGACCGCCCAGACCAGCGCGGGCAGCAGGTGCCAGCCCCACTGCCGGGGCAACCGCCTGTGTAGCCGTGCCACAACGAAAAAATAGAACAGTGGGCCCACCGTAAACGAGACTGGTTCCGAAAAGTCGATCAGAAACAGGCATTGCATGATGGCGTTGGTGTAGCACAACCCAATTTCGGCGATGATGGCGGCCAGGGCCAGCATCAGCCAGCCCAGGCAGCGGTTTGCCACGTGCAGGCCCCGTGAACCAGTCAGAAAAAAAACGCCCAGAAAAAGACCCTGCGCCACGCCCAGCAGCATAACGAGGGCAAATAGATCGAGGTGAAGTGGTAGCGGTTGCATCTCGTTAAAGATACAGCATTACCCCTTCGCTACAGCAGCCCAAACACGGCCAGGCTGCTCACCAACACGCCCAGGCTCCAGCCCGCCAGCACCTGCCCAAGCGTGTGGGCATTCAGTTGCAGCCGCGCCGTAGCCACCAGACCGCTGAGGGCAAGCAGGCCCACAAGGGGCAAAAACAAGTCAGTGTCGCCGTATTTGGCCATGATGGCCAGCACCACGCCCAGCACCCCGCCAATACCCACAGCATGGGCGCTGATTTTCCAGTACAAGCTGATAATAGCCACCAGCAAAATAGACAGCGTAATGGCCGCCAGCACCACCGCCAGTTGCGGCGACGTGTCGGAGAGGAGGTTCATCCGAAAGGCGAAAAGATAGGTAACACCCGTATAAATCAAGCCCGTAAGAAATAACGGCCACTTGCGGTCGGTGCGGTTGGGCATGGTCATGTCCGTGAGGCGGCCGGTGCGGTAGAGGTAGTAGATAAGCATGGCCGGTACCATAAAGGTGCCAATAAACAGCAGCAGCAGAATACTGGCCTGTGCCTTCGCCGAATACGTATCCACATTGAGCCGAATGGGCGTGGTAACCATCAGCAGGCCAAACAAATACGTCGGCATCAACAACGGATGGCAGCAGACCGAGAAAAATTGAGCAAGGCGGGGATTCAAAAGACAGTTTTGAGTTTGGAGTTTACAGTTTACAACGGTCCGACGCTGCGGTTACTTAGCGCTCGGTGTATGCTTGCGTAGCCTTGAGGCGAAGCAACCGCAGCGTCGGACCGTTGTAAACTGTAAACTCCAAACTCAAAACTCCTTAAAGCTGTTTCCGCAAGCGGGCCACGGGGATGTTGAGTTGCTCGCGGTATTTGGCCACGGTGCGGCGGGCAATGTTGTAGCCTTTGTCGTTGAGCATCTTCTCCAGCTTGTCGTCCGATAGGGGATTGACTTTTTTTTCGCTCTCGATCATGTCTTTCAGGATGTTCTTCACCTCGCGGCTGCTGACGTCCTCGCCCGAGTCGGTGGCGATACCTTCCGAGAAGAAATATTTGAGCGGATAAATGCCAAATTCGGTCTGAACGGCCTTGCTGTTGGCCACCCGCGAAATGGTCGAGACGTCCATGTCGATCATCTGGGCGATGTCTTTCAGGATCATGGGCCGCAATTTGGTCTCGTCGCCGTTGAAGAAAAAATCATACTGATACTGCACAATGGCATTCATGGTGCGGAGCAACGTCTGTTGCCGCTGCTTGATGGCGTCGATAAACCACTTGGCGGAATCAAGTTTCTGCTTCACAAAACTGACCGTTTCCTTCAGCGCCTTGTTGGTCTTGTTGCTCTTGTCATACGTATCGAGCATGTCGGCAAAAGACCGGCTGATACGTAGTTCGGGCGCATTGCGCGAATTGAGGGTCAGTTCGAGCTTTCCGCTTGCGTTGGTGAGCAAAAAGTCGGGGGTCAGGTACTGAGCGGCATTGTCATCGCCCTCCACCGAGCCGGGTTTGGGGTTCAGCTTAATAATGATCAGCACCACCTTTTTCAGTGACTCGTCGCTGACATTGAGCCGCCGCTGAATTTTTTCGTAGTGCTTCTTGGAAAACTCGTCGAAGAACTCGTCGATAATCCGGATGGCCAGTTGAATACAGGGATCGGTAGTGTCTTTGCGCCGTAGTTGCAGCAGCAGACATTCCTGCAAATCGCGGGCGGCAATACCCGGTGGATCAAAGGTTTGAACTTTATGGAGAACGGCCTCGATCTCGTCGGCATCGACAAAGACGTTTTGCGAGAAAGCCAGGTCATTCACAATGGCCTGCATGGACCGGCGGATGTAGCCGTCGCTTTCAACACTACCCAGCAACTGAAGACCAATTATGCGCTGCTCATCGGTGAGGCGGAGGTAGCCAAACTGCTGCATGAGCGCGTCGATCAGGCTGGACCCCATGGCCAGGGGCATTTCGCGCTCTTCTTCGCCAAAACCACCATCGCCCTGCATTTTATAACCGGCAAACTCGTCGTTGGCCAGGTAGGTATCGATGTCGATGTCGTCATTGCGCTCGCTGAACTCGTCTTTATCGTCGAAATCGTCGTCGTACTCGTCCTTGGTTTCAAACTCTTCGTCCATGCCTTCTTCGAGGGCAGGATTGATTTCGAGTTCTTCTTCGACACGGTTTTCGAGTTCAGCCGTGGGGATTTGCAGAAGCTTGATGAACTGGATCTGCTGCGGCGACAACTTCTGTTGTAGCGACTGGCTAAGACTAAGTTTCTGCATAACAAGTTGGTAGGATTAAGGCAAATAGTGGATGGAAAGAGTGGCTGACAGTACCCGCCTATCAATTATCAGACCAATTTAGCGCACGTTTGCCTGTCTTGTCAATAAAAAACTAGATAATATAAAATAGGTAGACTATGTAGGACGATATAACTTACTGACTATGAACGAGAAATTATGAATGTCCGGGCAAAATAAGAGCGAATGGTCCTGGTCATCCGGTACTGTTTTTGGCCAGTAAGCAACAACCAATACCTGACCAGTGTTGGGTATCTATGCACACCGAAACCCGCTTTATTGACCAGTACGACTTGATTCTGCTGGATTTGATGGACACGCTTATGTTTGGGGGAAACCGTTTTTCAGCCCGCGAAGACTACGCTCAAACCTACCGTCAACTGGGTGGTACGTACCATGCCGACGATGACGTACAGCGCATCATCGAGCATACGTATGCCGTCATGAACGTCCACTACGGCGACCCGGCCTACTACGAAAATTTTCGCCCGGCGAGTGTCTATCTAGCCGAAGGCCTCACCGACCTCGACCTACCCCAGGCCGATCTCGATTGCCTCCACGACGTATTTACCCACCACGAAATGGGCCACATTCCGGATGGCCATTGCCAGGCACTGCGGACATTGGCCACCACCCACCGGCTGGGGTTGGTGAGTAATCTGTGGTCCGAAAAAACACCGTTCGTTGAGGCATTCCGGGCCTGTGGCATCCTTCACCTGTTTGATGCCCTCGTGTTCTCGTCTGACTATAACATCGTCAAGCCTTCGCCCAAATTGTTCGGGGTTGCCCTGACCGAGCTGAGCGCCGATCCTTACCGTACACTCTTCGTGGGCGACAGCCTGGAGCGCGACATACGCGGTGCCGAAGCCGTTGGCCTGTCAGGCATATTGGTCACGGGCAACACCGAATCGACCCACCCGGGCATGGTAGTGCGCGATATTCCGGCGCTGTTGGGGATGTAAAGCGGACTGACTATAATTGAATTTAACAAAAAGGGTCTCGTTTTTGCCTCCACCGAATGGGGATTGCAGAAACGAAACCCTTTTTTAACTAACTGTACTACAGTTGCTTACAACTGTTTGCTGAAGCTTTCCAGTGCCGACGCAAGTTGTTGCAGCGAACCCTGGGCGTCGCCGCCAGCTTGTGAGGCTGCCGATGCCGTTTGCTTCGATAAACCCATCAGGATCGACGAGATTTCGCTGCTATCGGGGCTACCGCTTTGCAGTGCATCCTTCAGCGACGTGAGGCCGCCGCTAAGGGGACTGCTGTCGCCAAGGGCACTGATCCAATTGTTGATCAGTGAAGCACCGTCGGTTGGCGATACGCTAGAGGCGCTGCCGCTCAGGGCTTGTACGGTTTGTTGGGTAAGGGCGGTTGTGCTGTTTTGCGAAGTCATAATCAGATCAATTTATAAGGTTTAAAACTATGGTCTAAATAGATTGTGTAGGTAAAGTGTTTTGTTATTTTTATGTTTTCCTGATCTTTTTCTGGATAACACACCGGTAAACCGGCATCGGTGTAGCCTGCATCGAAGGCGTTACGGGCCTGTTGCAGAGCACCCAAAAACACGACAACGAACTCTGCGGCAGCAGGCCCGTCAGCACGCGCCCCGTAACTAGAAACGGGCCATTCCTGCGCAGGAATGGCCCGTTTTCAATACGAAACAGATCGATCAACCCGGACCCTGACCGCCTTTATGAGGCGCTTTCAGGTTACCGTTGATGTCAAAGTGGGCCTCAGCCGTTTTGCCGTTGAGGGTATACCGTACATCGAAGAAGAGGACGGCACCGTTGGTGGCATCGGTTACTACCTCGGCTTTTACGAACGTGTAGCCAGCGAAGTTAGCGGCCATATAGTCGGTGATGGGCTTGGGCAGTTTATCGGCGGTGATGTCAGTTTTCAGGGGTGGATTGCCCTTGGGACCGTGGTCGCCGAAACCGCCGCCGCCTTTAGGACCGTTGCCGGGGCCAACCAGCACCATACCCGCCGAATCGAAGTGAAGCTGCTGCGGCTCATACCCAGCTTTTTGGCCCAAACGTTTGGGGCGTAGGAAAAGTAACGTAAATGTGCTAAATTGGACTGATCAGCCTGTATGTGATGAAGAAGCTTTCTCTGATAAAAATTCCCGCTAAGAATTTGGTTAGTAAACGCCAGCGGAAGCGATGCAAACGTGTACAAAGTCAACAATCTTATACCAAACTTTATCATCAGCAGTATATTGATGGTATAGCTCGTGGTAAGCGTCACAAACGGCATGATACAACACCGTACTATAGATTTAAAGAATCACTCCTGGTTGCTCCAGGTGCTCGTTTTGGTGAATTGATTAATTTTTGGAGAAGTCAATACGAGCGAATGAGAGAACGAGCTTGGGTACATTCCCACAAGGCCGTACTAACCATTCCCACTGTCTTCTCTTTATCAGATGAGCAATATGCATCTGATAGTTTCAAATTTATTCGTCAGCTTTTCGATTGCCTTTATCATGAGAGAGTAGTTGACTTACTCATCGATTACCAAAAATGCCAGCGGATTGATATTGATGCGCAGGTATATATGGATGTGCTACTGCGAGAATTTATCCAGTACTACAAATCGTGTGATCGTTTGCGAATAAAAAGGCATGTACAAACTATAGTTCCGATCAATTATAAAGAGGACCAGATTGCAAAGGTCTTGTTCTCGGTGGGAGGAATGAGGCTATTTAGTAAGCTTGATATTCACTTCTCTGATGTTATTCCACTACCACTACAAATTGGAAACCGAAAGAACAGACGGAGTACTGAGTCACGTGACCTAGAAATCACACGTATTGTCGACTACGTAGTGGCTTCATTGCGAGACGTTGGCCGCGAATTAACAGAGAATGCCGAAACCCAACTGTATAAGGTAGTTGGCGAAGCGTTGATTAACGCCAGTGAGCACGCCACTACTAACTACAGGTATGCAGTGGGATACTTTCAGAAGCAAGTGCAGGACGCTGATGTGCTGGGAACGCTTCAGTTGGTCATCATGAACTTTGGCGACACCATCTACCAGAAGTTTAAAGACCTGCGCTGCCCAAACAAAGTGGCCGTCAGGCAGATGGAACACTTGTCAGAGACCTACACACGAAGAAGTTTGTTTAAGGCCGCAAAGTTTGAAGAAGAAACACTCTGGACACTCTACGCGTTACAGGAGGGAGTGACGAGCCATAAAGAATGGCGACGTGGCAATGGCTCAATACGCTTTATTCAAAGCTTTTTCGGCCTGAAAGGGGATATGGCTTGCGACAGCGAGTCGAAAATGACCATACTTTCGGGCAGCGCAAGAATCATCTTTGATGGCACGTATCAGATTGTCAATCAGGAGGTAGAGCGGAATGGCAAGCCGGTTAAACATAAGATTATGCCGTTCAATAGCACAAACTCACTACATGACAGCCCTGACAATAAATTCGTTAAATTTGTGGCCGATCATTTTCCTGGCACGATGCTTTCTGCCCGCATCTGCATCAAGCCTGAAAATACGGCACCTATCGACTAATCAAACCAACCACTGTTATGACAACCGAATTGAATCTTAACGTCTACCTGACAAAGGGAGCGAAGGTATTCACAGGTCGCGACCGGGGTTTGCAGGTGCGTAAACAATCAAACATCAACCAATTGGTGAAGACCAATGATGTGTTAACCATTCGTATCCCCGATGAAGTACGGTCAATCAACCCCTCGTTTTTGGAGGAGTTGTTGACTGATGTAGTACGGATGTATGGCCGTGATGGCTTCCTACAGCGTGTTAAATTCGTCAATGCTCCACGTTATGACGTAACCCAAGACTTAGAAGAGGCCATTGATCGTATATTAACGGAAGACAATGCACTTTCTGTTTAATCAGGTACTCAGCGCAACCACATCTATGAGCCAGAACCAGCCCGGTTCTGGCTCTTTTTCTGGCTATACACTGAGTCCAGATTGGAGCAATACAGTCATTGCTGTGCTTGCCTTTATTTTTTCAGTGTTCACCTATATAAATCAAAAAAATAAGGATAGAAAAACTAGTGCTGACCAACAAGAAAGAGAGATACAAGCTGCATATGATGCCGAACGGCTCAGGCAACAAACAGTTCGCCTTGAATGGTATCGTGAAGCGATTAGAGCGCGGTTAGAGGTTTCGTACAGGACATTCGACACACTACATACACTGGGCCAAGAACTAGACAACTCTAGCTTAGATGACACCGCTCTTGATGCATTTATCAAGCCCTACAAACGACATATATTTGAGTTACGGGATGATGCGCTGGAACCCATACTTTTCATCCATAATAGAACATACAACACGCTTAAAAATCAATTAGATCAACTCATTGAGGAGACTACAGCTTTACTCTACGAACAAGAAGACCCAATTGTGAGAGGGATTTACTCACGCGATCTAAGCAACAAGATCAAGAATTGCCAACAGCAGTTCTTCACAACTATTTATTCATACAGAGGCGAAGAATAAATTGTCTTCATGTGTGAACCGTGACAATTAGCAACTAGGCGCACTTTCTGGTGATACACCATCAATCTACGATATACACCAAAAAAACGGGCCATTCCTGCGTAGGAATGGCCCGTTTTTAATACGAAGCAGGTGGATCAATAGGATCAATGGCCGTCGCCGGGACCGCCTTTGTGGGGGGCTTTCAAGTTGCCGTTGACGTCGAAGTGGGCCTCAGACGTTTTGCCGTTGAGGGTATACCGTACATCGAAGAAGAGGACGGCACCGTTGGTGGCATCGGTTACGACCTCGGCTTTCACGAACGTATAACCAGCGAAGTTAGCGGCCATGTAGTCGGTGATAGGCTTGGGCAGTTTGTCGGCCGTTATGTCAGTTTTTAGGGGTGGGGTTCCTTTGTGACCGTGGTCGCCAAAACCGCCGCCACCTTTAGGGCCGTTGCCGGGGCCAACCAGTACCATACCCGCCGCGTCGAAGTGAAGCTGACGATGTTTACCGTCGATGGTAAACAGAATCTCGTAGAACGTTTTGCCATCGCGGTCGGTACCCTGCTCGGCCTGCACGAACAACGCCGATGGGTAGTTGCTGGCTACGTAAGTAAGAGCGGCTGCGGGCAGTTTGGCTTTGTCAATAATGGTTTCGCTGCACGGCTTACCCGTAATGGCCGTGGCATTGTTGGGATTGCCCAAACGAGCCAGTGAGTTGATCACCGCTACCGATTCAGCGTCCTGTTGTGGATCTGTGGTAACGTTCTGTTGGGTACAGGCGGCCACCGCTACCAGCAATGCCGCACCGAGCAAGAATTTTTGTAACATGAGTTGTTGTGAATTAACGGTTTATAAAATCAACGCAAAATACTCAATAGCTTACAGCCAGGTTGGCGTGAAATAACGCCGCCAGGCGGGCACTTCGGCAGGTATGACCAGCGCGGGGGGTGGTCCGTCTGGACTGGTCAGGCCAACAACGACCTCATACAGTTCGCTGCCGAGCAACTCGTGCGCCACCGCGCTAAGGTCTTCCTGGGCACCGGCCTGAAAAAATTCGTCGCCTGCTCCCAGAATGTCTGTCGTGTCAAAACAGGGAATGCCCCAGTTGCGGGCCACGTCGAGACAGATGCTTCGTTGCTGAGTACGCCGGAATGAGCGGCCGCGTTGCGGCAGGGGCGTAAGTAAACAGGTCCGGCCCCGAACCTGATGCAGGTGACCCAGCAAAATAGACAGTTGCTGACGAACCTCACGGAAAGCCAGCTTGCCGAAATCAGGCTGAAGCACAATCAGGTCATACCGACTGAGCGGCTGGTTGACCAACCACATACTGGCTTCGCTCAGGTCAGGCGGCTGTAGCTCATACACCACTGGCTCCAGCCCATCGGCCTGTAGCCGACGGGTCAACTGGGCCATGTAGCTGCTGCCCCCCGGTAGGCCAGGTCCGTTGGCCTGCCGACCAGCAATGAGTAAAATAGTTGCCATACGCAATCGTCGGGTGAATGATGATACGGTAATTGGCAACAAATACGCGTTTATCCGGGCAGGCGTTGCAACACCAGGCCCATCTGGTACGTACTTTATACGACAACCGGGATCAACGTTTTAAACGCCTCAGTATCTTGTTCTTCCGCCGACGATCTTCCTTTACCGACAGCGACCTGCTCAGTGTGATCGGGGCGTGCCAGGCCAACGATCCGCAGGCCCAGCGAACGCTGTTCCGGCAGTTTTACAGCTACGCCAAAAGCGTCTGTATGCGCTACATGGCCAACGCCGACGAAGCCGACGACGTGCTGAACGAGAGTTTTTTGAAGGTGTTTCAGCACCTCGGCACCTACGATACATCGCTGCCGTTCAAAGCCTGGTTGCGCACCATTGTGGTGAATACGGCCATCAGCTACCACCGCAAATACCACAAACTCGATACCGTTACCAACCAGTCGAGCCTGACGGGTACGGTGCCCGATATACCCGTTCCCGACACGGTTATCGACCAGATTTCGGCCGACGACATTTTGGCCCTTGTGCAGCAGTTGCCCCCCGTGCAGCGCACCGTATTTGTAATGCACGTGGTTGATGGCTATTCGCTGCGTGAAGTGGCCGATACGCTCAACGCCAACGAGGCCACGATCCGATCTCATTTTCTGCGGGCACGCATCCGGCTTCAGGAGCTTGTCGGCACCGCTTTTTCAACGAAACACCACCCCTCCCAATATTATGAAAACTGACGAGTTCAGCGACGCCATCCGCCGAAAACTGGATAGCGTCTCGCCCCCGTTTCAGGAGAAAAAATGGGTGCAGTTCCAGCAATTCATGCACCGGGCGGGTTTTCCACCGTCCGTTTGGCAACGCCCCCACCAATGGTGGCAACCCGCCCTCAGCGCCGCTACCGTGGCCGGTTTGGTGGTGGCATCGGTGTGGCAGTATCAGGCCAATAAAACGCTGAACCAGCATGTGCAAACCCTTACCCAGAGCATTGACCGACTCGAAAAGGCACAAACGTCGCTGCAACAGTCGGTGATGCAGTTGAGTCAGGTGCCCACCCGGCCCGACACCATCTATGTGGTGCAGCAACGCGGTCATTACGGCAATGCTTCGCTAACCTACACGGCAAAACCACCCCGTTTGGCACCGCAGTTGGCGCAGACCGACAGCCGCAACGCCAACCGCACAGCATCAGTGCGGGCAGTTGACCGGCCGCAATCAGTACCAGCCGATGCACCCGTTGTGGGTTATCGTCCACAGCCCGAACGACAGTTGGCCCGGCAAGCTACCGGCCAGGATGCCCAGGCCCGTGACCCGGCTATTCCTGACCCTGTGCCAAAAGCAGCGGGTGCACCTGTTTCGCCCGCAGAAACCCGTCTGGCCACTGGCCGACGAACGGGCCAACCGACGGTGCCCGGCTCGATTGATAAGTCAAAAAACCAACCTAATTCACTGGACGTTTCACCTGCCTATGACAACACCCGCTACGTTCCGTCAACTGCCCAGACAGCACCAAAAAACAACGTAAATACTTCACAATCTGCTATTTATACGATAGCAGAGGCGACCACCAAACTGGTAGCACAGCCTATCCCACAGGCTGTGCCGCAGGTGATCGAGCCGATCAACCCGGTCGGTATTACGCTCAACACCGAGGCACTGGAAACGAGTTGGGCCAGCCACCTTCGGCGCGTGCGCTACCGGTCGCCTTATGCCGCGGCGGCAGCCCCGGCCAATCGGCCAACACCCTCGGCCATTCAGTGGCGGCTGGGCATTGGCGGCGACGTTGGCACCGAGCAATCGGCGTTGAGCGTGAACACCGAAGCCGTCATTGGTCACTGGACGGTTAGCGCCGGTATTGGGCAGGCCACCTGGCGGGGCGACGCCTTCCAGACCGAAGCCCAGTTTACCGAAAAAACCCGGCGTAATTTCCGTAATCAATACCCCAATGATGCGCCCTCCCCCCCCACGGCTGCGGTCCCCCGCCCCGCTGTCGACATCAGCCGTTCGGGACGTGCCTTGCTGATTCCGTTGCAGGTTGGCTACCGGCTGGCGGTGGGTAAACAGGTGCAGCTAACGCCGTTTGTGGGCCTCAATCTGAGCCTGAACGCGGCTGAAACCATCCATTTCGACTACGAACGGCCGCTGCTGCGCCCCCCGCGCGACCCTGACGACGTGCGTCAGCGCCTGAACGTAAATCGCCCGCTGAACTGGTATAGTAGCTGGACGGTGGGCTTCAGCGCCGAACGGCGGTGGAGCCATTTTGTGGGGCAGTTAAGCCCGTTCGCCGCCGTACCGCTCGCCGTGAGCGAACCCAGCCTGAACACCGCTTCGGTGGGCCTGCGGGTGCGGCTTTACTATCAGTTCTGAGGCCTGACAACCCGAACGGGTACGGTCAGTGTTTGTACAAAACGAAGCGGTTCTGCTCTCCTGGGCAGAACCGCTTCGTCGTTTATATCACAAAGTTTGACCAGTTTGTCCCAAAGTTCGGGGTGGTCATCCCAGATGATTTGCCACCTGGAGAGCCGGGCGTAGGTTTGATTCATCAAGCAACCACAACGCCTGGCGCAACCTTGTTTATGAACCGCAAATCAACCCCTGGAATCGCTATCTGGCTCATCATTTTTCTGGGAGCGGCCTTTTCGGTGAACACCATCCGGCGCAACCTCAACAACACGTCGGGGCAGGATTTCACCAAAGTAGCCCATACCCTGTCTGCCGACGCCCTGATCGTCTCGAACGCGGTACGTACCTTACTTCTTCCCTAAGCACATAATGTCTTCGCGCAAAACAACCAACAGTGGACTTCCAACAACCCGCAATGATGCCCGCAACCTATTCACAGCCACACCCAGCTGTTGCTCAGGCAGCACCGACACCAGCCATGCTACAACGCATTCGGGGATTCTGGCAACAATACTGGCCGCTGATACTCATTGGGATTGGAGTGGTATGGCTGACTGTTTCCAGTGTCATGTTACCCGTGAATAAGTGGTTTATGCTGTACGCCAAATTCCATCAAGTTTATAGCAGGCGTAGCCACACATCAGTTCTTGACGATATGAGCCGTAGCTTTCGGGAAGGATATAACAGCGTTCAGGTACCAGGAAGCACGGACGATGCCCCGACTCGTCTCTACTCGCAGTTAGCCTTTTCTATATACGTTCCCATATTCCTCATCCTTATCGGTACGGGCTATTACGTCTACTGGCATTTTTCCCGTAAAACCCTGTTTGACAACGCGTTAAAAAACAGGTTACTATTTTTCACAGCACTGGCCTCTATTTGGGGCATCTGGTATTTGCTGACCAGTACAACCCTCTACATAAGCCCCGCCACCAGCAAAGCCGGGTTCGACACGGCACTGCCTACGCTCACACTTGGGTTCTGGCTGTTGCAGTCGCTGGTGATGCACGCCTCCATCCGGCAGCGCGAAGACCGGACGCTGGCGCAGGCCACCCGCGAGGCCGAATTGGCTGCCCTGTCGGCGCAGGTGAACCCGCCGTTTATCTTCCACGCCCTGCAACAGCTACAGGCATCGGCCCAGGCCGAACACCTGCCCCGCACCGAACAGAGCCTGGCCCAACTGGCGGGCATCATGCAGTATGTGCTGGAAGAATCGCGGAAGCAACTCACCGATGTATCGCGCGAGATGGACTTCATCCGCGACTACCTCCGGTTGCAGGAGTTACGCCTCCCCCAACGCGATTCTATCCAGATCACTACCGACGTGGTCTGGGACGGCAAGCCCGCTCCTATGGTGCCGCTCTTGCTGAATCCGCTCATCGAAAACGCGTTCAAATACGGCATCAGCATCAACGAAGCCTGCTTTGTCAGGATTGAGTTGCACGTGGCCGATGGGGTGCTAACGTTCCGTTCGGAAAACAGCATCTTGCCCCGCACCGATCTGGAACGCGGCACGGGTTTGGGCCTGGCCAACGTGCGTAAACGCCTGCAACTGGCCTACCCCAAACTGCACAAAATTACCACCACTGAAACCGCGAATGCCTACACCGTCCTGCTCAACATAAAGCTATGCTAAATCGTCTGCGTCAACTCACTGCTCGTATCCCCTTGTCTGTCAGGCAGTCTTGGTATAAATACAGCCTCTACATCGTCCTGATCTTGTCGGTACTTTCTTTTTGGCTGTTTCACAGCGAACAGTGCCTGACTCTCTACTTGGACTCGACTCCGAAGCTTGATCCTTACACCCAAAACCGATTTCGTTCGGCTGGCTACAAGTTTGGCTACACAGCGGCGTATGTTATACTACGGTTTGTCTATGCCCCCCAACAGGCGTTACCGTGGCTTGGCGTGCTGTGGAGTCTGGCGGTGATTAACTACCGGTTTTTCATGAAAACATGGGTTTTTAAGGGGCATTGGCTAGGTATCATTTTCTATTCAATCTTTGCGTTGATCATCATGCAGGGTGCTTATGAAGGCCTGCTGCAGCTTGCGGTGGGCATCAATCAGGTAAACGCCATTATTGCCTGGTGGGTACTGGGCTGGTGCGTTGTTTATGGCATCTGGAATTATTTCCGCGAAATAAACCAGACCCGGCGGGCACTGACCGAGACCGGCACGCAGGCCGAACTGACGGCCCTGAAAGCGCAGGTGAACCCCCATTTTCTGTTCAACAGCCTCAACAACATCTTCGGCACGGCCCTGACCGAAGGTGGCCAACGCACCCCCGACGGCGTGCAGCAACTGTCACGGCTGATTCGGTACCAGCTCGAACAAACCCAGGCAACCAACGTGGCAGTGGGCGATGAACTTCGTTTTGTGGATGAATACGTGCAGTTTCACCGGCAGCTTTTCCCCAACCAGCAGGCGGTATCGTTCAGCTATGATTGGGACGAACAACCCGCCACCCTACCCCCCCTCCTGCTCACGCCCCTCATCGACCATGCCCTGCAACAAGCGGGTTCCGTGGGCATGACCGGTAAGCTGAGTGTTCAGCGGCAACTACTCCACCTCCAGTTGACCTACTCCGCCACCAGCCTGACCACCACCGACAACGCTTTCCAGAACATCCGTCAGCGTCTCACGTTGCTATATCCCGACCGCTATACGCTGGACGAACGCATAGCAGGCAAGCGAGCCACCACTGATTTTATTCTGCAACTAACCAACTGACAAACAACAAATTAACATGATCCAGATTGGGAAATACCAGATCACAAAAGCCGCATTGTGGCAACTCATCATCGGTTGTTTTCTGGCCGGTTTACCCATCGGGGTGTTGGTAGCAGCCAATCAGGATGGGCATAAAATCAGCGGTGTCTGGATCATTCTATATTATGTGTTCGTGATACCCCCCGCGATCAGGTGGGTCCGCAAACGAGCCTCCGATAGAAACCTATAGCGGTTGAAAACCCTTATAGATCTGAAAACCGCTGCCTATGCTCACGTGTATTGCCATCGACGACGAACCCATTGCGCTGGACGTGGTCCGGTTTCACGCTAACAAAGTGCCGTTTCTGGACCTGAAACAGACCTTTGTCAACGCCGTGGAAGCCCTCGCCTACCTGCGCACCAACCCCGTTGATCTAGTTTTTTCCGACATCAATATGCCCGATATCACGGGTCTCGACGTGGCGCGGCTGCTACCACCGGGTACGTTGTTCATCTTCACCACCGCCTACGCCGAACACGCAGTGAAAGGCTTCGAGCTTAACGCCGTCGATTACCTCGTGAAACCCATCGATTTCGGGCGGTTTTTGCAGGCGGCCAACCGCGCCAATGACCGCCGCGACGCCGATACCAAACAGGCCGCTGGCCAGACCGCCGAAACACCCAAAACCACCCCAACCACCCTGTTTGTGAAAGACGGCTACGACTTTGTGCGCATCGATCTGGCCGAACTCCTCTTTGTGGAATCAGAAGGGAACTACCTCATGTTTTACGTAGACGACAAAAAAGTGGTCACCCGCATGACCATCGCCGAAGGGCTGGCCCAACTACCGGCCACCGATTTCATGCGGGTGCACAAATCGTATATCGTCAACCTGAAACACATCGACAAAATAGAACGCCATCAGGTACTCGTCGGCGACCGGCTGCCCATCCCCCTCAGCCCCGGCT
The DNA here is from genome assembly GCA_038230755.1 of Cytophagales bacterium. Taxonomy (GTDB): domain Bacteria; phylum Bacteroidota; class Bacteroidia; order Cytophagales; family Spirosomataceae; genus Fibrella. The sequence goes on along the minus strand of JBBRMP010000072.1, from coordinate 4,153 downwards.
ACCGCGACGAGCTGCTGGCGAGGTTTAAGTAAGTCAGGAAACTTACAATGGATAATGTACAATGTACAATAGCTTCGCGCACTTAGGGTAATGCACGAAGCCATTGTACATTGTACATTATCCATTGTACATTAAACATCCATGGACATTAATCTGATTTACGCCGAACTGACCGAGTGGGGGCGGCAGAGTTTGCGGCTCATACCCCGCATTGCGGTGGCGGTGCTGGTACTGATCATTTTCACTATCCTGTCGCGGTGGTTGAAACGCTGGGTGTCCGCGGGGCTGAGCCGAGTGAGCAACAATCAGTCGCTGGTGAACCTGACGGGTGCCATTATGCGGTTTGTGGTGCTGGGCGTGGGTGTATTTGTGGCGCTGGGCGTGGTGGGCCTTGAAAAAGCCGTTACCTCGCTGCTGGCTGGCGCGGGCGTGATTGCCCTGGCCATTGGCTTTGCCTTCCAGGACCTCACCGCCAACTTCATTTCGGGCACCGTCATTGCCCTGGCCCGACCCATTCAGGTGGGCGATTTCGTAGAAACCAACGGTTTTCAGGGGCGGGTGCTCGACATCAAACTCCGGTCTATATTGCTCGACAATGGGCAGGGCCAAACCGTCGAGATTCCCAGCAAAGACGTTTTCCAGAAACCCATCATCAACTTTTCGCGCTCCGGGCAACGCCGCATCGACGTGCTGGCGGGGGTGGCCTACCCCGACGATCTGGCCAAAGCCCAGGCGGCGGCACAGTTGGCTGTGAGGCAGTTACCCTTTGTGTTGCCCCACAAACCCGTCGATCTGCTCTATCGGAATTTTGCCGATACGCAAATTCAATTTACGCTTAGTTGCTGGATCAATCCAGTTCAAACAGACCCACTCGCCGCCCAGAGCGAGGTCATCAAGGCCATCAAACGCGCCTTCGAGCAGCAGCAAATTCGGTTTAAAGCATAGACTGTTTACCCACCAAAATCACGGAGTTCAGCCGGAGAAATCACGGAGTTCGGTGATTTCCTGCTACAGGTGCATTGCGAGCTTTGTATTGGCAATAACTGCCTGATATCCAGCAAATCACTGCATCATGAAACGCAGCCTAGTAACCCTTGTCTTTATCAGTTTATCCAGTTCGCTGGCATTAGCCCAATCAACGATGGCTCCTGTAGCCTGCCAGCCTCAACAGTCGGCTAATACGGCTCAGCAAATCAACAGCAATGTTTCTGGCGAATATGTGCCACTCAATAACACTCCCTTTTTCCCGGATGGGCAAAAGGCATTGACATCCTATTTTCTAAACCCCGACCTGTATCCCCACTCCGCCCGAATGAATGACACAGAAGGCACGGTGCAGGTACGTTTCCGGGTACAGCCCAATGGGTATCTAACTCACATTCGGGTGGTGGAATCACACGGACGCGTGCTTGATAAGGCAGCCTTGCGGACCGTGGCGGGCATGCCGCGCTGGTATCCGGCGCTACAGGGCAGGCATGACCATTGCCTGCCCTGTAGCGCTCGCCATCCGGTTCGAGGCCGACTGAAGTCGAGCGTGTGCTCCCGGCTTTAACCCGGCAACATGATGGTGAACGTGGTACCCTTTTGCTCTTCCGATTCTACCTCCAGCGTACCCCCGTGGCCTTTGGTGATGATGTCGTAGCTCAGGCTAAGGCCCAAACCCGTGCCGCTGCCGCTAGGCTTAGTCGTGAAAAACGGCTGAAAAATCTTGGCCTGCAAATCGACAGGAATACCTGTACCGTTATCATGCACCCGAATTTCGACACCATTGGGCAACGACCGGGTAGCCACCGAAACGATGGGTTGGTAGTTAGGGCCAGCCGTTCCGCTCAGTTGTTTTTGGCGAACAGCATAAAATGCGTTGTTAAACAGGTTCATCAGCACCCGGCTAATGTCCTGCGCTGCCACGTTCAATGGGCTTAATTCCGGGTCAAGGTTCTGCGTGTAACTGGCGGCATACGATTTGTCTTTGGCCCGTAATCCATTGTATGTCAACCGTAAATAGTTATCACACAGGGCGTTAAGATCAGTTGGTTCGCGCTGTCCGGTGCTGGCGCGGGAGTGTTCCAGCATGTTGTGCACGATGCTGGAAGCCCGTTCTCCATGATGGGTAATCTTCTTGAGGTTGTTGGCCAATTCTTCGGCAAGAGCCAGTGCATTGTCTTTGTGGTTCGCAGCCAGTTCGTCGGCCAGTTCGTCGAGCATGTCTACGCTCAACTCCGAGAAGTTGTTGACAAAGTTGAGTGGGTTCTGTATCTCATGGGCAATACCGGCCGTAAGCTCCCCTAACGAGGCCATTTTCTCTTTCTGGATAAGCTGAATCTGGGTGGTTTTCAGGTGATCGAGCGATTGCTGAAGCTCCAGCGATTTATGGGCAATATCGCGGGTGCGTTCGGTCACTTCGTTCTCAAGGGTCTCGTTTTGCACAAGCAGGAGTTGTTCGTTTTCCTGGGTCTTTTCCAGCAGTTGTTGCTGGGCCTCGGTTTTGGCTTTGATAGCGTCATTTTGTTCCCACTCGAACCGTTTCGAAAGCGCATAGGCCAGCATGAACACTTCGATGAAGATGCCGATAGAAACGTGACTAAGCGCAAAAAAATAGATTGGTCGCCCTGTTTGTAGATAAACGATTTCGACAGTAGCAATGATAAAAAACAAGCAGTATGCAGCGGCAAAATAATAACCCAACTTATTACCCCGTATGCTTACACTGAAACCCAAAAATGTCATCAACAAAATACCAACAAGTGCATGCAGTTGATTCAGTGGAAGAACAACAGACAGGGGCAAAAAGAAGTGCCAGATAACATACGAGGTAAAATACCCGGCAACAAATAAAGAGAGTCTATAAAGCTTAGGGGTATATTTCCAGGCTTCCAGAAAAAAAATACTGTACAGTAGTCCGTTCGGCTGATTTATAATAGGATTAATAATGTACCAAGTTAGTAAATCAGTACTGGGAAATACGTAAAGAATGTAGCCATCATAAAGTGCAGAAAAGAAGGCATATAAAAAAACAAGAATAGTGTATTGCAGGTATATGACTCGTCGAAGCGAAAAGAAGAAAAATAAGTTATTCAGAATAACGAAGACCAGCATACCCATGTAAATACCGTAAGTTATCAATTGATACAGTATTTGTGTTTCGTATAAATTTTCATTCCATATGGCTATGGGAATTGGTGAGCCTACACTTTGTACACGTAAAAAATAATCAGTTCCTTTCTGCGTGAGCGGAAATAGTTGAAAGTGGTGTTTAATCTGTTTTTTCCGTAAGGGAATCGTATAACCAGCCTGGTACGATTTCCAGCGACCGGTAGAATCTTTATAAAAAAAACTGACAGCCGGGAGGGTGGCCTGGGCCACTTCCAACAGAAGGGGATCATTAGTTGTATTAGTAACAGTAAACTTTATCCAGTAGACAGATTCTGAAAAACCAAAATTCAAAATAGCTTGGTCAGACTTAGTAAACTGACGCCTATAAGCTGGGCTGGATACCTCATTTATCGATAGGGGTTTATCTTCTCTCAACAGATAAACTTGCCTGCCAATGTTGATCGATTCCCCGCGCCTATTCCAGTCAATAGCTTGGCTAAGCACATGAGAAGACAGGAAGGTTAATAAAATCAGTAGATAAAGATTCCTCATATAGCTCCTAACTGTCAACACCTGGGTCTATTTCTGGAAATTGGGCTGAAATGTTTAACAAGTATTTAAAAGACAGCCACCACACCGCACAATAAAGCCCAAAGGGCATATAACCAAGAAAACCAAGCAAGGGCATTTCAAAAACATGCAGCACATTTACGTAAGGCACACTATATGACCAGTAGTCGGGGTTATGCGTGACCAGTTCGTTGCCTACGCCTACGTGGTAGGCACTAAAGTAATTCCAGCATTCAACCAGCAGCCCTATCAGTAGGTAAGTAAGATTAAATAATAAAGCTGGCGTCCAGTTACCCTTTGCTATGGGCGTAAAAGGCGTCCAGATATTTAATTTGGTCAGGGTAACGAATAATACTAATTCAGAATCATCATGTCGTATCTTTGATTGATGAACTACTCCGTCCTGATCACTGAAGACCTATCAGTATTACAATTGCTTGAAAAACAGCAGGCCGACGCTCAATTCCGCGACTATGTCCGCTTCCTGCGC
>JBBRMP010000071.1:0-23826 GCA_038230755.1 Cytophagales bacterium | reverse complement strand
GCCATCGGCGAGGTCATTGGCCTCGACAGAGCGAAGAAGGTAAAAGAGTATTTCGAGGCGCAGGAAGCCCCCTAACCCCCGAAGGGGGAAATGCTGCCGCCACCATAAAAAAGCTCCGCTGCTTTGATGTAGCGGAGCTTTTTTATGCTGGCGGCAGCACTTCCCCCTTCGGGGGTTAGGGGGCCGTTAATATTCCCAGAGACCGTGCTCCAGTTCCATCAATTCGTATTCGGTTTGGTATGATTTCAGCAGACCTTCCTTGTCACTGCCGTAGAGGCCAACTAGTTCTTTGTCTTCGGGGTTCGCCACTTTCGTGATCCGACCGTAGAACAAACGCAGGTCAAAGGCATCGGCCAGATTCTTGTGCTGCGCCTGATTTTGCGGGTTATACCAGATAAACTTCTTCGGATCTGACCGGAACAGTTTATCCAGGTCTTTGTATTTGAACGACGCCACGGGTACTTCAAAGCCAGCCACGTTTTTGTCAGAGGGCAACAGCATCGTTACCGTCTGAATATCGTAGTAGAGGCGTGACCGCTTCTTGTCAAAAATCCAGTCTTCTTTCACTTCAAGAATCGAGAACTCTTTGGCAAAACGCTCATCACCAGAGAAAGCCGTTGTACTGGTTGGGGCCGCAACCGTGTCTTTCTTAGCTACAGCAACTGGTTGCGTGACTTTAGCACCCTTCTTACCCTTTTTACCAGCAGCTACCTTTGGCTTAGCTGGTGTTCCCCAGCCGTCGTCGGCCGGTTTCACCGTTGCCTTAGGCGCAGGTGTTCCCCAACCGTCATCAGCGGGCTTCCTGATAGTAGCTTTGGGGTCTTGCTTCTTGGTTGTGCCTCCCCAACCGTCATCTTTACCGGTAGCTGCGTCGGTTTTACCAAAACCTGCTTCGATCTCTTCTTTCGACAGACCGCCATCCTGGTTTGGCACTAACAACCGCTCGTGGAACTTGGCGGGATCAACCTTACGGGTACACGAATCGTTCTCGTAAGCATCCAGCAAACCAGCTTTCACCGCGTCCATCAGGTACTTCGTGATCTCGTTATTTTTAGAAAACATACTGGCATTCTGCGTCTCTTTCAAGTCGATGCGGCGCCAGAGGGTTTTCTTCATCATAATGTCGCTGTCGTCAATGGGACGAACCGACATGGAGTTGGCTTTGCGGTTGTCGCGTTCCTGCGCTATCCCAGTACCGGCCATTGCCAGTAACGCGGTAGCCGACAGAATCATGGACCGGGTGAGTGTTGCTTGCTTCATCGCTATGAAATGCTGCATGTGATATAGTCTAAAAACGGCCCGGAGGCCGTTTTTAGTGCGTTAATACAAGGGTATGTTTTGGGTCAGATTACCCATCGGTACATCGCTGGTTTCGCCCCGGAAATTCCGCCGCTGCACCCCTTCAATTGTGATAGAGATTCGATCACCAGGTTGCATTTCAGCCGCCATTGCGCCCAGCGAACCACCACCAGGGCCTAACGTCAGCGGTCCAGCTACCCGCCTCGTACCACGAGCCAAGTTAATTGTTATCCCAGTCACCCGGAAGTTGGCATCGTTTGGTGCGGAAATAGCAAATCCAGGATCGGGTACAGCTTTTACCTGGATACTACGCGCTCCGTCGACCGGAACACCGCGTGGGTCAGTCGTAGCACGTCCACCAACGAGGTATTCAATAGATGGTCTTGGAACCCGGCGCACGTTGAAATCCTCACTCCCTAAAGTTGTGCCCGCGTTCACAATACTTAACCGTACACGAGCGGCATTAGGTACGACAGTGATTTTACCACGATCACCAGATTGAATAACGCTGGCTCCTTCAGCCGGAAAACTGGGGTTCCATAACGCACCCAACTGTGGGCTTCGAATGCTCAGTTTGTTTTCGCATCCCAGATACAAGCCGGGTAGAGTGCCTGTTTCTATTTGATACGATGGCTTAGCCACAAAATACTCGGCCTGCATCGGCACTGTTTTCACCGTACCGTCTGGGGCATTATAGGAGATAGACCCCGACAGCACCCGGCGCGACAGCCCGGCTTTGTCATAAGCACCACCACCCTGCGCCGTAAATTCAATGATACCCTTGCCATTGTCCATCCGAACGGGTCCGCCGTTGAGACTCATCCGGGGTTGGGTACCTGACGAATAAGCAGCCAAATACATCTCACCCTTAAACTTGGTACCTGCCACGACTACCTTCGATTCCATGCTGATCATTGCCGAAATCCTATCGAATTTAACGTCCTGTGCCCCGACCTTGTTAGCCAGATAGTCAAGCACTTCACCTTCAACCCGACGTACATCCGACTGCTTTTGGCTCAGCACGGCCAACGCTGCAGGCACCGGCGTTTGGGCAAAATTGAGGGTAGCGAAATCTTTACCACGTTGATCTTTCGACTTACTGGCCGTCGGATCATCGTTGGCGTCAAGAGCCATTGATGCGTATTTGGCATTGCCAATTTTTGACATCGACTCGGTGAAACCGTTCAACGTCGTTTGCAGTTTGTATGCTTCACCCTTGCGGCCTTCGCCGTTGATCATAATCTGGGCCACTTTCTCTTCCTCACTCAAATTCTTGATGTTACCCTGCTCGTCAATCCCGCCGCCAGCATCACCAATAATTCGTTGTTTCAACTGGTCAATGTCGCTAATCAATTGCGACGATGATTTACGTACCTGGTCGGCCTGACCCATCACAGCCACGTCGGCGGGACGGTTTCCCGATTTACTAACAGCCTGTTTAATCTTCTCAACCGTCTCCTGATTCACCCGGTTGGTAGACCCCGTTGATGACTCTAATGAATTGTTGAGCAGGACAAACTTCTCCAGAATGGCCGATGTCACCTGCAACGCAAGGAGTGCGGTCAATACCAGATACATCATCCCGATCATTTTCTGACGGGGTGTCTCTTTTCCACCTGCCATGGATTGTGTAGCTTAAATGTGTTTGATGGGTGTGTTATTGATTTCCTCCTCGCATGGCAGTCAACATGCTGCCGTATACGTTGTTCAATGAGGCCAAGTTGCCGGTCAGTTTGGCGAGTTCGCCTTTAAACTGCTGGGTGTCTTTGCTGGCGTCTGCCATGTTTTGCATGGCGCTGGTGAGGTTGCCGTAAAAGGCGTTCATGGCCTTCAGATGCTTATTTGTATCCTGCAATTCCAGTTCGTACACAGCATTGAGGGCACCCATGTTTTTGGTTACCTTCTGAAACTGGTCGCGGTAATCTTTAGCATCGGTGGTGGCATCGGCCATTGAATTCATGGCCGTGATGGCGGTTCCGTATGACTTATTCATTTCTGAAATAGACCCCGAAGCCGACTTCACATTGCGGGCGTAGTCATTGGTGGCTACGGTGGCATCGGTCAGGTCAGTCAGTTTAGACACCGTACTGTTGAGGCTGTGGAAACCTGAACCCAATTTCTCAAATACGTCGGGCGTGATTTTGGCCTGAGCCAGCATCTGATCCATATTGGCAGTCAGGCCGTTGGCTTGTGGGGTAGCCACTAATTTGCGGGGTTCGCCTTTATAATTAGCAGCCAATTCGGGGTACACACGGTCCCATTCGTAGTCGGTGCCGTCTGATGGAGGCCGCACGAAACTTTGCAACGCGTAGATCAGGAAGATAACCGCTTCTGTACCGAGGCCAATGAAGAGCATCTCGGTGCCGCCCGGCAAGTGGTTGATTTTGAACATGGCGCCCGTTACAACGATTGCGGCACCAACACTATAAATAGTAGGAACGAGACGGTCCCAAAAGAAATTTACTTTTCCTGCTGCCATGAGTTGGTTTACAGATGATTAACGGATATAAAAGTGGATTGGTAAGGGATTCAGGACTATTTACTGGCGGGCCGGGTACCACCGCCACCACCTTTCGACGATGATTTAGGCGACTTCGATTTGGTTCGGCTGCTAGCTGACTGACGACCGCCACGCGCCGTGGCGGTGCGGCCTTCGAGGTTATCCATCACCGAACGGAAGCCGATGTATGAACGACGCGAATTTTCATCTTCGTAGGTGCGCGTGCCCGATTCCAGGTAGTAGGCAATGTCTTTCCACGAACCACCACGCACCACCTTGCGGGGCTCATCAGCGTTTTGGTTGTCGGGGTTCATGTCCCACACAATGGCGTTCGAGTTTTCGGCGTAGGCATCGCGGCACCACTCAGCTACGTTACCAGCCATGTTATAGAGGCCGTAATCGTTGGGGTTGAACTTGTTGGCAGGAGCCGTGTAAGGATAACCATCGGCGTCGAAGTTGCCGCGCTGTGGTTTGAAATTGGCCAGGTAGCACCCTTTGCCGTTGGCTACGTAGGGGTTACCCCAGGGGTATTTGGCACCCTGCTTACCACCACGAGCGGCCCACTCCCACTCAGCCTCTGAGGGCAACCGATACCGGGGCGAGTTGAACATGCCCTCCTTAGTGCGGTAGTCGTTGTAAAGGTTAGTACGCCACTGACAAAAATGCTGAGCAGCCTTCCAGCTAACGCCCACTACCGGATAGGTATCAAATGCCGGGTGACCGTAGTAGTACTCCAGCATGGGGTCACCATTGTGGTAAGTGAAGTCGTTTTTCCAGACAGCCGTATCGGGGTAATACTTGGCCATGATCTCTTCTTCGCCAATGGTCGAAGCGGAGTCAGCCAATAGTGCGTTTACGTACTGACGGTATTCGTGGTTGGTAATCTCGGTGTCGTCCATGTAGAACGAACTGATGGTTACGCGCCGGTTCATGTTGATCTGCGTTGCCGCTACATCTTCATCGGCCTGCCCCATAATGAACGAGCCCGATGGTACCAGCACCATGCCATAGGGCGTGGTTTGCTTGTAGCCAGGGCGTGCCGTGGCTACAACTTCGCCATTGGCCACGCCAACGTCACCCTTTTTTCCACCTCCGAATTTTGACTTCACAAAGCCGCAACTTTGCAGAGCCAAAACGGCCGCCACAACCCATACACCTCGGAAAAAGAGTGCTGGCATTCGGTTCGATTTCATATTTGTAGAAAGCATAAAAAACTTTTGCAAGACCTGTCGATAGAACGAAAATACGCTCGCTTATTGTATAGAAGGGTTTATTTCGCTGGTAGCACACTGGCATTCCAGTAAAAGGCAAAAACGGTTAACCGTCAAAATTAACTTGGCGGTTGCAAACTGCCTAACAAGAATAGAGCCAAATTGTCGATGGAGACGATTATGATCCTATTTTCCGCTCCAATCAGTACGTTTCAATACCGGAAACGCGGCGTACGGACAATTGGCTTGGGCGTGCTGTTGGGCGCAGGCAACACATAGCTGAGCAAAAACTCAAACGAACCGGGGCGCTTAGCAAACTGCCCAAACGTAACGATGTCATAGGCAAAACCAACTCGTGCCTTATTGTTCAAGACGTTTGCCGCTGCCAGTGCCGTAATCGACTCGCCCGTCCGGTAAGAAACCCCCACCGAATAACGCCCGTCATACGTACCCAGCAAATTCAGGTCGAGCGATGAGGCCACAAAATCACCCTGCGAGTACTTGTATAAAATAGACGGCTGTACGTCCCACGCATACGTTACGCCGAGTTTGTAGCCCGCCGAGAGGTATGACGTTTGCACCAGCGGGTTGATACCCCGTTCAGTACCCAGTTTGTACGACGGCTTGTTGATGTGATACAGACTAGCCCCTATCCAATAATCGACGGTACTGTAATATACCCCCGCGCTGAGATCAGGCTGAACTTGCGACACCTGACCCGAAGGTACCAGTGGATCAGGCCCGCTGTTTGGATCGGGCAAAATAATGCCCGAATAATCAATCCGCTTATTGTAAAGGCCTGCCTGCACACCAATACCCAATGTACCATTTTTTAGCGGAAGCCGATAGGCGTAGGCTAGTTGCAACGATTGGTTACTTTGCGGACCAATATTGTCGTTGAAGGCGTAGATGCCCACGCCACTATTCAGTTTGGCGAGTGGCAGGGTGGCTGTGAGTAGCTGGGTAGTTGGTGCGGCACTGGCACCACCCGACGTTTGATACCCCGCCCATTGGCTACGGTGAATAAGCTGTATCCTCGTGACGCCCTCAGAACCAACCGCTGCCGGGTTCAGGTAGGTGGGCGTAAACATGAAGAAACTAAACTGGGGGTCCTGTTGCCCAAACGCCGAGAGCGAGAGCAGGCAGCCACCCAATAGCACGTAAAGTTTACGAAGCATAGACGCAAGGATTTTGGGCCGTTAATGCCCAATACCGAATTACCAGATTAACGCACGAAAACGCAAAATATTGACAAAAAGAAGCCGAAACCGTGGGTTAAAACATATACCCATTGGTCTCGGCTTACGTTGCAACACAACGCTGAATGGCTACAGATTGTTGGCTTTACGGATGTAGAGGTCCAACGCTCCCGTCATCGACGGCGCATTGGGTAATGGTGCTTCAATATCGAGGGTCAACCCGGCGTCGATAATGGCTTTGGCCGTGGTGGGACCAAACGCCGCCATCCGGGTGCCATTCTGCTTATAGTCAGGGAAGTTGCTCATCAACGATGACACCCCCGACGGGCTGAAAAACGCAATAAGATCATACTGCGCCACGGCCAGATCGGTCAGGTCAGTGGCCACGGTTTCATACATCACGGCTTCAGTCAGTTGCAGACCGCCCGTATCCATGAAATCGGGAATATCGTTGCTGCGGATGTTCGAGCAGGGAAACAGGAATTTTTCGGTCTTATGCTTCCGAATCAGATCGAAAAGCTCTTTAGCCGTTTTCGTACCCGAAAAGATTTTCCGCTTCCGAATCACGATGTATTTCTGAAGATAATTGGCCGTTTGCTCTGAAATACAGAAGTACTTCATATCAATCGGCACGTCGATGCGCCCTTCCTGGCAGATTCGGAAGAAGTTATCGATGGCATTACGGCTAGTGAAAATAATGGCCGTGTGCTCAAGGATATTGATTTTTTGCCGCCGGAAATCTTTAAATGCTACGCCCTGTATCTGAATGAACGGGCAAAAATCGACGGTGAGGTTGTATTTAGACGCCAGTTCAAAATAGGGCGATTTGTCGTCGGTGGGTTTGGCTTGGGTAACTAAAATCTGGGTGACTTTCGTCAGACGGTCCTCGGCGGGCTGAGTGCTGGTTTGGCTCATTGAATCTAACTCAGTTGTTAAGCATTCCGGCTTGCTGAGCGGGGGATAGGGACAGGTTGAACAGCAAACACTCGTCAAACGGCAAATCGAACACCGACAACGAGAGGAATCAATTCTACGATACAAAGGTACGAAAATAAATACAGATTCTTGCCCGGCAGTCGGCCCATAAGGGTCACGTAGAGCCACGCAAAGCGCAACAAATAAAACCCGATAAACGGCAGTAGCACATAGCTTACGGGCAAGCCTACCGCACTATGAGGGTTGATTGCCGCTATCACCATGACCAATAACGTAATAAACAGCAGTGACGACTGAAGCACCCGGAAGTAGTGGAGATTAACGATAGAGTCGAATTTATATAGACTTCCCACCGCCGCAATAAAGGCATATTTGCCCAGCAGAAACAGGAAAATAAGACCACTGATTACCCCGTAGCTAAGCACGATGATACCAAATCCAGGCTCATGGGGTAGTAGCGTAGCCGTTCCGAACAGGTTGATGTTTACGTGTTGCCCATACATGAACAGGAAAGCCATGCTGAAACTCAACGCCAGCGCAAATGCCAGCGATACCCGCCCCAATGGCCTATTGATGAGAAAGGAATCATCGGCGGGGTCGGTGGCAATCAGGTTGAGTGGGTTGTAAAACGTTTGAAACGCCCGCCGGAAAAAGCTGATCAGAAAGGCGTGTATAGCCAGCAAAAAGAGCAGTCCCGCACTAAAAAAGCTAACAAACCCCGAAAACACACGAGGCCGCACGCTCAGTAGATCGTCGTTGAGCCGGATGGTATGCCCCGCCGCCAACCGTGGGTGACCAATGTAGGCCTGCCAATTGCTGGCACCGGCGGCACCGTATAAGGTAATGAATAGCTGGGGCTTTTTATACACCTGAAACAGGCTGTCGAGGTCGAGCACAAGCCACTGTCCGGCGGGACATTTACGGCGGAGGGCCGCTTCGATAAACAAAAAACCGTCGGCCTGACTCTGCAACAGTAGCTTATAGCGCCGGTTGCTTTCTACGTCGACGTAGGCACTGAGGGCCTGTTCACCAGCGTGTTGCTCCAGTATATAAGGAACGTAGGTCTTGAAGGCTTCGTCATAAACCAGCAGATCAGCCTGAATATCATGAACGGGAAAATACCGCTGTTCGGGGCCAACGCCCTCCTGCCGACCCTGAGCAGAGAGCGAACGAGTAAAAGGCTGCAAGAGCGAAAGAGTGAAAAAGAGAATCAGTAAACGCAGGCAACTGACCATTTGGAAATTTCCTCGGCCTGTTGGGCTATGCTTACTGATCCGCTCTTTCACTCGTTTGTTCTTTCACTCTTTATCACTTGCCCAATGCCTTCAGCATGGTGTCACCAATCATGGCGGGCGATTCAACCACGTGGATACCGCACTCACGCATGATGGCCATTTTGGCGGCGGCAGTGTCATCGGCACCACCAACAATGGCACCCGCGTGGCCCATCCGGCGACCTTTCGGTGCGGTTTGGCCCGCAATGAAGCCCACTACGGGCTTGCGGTTGCCGTCGGCTTTGATCCAGCGGGCAGCTTCGGCTTCCATACCCCCGCCAATTTCGCCGATCATGACGATAGCTTCGGTTTCGGGGTCGTTCATCAACAGTTCAACGGCTTCCTTGGTGGTGGTGCCAATGATGGGGTCGCCGCCAATACCGATGGCCGTGGTTTGGCCCAGTCCGGCTTTGGTCAGTTGGTCAACAGCTTCGTAGGTCAGCGTGCCCGACTTCGAAACGATGCCGATGGTTCCTTTCTGGAAAATGAACGCGGGCATGATGCCTACTTTGCACTCACCGGCGGTCATCACACCGGGGCAGTTGGGACCGATGAGCCGCGACGGCTTACCTTTCATAAACGCCTTCACCCCCACCATATCTTCGGTAGGAATACCTTCCGTGATACAGATGATCACTTTGATGCCTGCGTCGGTAGCTTCCATGATCGCGTCGGCAGCAAATGCGGGCGGCACAAAAATGATCGACGTGTCGGCACCGGCTTTCTCAACGGCCTCATAAACAGTATTGAAAACAGGCCGTTCGAGGTGGGTTTGCCCGCCTTTTCCGGGGGTTACGCCACCCACCACGTTGGTGCCGTACTCAATCATTTGTTGAGCGTGAAAAGAGCCTTCAGAGCCTGTAAAGCCCTGTACTATCACTTTTGAGTCCTTATTTACCAGTACGCTCATTGTTGTTCGTGGATCGTAGGCGATGCCTTCGCGTTGACGTTATATTCTACTGAAAGAGGCGTAAAAGTAGACCGAAAAACATTACCTTCCGCAATGATTCTTTCGCATATGGTCTCTGATGCGGTACTGGCCGCCACGGGTTTGGGGGTCTACGCCACGTCGTTTCAACACCTTCCTTTTTTCAACCGAATCCTCTGGGGTTTCTTCTTTCTCACCGTCTCACTGGCCGCGCTGGCGGGGATTTTCACCTTCGGTGGCCTGGCTGCACTAGAGCCGTTGCACCAGTCGCTGACCATGCTGGCGGGCAGTTTGGGGGTGGTTTGCCTGGTGGTAGCCGTCTATGCTCAAACCGCGCAGCGACCCGCCACCTCGCTCACGGTTGGGGTATCGGTGGTAGTGGGCGTGGTGGTGTTTGTACTGTTGTTTTTGCCCACCATTCGGGTGTTTGCGCCGGTGGTGTCTGCCCTGGCCATTCTGCTGGTGATGCTGCTGGCCGTATTTGCCCTGTTGCGCAAACAACACTGGGCAGTCTGGATTGTGGTGGCCGTCATGCTGATGGCGCTGGCTACTAAAGTAAACAAAGTAGCCCTGCCCATTCATCCCACCGATGCCTACCATTATTTATTGGCCCTTGGCTTACTCAGTTTTGGTAAAGCAGCTAGGGCAGCCCGGCTATCGCTTTGATCGTTTGACATGGCGCTTCTACCGACGCATGTCGCGCCAGACGTTTTTACCGAACTAAGTGGCTATGTCAACAGCAATATCCGGGTCGGCGTCAACCAATGTTGCCAGTATTCCATCTGTAATAAAATCGCCGATATAAGGTTGTCATACACGTGTTCGCTCAATCTGAACGGGTGGTTAACAGCAGGCAACGTAGACTGATGTACAGTAGGTCTGCCTGTGGGCGATATCTTAATTTCCCGCACCAAACCGCACCAGCCATGCTGTAGTTGTACCTGCAAACCGTTACGCATACGGCCAACGTTTACCCAACAAACCCCAATGAATCTTCTGGAATTGGCTCAGGACCCGGCCAAAGTGGCGCGGGCTGCCAAACTTGTTTATGTCAGCGACACCATGCCGGGCCTTTCGCGCCGGATCAACGGCGACCAGTATGATTACCTCGACCCAAAAGGCCAACTCATTGATGATGAGGCCACTCTGGAGCGAATCCGAAAAATGGCGCTGCCCCCAGCCTATGAAAACGTCTGGATTTGTCCTAAGCCCAATGGCCATTTGCAGGCCACGGGCGTCGATGCCAAAGCGCGCAAGCAGTACCGCTACCACGCCAACTGGAACGCCATCCGAAGCGAGACGAAGTTTTACCGGATGGAGGCCTTTGGCGAGATGCTGCCCAAACTGCGCAAACGCCTGCACGAAAACCTGAGCCAGCCCACGCTTTCGCGCGAAAAAGTGATTGCCATTGCCCTCAGCGTAATGGAACAAACGCTGATTCGGGTGGGTAACGCGGCCTACGAAAAGGAGTATGGATCCTATGGCCTCACCACGCTGAAAGACCGCCACGTAAAGGCCACCGACAGCGACGTGCGGTTCAGCTTCAAGGGCAAAAAGGGCATTTACCACGACATCACGCTGCACGATAAACGCCTAGCGAAGCTGGTGAAAGCCTGCCGCGATA
Organism: Cytophagales bacterium; assembly: GCA_038230755.1. GTDB lineage: Bacteria > Bacteroidota > Bacteroidia > Cytophagales > Spirosomataceae > Fibrella. The sequence continues at coordinate 12,855 of JBBRMP010000071.1, read as the reverse complement.
TTCCCGGAAAAGAGCTTTTCCAATACATTGACGACAACGGCGACCGCCACCCCATCGACTCCGGCATGGTAAACGATTACCTCCACGAAACGATGGGCGATGAGTTTTCGGCCAAAGATTTCCGTACCTGGGCCGGCACCACCAACGCGCTCCGGCTACTGGTGGAACTGGGGCCGTTTACAACCGAAAAAGAAGCCAAAAGGAATGTCAACACCGTGCTTGACGAGGTGTCGCATCAGTTGGGCAATACCCGAACCGTTTGCCGAAAACACTACGTACACCCGGAGGTGCTGGATGCCTATGAGTGCGAAGACCTGAACCCGTACATTCAGAACAAAAACCGATTCCGCCAAACCTCGCCGCACGGGCTGGATGGCGTAGAGAAGTTGCTGCTGTCCTTCCTGGCCGGCAAAACGAAGAGAAAATAGAGGGGGAGTAGGAGTTATGCCGCCGCCAGCCAAATCTGCGTTTACCTTATTTTTTCTTCGGGAGCCAACGGGCTATTTTTACAGGTCTTTTGGCTCAACAAACTTGAAACCGTTTCGCTTTACCCGCATCCAATACACCTCCGGCGACTGGGATACCGACCAGCGGATGCCCGCCAACATCCTGCACTCGCTGATTGAATACACGACTATTCCGGTGGAAGAAAACGAGCGCGTGGTGCAGTTGAACAGCAGCGACCTGTTTCGCAGTCCGTTTTGCTACCTCAGCGGTCACAAGCTGGTTGAGTTTTCGACCATCGAGCGGGACCATTTCAAGCGGTACGTGCAAAACGGGGGCTTCGTCTTTGTCGACGATTGCAACCACGACATCGACGGGCTGTTCGCCAAGTCATTCGAGCAGGAAATGGCCCGGACGTTTGGCCCGAAGGCGTTGCAGAAGATTCCGAATAACCACCCGATCTATACCGCCTTTTTCACCTTCCCCGAAGGCCCGCCCACTACTACGTTTGAACTAAACGGTTGGGGCGATGACCTGGTGCATGACTACCTGAAGGCCATCACCATCAACGGGCGAATCGGGGTGCTGTATAGTAACAAAGATTATGGCTGCGAGTGGGACTATGATTTCCGCAACAAGCGTTTCCTGGCCGAAGACAACACCAAATTTGGGGTTAATATTGTGACGTATGCATTGACGAGTATTTAAATGAATGTACAATGAATAATGAACAATGTGCAACGGGCTGTCGCAGGCGTATTTCTACCAGTCCGCTGGTGCGGTCAACTCATTGTACATTATTCATTATTCGTTGTACGTTCCAATTTTTCATTGGATAACACCCAACACTACAAAGATCTTGTGGCCAGGTTGCCACTGCTGAAAGCCGAAATTGGCAAGGTTATCATTGGTCAGGAAGAAGCCATCGACGAGGTATTAATCACCCTGCTGGCGGGTGGGCATTGCCTGCTCGAAGGCGTTCCCGGTCTGGCTAAGACCCTGCTGGTAAGTACGTTGTCCCGAACACTGAGCATGTCGTTTAAGCGCATCCAGTTCACGCCCGACCTCATGCCCGGCGACATTGTGGGTACCGAAGTGCTGGAAGAAGACCACGAAACGGGCAAGAAATTCTTCCAGTTTAACAAAGGCCCCATCTTCGCCAACATGGTACTGGCCGACGAGATCAACCGGACGCCGCCCAAGACGCAGGCCGCTCTGCTGGAAGCCATGCAGGAGTATAAGGTCACCTACGCCGGCAACGACTATCCCCTGCCCCGCCCGTTCATGATCATTGCCACGCAAAACCCCATCGAACAGGCCGGCACGTACCCCCTCCCCGAAGCCCAACTCGACCGGTTTTTGCTTTACATCCGGCTCGGATATCCCTCGGAACAGGAGGAACTGGCCGTTCTCCGCGCCACCACCGGCACCGACCGCCCTACGCTGAACACGATCCTGACCGACACCGAAGTGGCCGATTTACAAACCTTAACCCGGCAGGTATTCATCAGCGACGAACTGCTGGCGATGGTCAACAAGCTCGTTCGCAGCACCCGTCCGGCAGATAGCACTGTGCCCTTCGTGAAACAATGGTGCGACTGGGGCGCTGGTCCCCGCGCTGGACAGGCGTTGATCCTCTGCGCCAAAGCCCGCGCCGTGCTTAACCAGCGTTTTTCGGTTATTCCCGAAGATATCCAAACACTGGCTTATCCCGTCCTACGCCACCGCCTCGCCCTCAATTTCCGCGCTGATTCTGAAGGCGTTACGACAGATAACGTGGTGAAGGAATGTCTCCGCTAGACCTCATCCGCATTAATAACCTGCCTCTGGTGGGGCAGTTGGTTAGCGACGAAATGACGCTGGGTTTGCACCGCAGCCGCCGCAATGGGGTGGGCGTGGAATTTGCGCAGTTTCGGGCCTACCAACCCGGCGACGACCCTAAACGGATCGACTGGAAACGCTACGCCCAAACGGGCAAGCACCTGGTGCGCGAATCGGAGACGGAGAGCAGTCAGCACATTCGGTTGCTGATTGATCTGTCGGGGTCAATGAACTACGCGGAAGGCAACGTGCGGCGGCTCGATTACGCCAAAGTAGTATTGGCGGCCATCGCCTACATCGCCAACCGACAGAGCGACCAACTTAGTCTTTATGGCGTTCGGGAAGGGCAGCTAGCGCCATTGGTGCCACCAGGGAAACAGGCGTTTCAGAAGGTGCTGGGCACGCTGGCGGGGGTCACGGCGGCGGGTGGCTGGCCGGCAAACCCGCCCCAATTTCCGGTGCCGAACCGCAACCAAAGCGAACTGCTGGTGCTGGTGTCGGACCTGTTGCAACTCAACGACGAGTGGCTCAATCTGCTTCGGCAAGCCGCCACGCCCCGCCGCGAAATCCTGCTGATTCAGGTGCTGGGGAAGCAGGAGGTCGATTTCAACTTGTCGGGCTTCTACCAATTTCAGGATCTGGAAACGAAGCAAACCGTCGAGGTTCAGGCCGATGCCGTTCGTTCGCAGGTGCGGCAGGCGGCCACGGCTTACTTTGCTCAGCTAGACATGGAATTGCACCTCCCCCACCTACGCCGCGTCCGCGCTCTGCTCACCGATCCCCCCGCGCTGGTGTTGCGGGAATTACTGGGGTAAAGTAGGAATAGGAAGGGACACCACAGAGGCACAGAGAACACAGAGGTTTCTCTTTTTTTGCGATAAAACTCTGCGTTCTCTGTGCCTCTGTGGTGTCCCTTCATTTATAGCAACAGCACCAACGCAAGGGCAATCATAGCGGGCAATCCCTGCACCAGTATGATGCGTTTGCTGGCCGAATAACCGCCATAGAGCGCCGCAACAATGACGCAGCTAAGGAAGAAAATAGCCACGTTTTTTTGCCAGATGGGGTCGGTGATGAGCAACGACCAGAATAGTCCGGCGGCGAGAAAACCGTTGTACAGACCCTGGTTGGCGGCGAGTACTTTGGTTGGTTCGAAGAGATGGGCAGGTAAAGGAAACGTTTTCGGCCCACGGGTGGTCCAGGCAAACATTTCGAGCCACAGAATATAAACGTGCTCAATGGCAACCAGACCAACGAAAATTTGTGTTACGATAAGCATGACGGCGTTTATGTTTGGCGAAATATCGGATAATATTGACTGGGTAGCATTTCTGGCCTGTGGTTCTTTTACTCAACGATGACCTTTCTTAATCCAGCCCTGCTTTGGGGAATGCTGGCCGTGGCCGTACCGATTGCGTTGCATTTCTGGCATCAGCAGCGGGCCAAACCCATGCCGTGGGCCATGCTGCGCTGGCTCGAAACACCCAATCAGCCCCCCAAACGCGGTTTCCGATTCGACAATTGGTTGTTGCTGGCGTTGCGCTGCGGGCTGCTTGTGGCCCTGTCCTTTTTGCTGGCCCGACCCATCTTTCCCGATAAAAAAAACGAAACGACCACAAAAGCCGTCCATTTGGTGGAGCCAGACAAGCGACTGGTCGATACGTACCGGTTTGAACTGGAACAAGCCACAAAGCGGGGTGAGGGGTTGTATTGGGCCACCGAACCCCTTGCGCCAATTGTGGATCTGAACGACCCGCCCCGTTCGCAGCCGCTGAACCCGCTGACGTTGCAAATCGCCATCGACGAAGCGACCATGCCGCAGGCTGGCTTGCAACTGTACCTGCGCAACAGCCTTAACTGGACCAGTGCGCCTCCGTTTCGGGTGCCTGCGCCGTTTGTGTTACACCCCGGCATAGCTCCTACCGAAACCCAGCAGCCCTTTCTGGCGCTGGCATCGGGGAAGCAATTGACCGTTGATGACAAGGGGCGCTTAGTAGCGGGGGTGGCTACCAGTCGGTCCACAAAACCCGTGGCTACGGCTCCGCTGCGGGTTTTAGTACAGTTTGACGACGCTGCCGAACGAGCCACCGTCAAAGCCGCCCTAGCTGCGCTCACCGACGTTTACGGAATAACTTATTTGCTTGATGAACAACCAGTTGCGAACAGAATCTATACGTGGGTGTTGACCGATAAATCCGTGTCTAGCCCCAACCCGGCTACGATGTATACGCTCACGAGCCAGCCCGTTCGCCTGGATTGGCCCAACGTACAGTACCTGCCGGGGCCACTCACGGCAACGGCCAATGAGGCGGTGGCCAATGGTCAACTCCCCGAACTACTCGGCATGCAATTGGTAAACGGGCTGGGCCTGTCGGGTAGCCCGTCTGCCCTCAGCCCACGCGCATTTATGGCCTTGTTCCACCCCGACAAAGCCCTTTTGACCGACGCATTACCAACCGCCCATCCCAGAAATGCCCTCCAGAATGGGCTATTGGTGTTATTTTTATGTCTCTTACTCGCCGAACGCTGGCTGGCCACAAAGCGGGAAGCGTAACGTAACAATGCAACCACTTCATCAACTCATCCGGTCTATTACCACGCAGCTTTGGGCCAATGCCTGGCTGAAAGTGGTGTTTATGGGCATCTCGGCGGGCTTCCTGCTGGCCCTCTTCCCAATTGCTAACGCGGTTATTTTTAGCGGAATTGTAGCGGCTATATGCCTGGCAGCCTGGCAGTTGGGCGCTCTGAAAGAAAAGCAATCGATGGCCATTGCATTACTGCACCGCACCCTCGGCCAAACCGAGTATAGCCTGCCCCTGCTCAGTAAACCCAACCCGAACATGGCCGAACAACTGCAACTCGACCGCCTCGGTGAACGCGCTGGACAAACACCCCGTCCATTTGTTGTTGGGCAAAATTTGCGTCCCTACGCCCTGCTTTTGCTGGTCTGTGGAGCCATTTTTACCTTGGTCAACTTCCGGCCAATTGCCCTACAGAAAACAGCCACGAAAGCGGCAACAATAGAAGACAGAAGACAGAAGACAGAGGACTTAAAAACGCCTCCTTCCTTCAAGTCGGCCCGGCTCTCGGTGCAGCCCCCCGCCTACACGGGTTTGCCCACGCGTAGCACTGCCGATTTGAACGTGACGGCCTACGTGGGGTCGGTGGTGCGCTGGCAGGTGCAGCTTAGCCAAACCAACCAGGTGCGGGTGGCGCTGGTGAACAACCGGGGCGATGAACTGGCCTTTGCTCGCCAGAATGGGGGTTTTTCCTATCAGGATCGGGTGCTCAATTCGGGGCTTTATGCGGTGCGGGCCTATTGGAAAACGCCCCAAAACCGGGACTCGCTGGTGTACCAGTCCGACTTTTACCGCCTCGAAGCCCAACCCGATACGCCGCCCGTTATTCACCCCACGTCGAAAGAGTTGCACCAATTTCATCGTCTTGGCGAGCCGATGCAATTGCGCGTACAGGCGCAGGTTTCTGACGATTTTCGGGTGCAGGGAGCCTTTATCGTAGCTACGCTGGCGCGGGGTTCGGGCGAAAACGTGAAGTTTCGGGAAAGCCGTTTTCCAGTCACCTCAGGTGCCGCAAGCAACGGGCCGTTTAAGTCGGCGTTGATGAGCCACACGCTCGATCTGGCCAAACTCGGTTTTGCCCCCGGCGACGAACTGTATTACTACTGGGCCGCTATTGACAACCGACAACCAGAGCCGCAACTGACCAAATCGGACACGTATTTCGTGGTTTTCAAAGACACCACTAAGACCGACGACGCCAAACTGGCCACAATGGCGGTGAATAGTATGCCCGAATATTTCCGCTCGCAACGGCAAATCATCATCGACACCGACAAGCTGATTGCGCGAAAAAAACGGATCGGCAAACCAGCGTTCAACAGCACGTCGAACGAAATCGGTTTCGACCAAAAAGTACTCAGGCTGCGCTACGGGCAGTATTTGGGTGAAGAATTTGAGAATCAGATTGGCGGCCACAGCCCCCTGGCCGACAACGACGCCAACCTGCTGGCGGGTTATGAACACCGCCATGACGTGAACCCGGACCCCAATGGCGAGGTGAGTGCGGCCACAGAGGAACACCACGAGGAGCATCACGCCGGGGCAGACCACGACCATGACCACGGCCCCGCCACCGGGCAAGAGCAAGACCCGATGGCCGCGCTGATGGAGCAATACGTGCATAACCACGACAACGGCGAGGTGAATACGTTCTACGAACAATCGACGCGGAGTTTGTTGAAAATGGCGTTGGAACAGATGTGGCAGTCGGAGCTACAATTGCGGCTCTACGAACCCGAAAAGGCCCGTCCGTTTGAGCAAAAGGCCCTCGAATACCTGAAAATTGCCCAGCAAAAAGCCCGCGCCTACGCCAGAAAAAGCGGCTACGACCCGCCACCCCTGAAAGAAAAAGAGACCCGGCTCACTGGCGAACTGAAGAACGTAACGGCGCAACACCGGCTAGCGCGGCAATACCAGAACCTGCCCGTCGCCACCCTCGTAGCTGAAGTACTGAGCTACGTAGCCTTGCCAAAACTGTCGTCCGCGCAGCGCCAAAACGTAGGCCAACTGAGCGCCGCACTTAGTGGTCCATTGCTGCAAAGTGGCCTGGCCAACTGGTCGGTGCTGGCGCAGTTGCAGCAACTAGCAGCTGGCAAGTCGTTGACAGTCAACGCTATTCAACTAATACAAAGCCGTTTATCTGGTTTGGTTAATCAGAGCAGCGGCGGTAGTGGGTCTGGTCTGGTCGCCGATAAAAAACTCGAAAACGCGTTCTGGCAAAAGCTGGAGTGAGAGTGGTTTGGGTTGTGTGTGCAGAGCTTCATATGTGGGGCTTCGCACTTGGCCCCTTCGACTGCGCTTAGGGTGACAGAGAAATTGACTCAACTCAAGAACCTGATATAATTTCCTGGTACGCCAGCCTAGTGTCACCCTGAGCGCAGTCGAAGGGCGCGATGCGCGAAGTCTCACACACCTACAAACCCACCCACTACCCAAACAATGACCCTCCCCCCCATCGACTGGACAACGCCCTGGCCCTGGCTTATTACCTTTCTGTTACTGACCATTGCAGCCGTTTCAACTTGGCAAATGGGTCAGCAAACGAGCTTGTCGCGGGGGCGAAAAACGGTGCGGTTGGGGCTGTTGGGCCTGTTGTTACTAACCCTGCTGGGCCTATGGCTCCAACCCCGCTGGCGCACCAAACTCCCCACCGGGCGGGTGCTGGTCGTGGCCGACGACGTGCCCAATGCCACCGTCCGGGCGGTGCAGGACAGCCTCGGCATTCATCAATTTGTTCGGGCACGGGCGTTCCGTGGGGCAACCGATTCGGTGACGTTGCTGGGGCAGTCGTTCCTCGAAAAAATAGGACCACAAGTAGCCCGGCAGGTGGTATCGTGGGTACCGTATGACGCTGATAATCAACTACAAAGTTTGCAGTGGCAGGGCATTGTGCAATTGGGTCAGAACCAAACGGTGCAGGGGCAAATCCGGTCGTCGGAGGCGGGGACGTTACGGCTCCGATTCGGGACACGCGTTATTGACAGTACGCGAATAGCCGTTGGTAGTCAGTCATTTAGACTAAAGTATCCTGTCTTTGCGCTGGGCCGAAACAGCCCGACTTTGTGGCTGGGTACTACCCTGCTTGATACACTCCGGTTCGTGGTCCGGCCCGCTGCCCGAATGCACATCCGGTTTGTGCTGACGGCCCCCGATTTCGAGACGCGCACCCTCGCCGACTGGCTGGGGCAACAGGGTCATCAGGTTGAATTGACCAGCACATTATCGAAAGGAATTGGTAACTCAGTGGCCATCAACGGCGCTGTTTTGGGCAAAAACATCCTTCCCCATCTGGTCATCACCGATCCGGCCAACGTAGGTAATCCGTTGGTTCGCACTGCATTGTTGGCTGGCAAAAATGTACTGGTGTTGAATATAACGCAGCCCGAAGCCGACATAGCCACCATCGACCGGGCGTTGCATACGCGCTGGCAACTGCGGCGGATACCGGGCAAAGACACCCTACACATCGGCCCCGTGCTGACGGCCCTCCCCTACCGGTTTACTCTAGCCAGCTATACCCTGCCGGTGCCCGGCTATCCCGTCGCCATCCAACCCGCCACCGGGCGCGTGGCAGTAAGCCTGTTGACAGAAACCTTTCCCCTGCGTTTAGGTGGCGACACACTAGCCTATAATCGACTTTGGCTGTCTGTTCTGGCGCAACTTCAGCCCCAGTCCACCAACAATTTCACCATCGAAGCCCCTGTCTATCAGCATATTTCGGCAGAAATTGGCTTGAATAATCCTGTTGTTGCCCCCTCCGTTATCCGCTTTGGCAATGACACGGTGACGTTGCACCCAGCCTCAATCAATGCTCGTTTGTGGGAAGGACTCGCCCGGCCCACACGAACCGGTTGGCAACCGCTTCAGGACACGTTAGCGGTCTACGCATATCCCTCCGAAACAGGCCAAACAAGCGCAGTTGGTCAGTTGGCACAACGCCAAAAAATAGCGGCAGTCGCTCGTGCGCACCACCGCTATGACACCCTACGACCGTCAGAAGCCCGTTTCATCGAGAAAGAAATACCCGACTGGGCCTGGTTTATCCTGATCATGAGCGCATTAACCGCGCTGTGGATTGAGCCGAAGTTGGGGTGAGGGGAGTCGTAAGTCTTACAGTCGTAAGGGCTTCTCGTGCGGTACGCCCCCTGCCCTAAAGACTCCCAGCCTTACGACTTTTTTACTTTATATACCGGAAATCTTCGTTGCCTTTCAACGTCAATAATACGCTGTACATGAGGCGAATAACGGCCTGAACATCTTCCTGATGCACTGTTTCGACAGTGGTGTGCATATATTTCAGAGGCAACGAAATCAGGGCCGAAGCTACCCCTTCGGCGGCATACGCAAAGGCATCCGTATCGGTGCCCGTAGACCGGCTCACGGCCTGCCGCTGAAAGGCAATTTCGTTCGTATCAGCCACGTCGATCATGAAATCGAGGAGGTTGTTTTGCACGGCGGGGCCATAGCAAAGCACCGGTCCACCACCACATTTCAGGTCGCCCTGTTCCTTTTTATCGTACTTCGGCGACTGCGTATCGTGGGTCACATCGGTGCAAATAGCCAGGTCGGGGTTGAGGCGGCGGGCAATCATTTCGGCACCGCGCAGGCCAATCTCTTCCTGCACCGCATTGACGATGTAGAGTGTAAAGGGCAGTTTGACGTTGTTTTCTTTTAGCTGCCGGGCTACCTCCGCAATCATGAACCCACCCATACGGTTGTCGAGTGCCCGACCCACAAAGTAGCGGCCATTCATCTCGGTCAGGCCATCCACGAAGGTGCAGACCGTACCCACGTGAATGCCCATCGCCAGCACTTCATCTTTGGTGGCGGCCCCCACGTCGATAAACAGTTCGCTCACTTTAGGCACGGTGTCTTTGGCAAGGTCGCGCACGTGAATGGCCGGCCAGCCGAATACGCCCTGTACCGTGCCCTGTTTGGTGTGCAGGTTCACGCGCATAGACGGCGCAATGAGCGCATCGGAGCCACCATTGCGGCGCACGTAGAGGTAGCCATCGTCGGAGATGTAGTTCACAAACCACGAAATCTCGTCGGAGTGGGCTTCGATAACCACTTTGTAGTCTTTGGTGGGCGAGTCGGCGGCACCGTGTATGATGCCCACCGCTGTGCCATAGGTGTCCACAATGTACTCGTCGATGTAGGGTTTGAGGTAATCGAGCCAAAGCTGCTGCCCCGACGATTCAAAGCCCGTGGGCGAGGCATTATTGAGGTATGCGTACAAAAACGCTTTACTGGTCTCAGTCATAGAGGTGAAATGGGGATGACAAAAAAACGGTCTTCTTATGCCTTAAAAAAACGGTTTCGGTTAAATAGGGTGTCCCAGAAGAAACGGCTAAATATACCGACTTGTTGGGCAAAGGCGCGTTGATTTGTTAGTTCACCGAACGGTGGTTTGCGCTGCCGAATGTTGACGCTGATCTTCCAGGCATAAACGATGGGTACGAGCGTAAAATAATGCCCTATAAGCACCATATAAGCCCCCGCACCATACTGTTTACGAATCCAAAGCAGGTTAGACACCTGCATTTGGGTCTTGAACCGGTTGATGAACGTCACCTTGCGCGCGACATTGCTGGCATCAGAGCCGTATTCGAGGTGAACAAAAAAACCGTCGCGCAGCACCAGCATCCGGCCCTGCTGCCCCAACCGATGGCACCAGTCTACGTCTTCGCCATACATGAAAAAGCGCTCATCGAAGCTCCCCGCTTTGGCAATAGTGGTTTGGCGGGTCATCAAAAACGCGCCAATGATCCAGTCTACCTCGTTGGGGTCGGCGTAGTGATTGTCGGGGAAAAGCCAGTTTAGCCAGCGTTCGGGCAGGATGTAGCAGAAGCGGCGTAGTTCGGCAAAACGGGTAAATAGTTGCGTATGTACCTGCCCGTCGCGGTTGATCTGCATGGCACCAACCGCTGCCACATCGGCCTGTTGGTCAAGTAGTTGGGAGCAACGCGAAATCAGGTCATCAACAAGTAACGTATCCGAGTTGAGCAACAACAGGTTACGGCCCCGCGCCTGTTTCATGCCAAAATTATTGGCCCGTCCGAAGCCCGCATTATAGCCCATGTTGAACCAGCGCACCTGCGGGAACCGTTCTTCGGGGAACGCCTCACAAACGATGGTTTCGCTGGTATCGCCCGATTCATTATCGACAATAATTACCTCAACCTGACCCCCCTGCGTGTGTTTAAATACCGAATGGAGGCAATCGACGAGGAGGTGTGGCGTTCTGTAATTGACAATAATGATCGAAACGCCGGGGGTAGGCTGAGGCATGGGTTACGCAAAATGGCTACCCAAAAATAGTGAAGGACGCGGGTTTAGGGATGAAAAAACTACATTGGTGTACCCAACCATCACAGCCAAAATTGACTCATTCAGGCAACGTACTCGAAACCCAACCAACTACTATGCAACGCTTCCGACTCTCTTTACTGCTGCCCGCCCTGTGGCTCATGGCGTTTAGCTGCGACAAAACAGCAACACCTGAACAAGCTATTGTTGAAGCAAAAGCGTTGCTGGTCGGCAACGCCCAGCCCGTTGACGGCTGCGATGCGCATTTGGTCTTCAACTACAACACCACAAATCCGGCGGGCGGCACCGTCACGCTACCCTCCGACGCCACCCGCCCCCTGTTCGATAAGCTGGTTAAGGTGGAGGAAGCCAAACAGGCCAATGGTTTCTGGATGGGCCAAAAAGAAGTTACGATTCGCTACCGGCCCATTACCGGCACCACGGGCAACCTCCCCTGCGGACGCGTTCAAAAGAGCGACCCTATTCCGCTTATCGAGTTGATTGCGATACAGTGAGATAATACTCAAATCTTCTCCCGGTGCATTAGCGTGGCCACGCCTTTAGTGGTGATTTTCTTCGTCTGCCCATCGCGGATTTCGCCGAGAATGTTGGCGATATGCTTCTCCGCGTCAATGGCCTGCACGGTAAATGTCACCTCATAATCGGTGTCGACGAACATGGGCCGCAGAAACTCCAGCGTTTGGCCCAGATAGACTGATCCGTAGCCAGGAAATTCGGTACCAAGCACTTTCGTGAAAATACTGGCCCCCAACATACCGTGGATAATGGGCCGTTTGAACGGCGTTTGCGCCGCAAACTCCGCATCCAGATGCAGTGGGTTATTGTCGCCCGTGACGCGGGCGAAGGCGTCTACGTCGGCCTGCGAAAACCGAAACGCGTGGCTGTGGGTGTCGTTGATTTGCATAGAACAAAGGTAAAAGCCTGGCTGGGAAACGACGAACGTGTTTCTCAGCCAGGCTTTTTATGTACAGTTCCTCACCCCCTAGTACCCTGGATTCTGCTTCAGGGTCTCTGCGCCAGCTACTTTGCTGTTCAGGATTTCCTGCACCGGAATAGGGTAATATTCGTGCTTGCCTTTGGCGAAGGTAGCCCCGTTGAAATACGACCGCAACCGGGCTTCTTTGGCCATGTAGGCATTCAGCGTTTCGGCGGCAATACCCCAGCGTACGAGGTCGAAGAAGCGGTGGCCTTCCATGGCAAATTCCAGCCGGTGCTCGAACCGGACGGCCGTGCGGGCGGCGGCTTTGTCGGCAAAGGCCGTGGCGTATTCTTTCACCACATAGTTGGCGGCGGGTTTGCCATCGTCCAGCTTCACGAAACCGTCGGGGTTGGCGGCGCGTTTGCGGACCACGTTGATGTACTCACGGGCCTTGTCCAGTGAACCTACCTCAATTTCGCACTCGGCCAGCCATAGGTACACGTGCGACAGCCGGATGATACGGTAGTTGTTGGCGTTCAGACGTGAGTTGCCCGAGAACGTGTTCGTGCCCACGTCCGACTTCTGGAACAGGTGCTTTTTACCTTCGTATGGCCCGCCATTGCCCTGATCGCGCACCCAGGCTTTGCCCGGCATAATGCCCCAGTCCAGATACGGAATACCCCGGCGACCCACCGTGTGGTCGAGTCGTGGGTCAAGCGGACCGGCGTAGGGAGTGAACGCTGCCGTTGATTCAACGCCCTG
>JBBRMP010000070.1:0-23843 GCA_038230755.1 Cytophagales bacterium | reverse complement strand
GGCAAATGAGTGTGCCAAGTCCGTAAATTCGCCAATTGATAAACCTGTTGACGCTTTATAAACGCGCTCTGTTTTGGCGTTTGGGAAGATACTGATTCGAGCAGACAATGTCTTAGCAGTCATATTAATGGCGAAAGGATACAAATATAATCGACTTGTTGATAATCAGGCTAAACAACTCTAATATCGACAATTTCGTCAGGATTGGCAGCGGCTATTTGAAAGCAACCGTTCTTTAACCAGTACGAAAGGTTTTTTAGAAATAACTTTGTTGTATGGCGAATAAAGAAAAATTGGCGCAGATCAACGATGCTCTGGACTGGATTGCCCGGACCAACCGATCGTTGGCCCGCGTTCAGGGCGATAGGTTGCAGACCATGCAATACGAGCGGCTGCGGCAGCAATTCATTGATCAGTTGGCCGCACTGCTGACCGACAATACCCAACCGCTGGCGATTGTTCCGAAGTCAACCAAACGCGCCGCGTAACGGTCATTTCGCTTCCCATTACCCACCGTAGATGTATCAACTTATACAGAATTTAAAATCCGGCGAGACGGTGCTGGAGAACGTGCCTGCGCCGCAGGTTCGGGCCGGGCAGGTGCTGATTCGCACACGCCGCACGCTGGTGTCGCTGGGGACCGAGCGGATGCTGGTCGAATTTGGCAAGGCCAACCTGCTCAGCAAAGCCCGACAACAGCCCGACAAAGTGAAGCAGGTGTTCGAGAAAATCCAGTCCGATGGGCTTATCCCGACGCTGGAGGCCGTTTTCCGGAAGCTCGACCAACCCTTACCGCTGGGCTATTGCCACGTGGGCGAGGTAGTAGCCGTGGGTGCGGGCATCACCGACCTGGCCATCGGCGACCGCGTAGCCTCTAATGGGCACCATGCCGAACTGGTGTGCATACCCCGCAACCTCGTCGCCAAAATACCCGACGGCGTGAGCGACGACGAGGCCGCCTTTACCGTGATCGGGGCCATCGGTTTGCAGGGTATCCGGCTGCTGAACCCCACCCTCGGCGAAACAGTGGTCGTCGTCGGGCTGGGGCTGATTGGCCTGCTCACCGCCCAACTCCTGCGGCTCAACGGGTGCCGCGTGATCGGGCTGGATATTGACAATAGCAAACTGACTCTGGCGCAAACACTTGGCATTGAGCCACTTAATCCTGCCAATGTCGATGTAATCCAGGCCGTTACCGAACTCACCGGCGGCGTGGGTGCCGACGGGGTGGTGATCACCGCATCCACAAAAAGTGACGACGTGATGACGCAGGCCGCCCGCATGAGCCGCAAGCGCGGACGCATTGTGCTGGTGGGCGTGGTGGGTCTGAAACTGAGCCGCGCCGATTTCTACGAAAAAGAATTGACTTTTCAGGTGTCATGTTCCTACGGCCCCGGTCGCTACGATGCCAACTACGAACAGGCCGGGCACGACTACCCCCTCCCGTTTGTGCGCTGGACCGAAAACCGGAATTTTCAGACCATCCTGCAACTGCTGGACAGCAGTCAGCTACAGGTAAAGCCGCTCATTACGGACGTGGTGCCCCTGGCTGATTATCAACGGATTTACGGCAAAATAGGCGGCAAAGGTTCGGCCACCAATTCGGGGAGCATTGCGTCGTTGTTGAGCTACCCGGAGGCCACCGCGCCCTTGTCGGCCAGCGTGACGTTGCGCGAGGTGGTAGCCGGGCCATCCGCCGGGGTGGTGGGCATTATCGGGGCGGGGAATTTTGCGGGATCGACGTTGGTACCCGCGTTGAAAAAAGCGGGGGCCACGCTCCACGGCATTGCCAGCGCCAACGGCCTCAGCGGCACCTTACTGGCCAAAAAACACGGCATCGCCACCAGCACCACCGATTACCATAGTCTGCTGACCGACCCCGCCGTTGACCTCTGCGTGATCACCACCCGCCATAACAACCACGCCCGGCTCACCGTCGAAGCCCTGCAAGCGGGCAAGCACGTGTTTGTGGAAAAGCCGCTGGCGATCTACGACGACGAGCTAACCGAGGTGATTACAGCACAGCAACTGGCGCAAAAAACGGTCATGGTGGGCTTCAATCGGCGTTTTTCACCCACGGCACAGCGGGCCAAAGCACTGCTCGGCGGTGAGGCATCGGGTGCCGTACCGATGAATGTGATTGCTACGATGAACGCCGGGGCCATTCCCGCCAACTCGTGGGTGCATGACCGTGTCGTGGGTGGCGGGCGCATTCTGGGCGAAGCCTGCCATTATGTAGACCTGATCTCGTTCCTGACGGGCAGCCTCGTTACGCACGTATGCATGAACGCGATGGGCCAACACCCGACCGAAACGACCGATTCAGCCTCGATTTTATTGCGCTACGAAAACGGGGCTACGGGGGTAATCAACTATTTCGCCAACGGCAGCAAAGCCTACGCCAAAGAGCGCATTGAGGTCTATTCGCAGGAACGAACGCTGGTTCTCGATAATTTCAAGTCGTTGAAAGGCTACGGATTTCGGGGCTTTTCGAGCCTGAGCGGCGGACAGGACAAAGGCCATACCGAGCAGTTCAGGCGGCTGATTACCAACCTCCGCGCGGGTGGCCCGCCGCTGATTCCCTTCACCGACATCGTCAACACCACCGCCGCCACCCTCGCCGCGCTGCGCAGTTTGCAGGAAGGGGGGTGGGTAACAGTCTGACGGATGCGCCAAAAACTTGGTTTATACTGGCGGACAATTCGGCACCTGACGGCCCGGCAGGTGGGGTATCAGCTATGGAATCGCCTGCGGGGCCGACCACGGCTGAGGTGGGACGAACGGATACCCGAAACAGTGCCGTCGGTGTCGTTACCAATTACGTTTTCCTTGCTGAATCAGCCCGTTACGTTTACCGAACGCCTCGACTGGAACTACGCGGCCAATGGAAAACTGTGGACGTATAACCTGACTTATTTCGATCACCTGGCGGAACGTACCGGGCCGGAGGGGCTTGCGCTGATCTACGATTTCATGCGGCAGACGCCCACCCTGCGCGACGGGCTTGAGCCGTACCCAACGTCGCTCAGGGTGCTAAACTGGCGGGCTTTTCTGCTCGAAAACGACATCCACGACCCGCAGATCGAGCGGCATCTGTACGCGCAAACGGCCCTCTTGCGGTCGCGGCTGGAGTATCATTTAGGCGGCAATCATTTGCTTGAAAACGCCTGTGCGCTTACCATCATGGCCGTACATTTTGCCGAACGCGACTGGTTCGTTACCGCCACGCGGCTGTTGCGTGAACAACTGACCGAACAGATTCTGGCCGACGGTGGTCACTATGAACGCAGCCCCGTTTACCATCAACTCCTCACCGACCGCCTCCTCGACGTGTATGCCGTACTGCACGCCGATACCTGGGCCGACCACCTTGCCCTGACGGACTTGCTTCGCCAGAAAATCGGGCTGATGCTAGGTTGGCTCCGGGCCGTTACCTTCCGCAACGGCAGCGTCCCAATGGTCAACGATTCGGCCCAGGGGGTGGCACCCAACACGGCTACAATTGGGCAAAAAGCGCAGGCATTGGACCTCACGCCAACGCCCGTGGCGCTGGGCGAAAGTGGCTGCCGGATGCTGACCACCAGCCGGTTAGAGTGCTTCGTCGACGTGGGGCCGGTGGGGCCGGATCATCAGCCGGGTCATGCCCACGCCGACACCCTTTCGTTTGTAGTACACATTGATGGTCAACCTGTTATCGTTGACCCCGGCACGTCGACCTACCAGATTGGCGAACAGCGAACGTGGGAACGCAGCACCGCCGCCCACAATACCGTGACGGTAAACGGCCATGATTCGTCGGAGGTATGGGCCGGTTTTCGGGTAGGGCGGCGGGCAACCGTCATGCTGCTTATGGATGAAGCGACTTGTTTATGCGCCCAGCACGACGGGTACAACTACTTAGATGAACAGCACACACGAACTGTCAGATTAGCAGATGAAAATAAAATCATCGTCATCGACCGTTTTATTGGTAAAACCTTGACAAAAAGTTGCAATTTCCACTTCGATACCTCCTTACATGTAGTTAACGGCGTATCAGGCATTACCACACCCAGTTTCACGCTTAATTACACCAGTGACGGTGTTTTAACCACCACACTAACTGCGTATGAGTTGGCTGACGGGTTTAACAACCGATTGCCTGCCCAGAAGCTGTGTATTTGTTTTGATACTACTACCGTAACAACGACCCTAACCGCCCTCTGATGAGAATTCTTTTACTGACTTATTACTTTGAACCCGACCTGAGTGCGGGGTCTTTTCGCAACACCCCGCTGGCCTACGAGCTGGCCAAACAGCTTGGCGAGTCGGGCACGGTGCACGTGATAACTACTCAACCCAACCGGTACGCCTCGTTTCGGGCCGAGGCACTGCCCAGCGAGCAACAGGGTAACCTTCAGATAGACCGGGTGTCGGTGCCGAAACACACCAGCGGCTTTGCCGATCAGATCAAATCCTACGTGCAGTTCTACCGGCAGGCGCTGACCCTCACCCGCAACGGAACCTACGACGTGGTCGTGGCCTCATCATCGCGGCTGTTTTCGGCGTTTTTGGGTGCCTATCTGGCCCGGCAGCGGCAGGTGCCGCTCATTCTGGACATCCGCGATCTTTTCCGCGAAAATATTCTTGAACTGCTCAAGAATCCGGTAGCCTGGCTGGGACTGGCCCCTGCGCTAAAAGCCGTTGAGAAATACACGTTCGGCTACGCCAGCCACATCAACCTGGTGTCGGAAGGGTTCGGCGATTATTTTCATGACTACCCACAAGCGACGTATAGCTACTTCACCAACGGGATCGACGATCCTTTTTTGCACCTAAACGGCCCCACGCGTAGTACCCCAAATACGGTTCGTACGGTGCTGTATGCGGGTAATATTGGCGAAGGACAGGGCCTTGAAAAGATCATTCCCGCTACCGCCAGGCAACTGGGCAATGGGTTTCGGTTTGTGGTCATTGGCGATGGAGGCACGAAACACAAGCTCGAAAAGGCCGTGGCCGATGCCCGGCTCACCAACGTGGACATTCGCCCCCCCATGAACCGCGACACACTGCTGGCCGAATATGAACAGGCCGATTACCTGTTTTTGCACCTTAACAA
Source organism: Cytophagales bacterium (assembly GCA_038230755.1). Lineage (GTDB taxonomy): Bacteria > Bacteroidota > Bacteroidia > Cytophagales > Spirosomataceae > Fibrella. The sequence goes on along the minus strand of JBBRMP010000070.1, from coordinate 18,745 downwards.
TCTGCGGGCCTTTGAGCGGTGCCTTCCCTCGAAATTATTTGAATACGCCGCCACTGATAAGCCCGTACTGGCCGGCGTGGCGGGCTACGCGGCCCGGTTTGTTCGGCAGCATATTCCCAATAGCTACGTTTTCAATCCGGGCGACGCTACCAGTCTGGCCAACTACCTGCAAACAATGCCTTATCGTACCGAGACTCGCGCGGCGTTTATCGAGCAGTTTGGGCGGCAGTCGATCATTCAGTCACTGGCCAACCAGATCCTGAAAACAGCTAAATTTAAACGAGCCGCGCAGCAAGAAAGCGCGGTGCTCGAAGAGTAAACGCCAAACTCATTTCCGCCTGCTCTCAAAAAATGCTTCGATGCGGTCGAGGGCGATGGTCAGTTCGTCGACGTTGGGAAGGCAGACGATGCGGAAATGGTCGGGGCTGCTGTAATTGAAGCCCTGCCCGGCCACCACCAGCACTTTTTGTTCCGTCAGCAGGTCGTAGACAAACTCATTGTCGTCGTTGATGTTGAACTGGCTCAGGTCAATTTTCGGGAAGATGTACAACGCGCCTTTGGGTGGGACGCAACTGATGCCCGGAATGGCCACCATACGTTCGTAGGCCAGTTTTATCTGCCGATACAACCGCCCCGTAGGCATCACCAGATCATGAATACTCTGGTAGCCACCCAGGGCAGTCTGGATGGCATACTGCGTGGGCACGTTGGCACAGAGCCGCAAACTAGCTAGTAAGGTTAACCCCTCGATGTAGGATTGCGCCTTGTGTTTGGCCCCGGTAATCACCAGCCACCCGCCCCGAAACCCCGCCGCCCGGTAGTTTTTCGAGAGACCATTCATGGTAATGCACAACGTGTCATGTACGAACCGGGCCATAGGGTGATGGACGGCATCGTCGTAGAGAATTTTGTCGTAAATCTCGTCGGAGAAAACGATGAGCTGATGCTTTTCGGCAATGCGGGCCAGGCCTTCCAGAATGGGTTTATCGTAGACTGCACCCGTTGGGTTGTTGGGGTTGATGAGCACCACGGCGCGGGTGCGGCTCGTGATTTTGCTTTCGATATCGGCCAGGTTGGGATTCCAGCCGTTTTCTTCTTCGCAGCCGTAATGCACCGGTTTACCACCACAAAGCGCCACTGAGGTGGTCCAGAGGGGATAATCGGGCGCGGGCACCAGCACTTCGTCGCCTTCGTTGATGAGGGCCTGCATCGACAGCAAAATCAGTTCGCTCACGCCGTTGCCGATGTAAATATCCTGGATCGTGACGCCCGGCAGGCCCAGATTCTGGGTGTAATGCATGACCGCTTTCCGCGCCGCAAACAACCCCCGCGAGTCGGCGTACCCCTGCGCATTGCGGATGTTGAGGATCATGTCATGCACGATCTCGTCGGGCGTGTCGAAGCCAAACGAGGCCGGATTACCAATGTTGAGGCTAATAATTTTATAGCCCTGGCTCTCTAATTCCAGCGATTTTTCATATACCGGCCCTCTGATATCGTATTTGAGGTGGGTGAGCCGGTCTGATTTGCGAATGTCCATGGTACAAAAAACCCGTGCAGTCTATCAGGGCTGAACGGGTAAGCGAAGGTACGGCTTTTAACAAAGAACGTGCCTAACCTCTCACGGACATCTGAATAGGCCGCTACTTTATTGCGCACTTCTGCATAGGTGTGCCAAAAAGTAGCTTACGTATAGTTTATAGCGTTATACGATCAATTTATGCGCCGATGGTACATTAACCGTGCAGTAAGGCAGGATTTTTGATAGATGAAGGGTTACTAGTACGGTCTTTTTTTAAACAGTCTCATCATATTGCCGCTCACGTACACTTCTACGGCAACCTCTTTGATCACCTGGCACGTTACGGCCACCCTGATCGAAAGCGATAAGCCCGGTTATTGGGTTTGGACAGCTACGCCCAGGCCCAAAGCCTAAAAGCCGACCCGTACTCCTTCCACGCGGTCGCCGGAGATCGTTTGCTCTTCCGTATTGAAAATATCGGCCAGGGTCATGGGCACGTCGGTATGGTGATTGACGCCCAGCGATAACAGCAGCGCATTGGCTTTGGGCGTTACCAGTTTGCCAAACGCATAATCAACCATGAGACGGCCTTTGCGCAGCAGTGCCTTATCGAGCAGGCTTTTGTTGGCGTTGAAGGTGGCAATGATCTGAATGTGCAGGCAGTCGGCCAAAAGGCCGTCGGTGAGATTCAGGATGTTCGACACGCTGTTGGTATCACCCCCGGCTTCGCGGGACTGTAAAATGCGTTCGGCGTCTTCAATGATAAGCACCGAATCGCGCTGTTCGAGCAAAAACGGAATCAGGTCGGGCGAGGTGAGGTAGTTGGTCATGTAGGGCGGCAAGATCAGCATGTTCTTGCGCACCTGCGAACTGAGGTATTTGATGTAGGTGGTTTTGCCGGTGCCCGGTTCGCCATGCAACAAAATCAGGCCCTTGTATTTGGGCCGGTTCAGCAGCGACACCAGCCGGTCGTGTACGTCCACAAAGCCATCGTTATAGTACAGATCCAGGTCTATTTCAGGCGGCTGAATATCGACCCGTTCCGTATGCAAACCACCCAACCCGCTCTGAATGAGGTAGATATGCGTTTTTTCAGGTTCGTGTTCATAGATCAAGTCTTCAATGCCAGCCAGCGTGGTATGCAGGGCCGTTTCGGCCTGAAAAAAACCGGACAACCGGCAGTACGAATCGGCAATGAACTCGCCTTCCAGCATGATGCCATCGGGGTGTTGGTAGATACGGCCATTGCTCCGGAACCCTTCTTTCGATAACCGCACCGACTGATTGATGACCACAAAACCGCGGCTCAGCAGCCAATCGTGCAACTCGACCTTGTAATCTTCGTGCGTAAAGAGGTAGTTGGGGTAATGGCCATAGGTATGTACGAAAAAGGCCGCCAGCGGAAATTCGCGGTCCAGATCGTGGGTAATAAACAGGTCATTAATCAGTCGTTGGTTCGGCATACGAGGCTAAAAGTAGGAGAACCGAAGTTGGTTAGGGTTGGGCGTAAAGCGAAAAATAAGTTCGTGTAGCTGCGGCTGAAACGAGTTCGGCGCGGCTTCGGGGGCTGTTGAATTAAACGTGTAGCCCAGCCGGATATTGGGCGACAGATTATAGTCGAGCGAAGCCTGGACATAGCTAACGGCCCCTTTGTAATAAAAGACGTTGTTCTGCCGCACCGACACCCCCAGGGCAGCCCGTTGAGCATACCAGATTTTGGCGTTCAGATCATAGGCCAGGGGGTAGCCGTCGGTTTGGGTCAGCAGCACCGAAGGCAACAGTCGCAGGTCGTCGGTGAGGTCGAATTTACCGCCAAGCTGCGCAAAAACGGGGTGGTTTACCTGAAACTGCGGCAGGCCCAGCAGGCTTTTGGCACTACGCCCCAGTTCGGGCACCGACAGACCCACAAACACCTTTTCGGCATCGTAGTATAGCCCGGCACCGTAGCTAAGCAGTACCGTGCTGGTGTTGACACTACTGGCTAAATCGGTGATGGGCAGGATATTGGCTCCTAGCTGCGCACCCAGATACAGCTTGGCCAGATTGGGCAAATCGACCCGATACGATAGGTTGCTGCCAAGGCAGATAAGCCCCAGGCCCAGGGCGCTATTGCGGTCATTGAGCACCTGAAGGCCCAACCCAAACCGGCCCGTACCCAGTTGCCCGTCGCCGGCAAATGTCTGGGTGATGGGGGCGGCAATCTGGCCGGCGCTGCGGTTAAGAAAGCTAAACAGCCGACCCCGGAAAGCCAGCGTCATGCTAAAGTCTTCGCGCACCCCCGCAAAGGCCGGATTGATGGCCATGGGGTTAAACTGATACTGTGCGTAGAGCACCTCTTTTTGCGCCAGTGCAGGGCCATGCCCCACAAGACCTACCAAAAAGCCAGTGAGCAACCGGAGACGCCCGATGTGCGGTACAAAATTTCCCATCGCTGCAAGTTGCTTGTTCCCCAGCTATTTTCCTAAAAGCTACTGACCTCTCCCATACCCGAACCAGGGTAGGTCCGGGTATGGGAGAGGTCAGTAGCTTTTCTGTATGCCAACAGCTTATTGATGGCGACGAGCTATCAAGGTTTACCAATCTCGAAATCACCGGCCAGTACAAACGTCCGGTATTTGGCTTCGGAATCGATACGCTGGGCTTCTTCCCAATTTGCATCGGTGCCACTAAATACAAAGTGTAAATCAAGACGACCTTTTACGTAATTCTTTTGGGTATCAATTGCGTAAATCTCCAGCACATTTTGCGCTTTATCATCCAGGATATACCCGGCACGAGGCTCGTCATCGTCTTGTATCAGATACCTTGCTATTGGTAGGGCCTGATCCAGTGAATACCCATCAACAACCTGCTGGTACGTTGGAAATAGAATTTTACCCACTTTAAGCGGAATAGCATTGATATTAAACTGCTGTCTCAGAAGCCCGTTATCTCGTAATTCCGTGTAAATACTAAATCCGTACTTTCCTCCATCTCTAACCGCGCCAAACATGGGTCTAACTGCATACTGGTATATTGCACCAGGCCAATTTTCTTCTGCCAATTGGTATGCAATATATCCACCACCAGATAGAGGCTGTTTTAAAATCGGTTCAGGAGCAGTTGTCTGTTCATGTTTACAGCCAATAATGAATAGTATGGTTGTTAACACCCCAATGAATATCGCTTTCATAGTAATTATGGCTAATGCACTATCGAAAGCCAATGATATAAACGCGCACGGTTTACCATCATCAACCTCCGATAGAACAATGGATGAATGGATGGTGATTAGTTAACCAATATGAATTTCTGAGCCATTGCCAGCCGACCCGAACGTAGGCGCAAGTTGCTTTTTCGGCGGCAATTTTCCTAAAAGCCAAGAGCAGAGAGGTAGCTCACACACTTCGCTCTCTGCTCCAACCTCTCTGCTCTACGCTCACTCCACACTCAAAATCTTAATCTCGGTGCGGCGGTTTTGCTGGTGTTGCTCTTCGGTGCAGTCAACGCCGTCAGCGCAACCATTGACCAGGGCCGACTCGCCGTAGCCTTTGGCCCGTAGCCGCCTTTTGGCAATACCCTTCGAGGCGATGTAGGTGATGGCCGCTTTGGCGCGGTCGACAGAGAGCCGTTTGTTGTAGTGGGTGGTAGCCCGGCTGTCGGTATGCGAGCGCATCTCGATGTTCATGTCGGGGTATTTGGTCAGCATAGCCACCAGTTTATCCAGTTCGGCGGCAGCATCGGGGCGGATGGCGGCTTTGTCGAGGTCATAGTAAATGTCTTCGATCCGCATCACGTCGCCCGCGCCAAACATCAGCAGGTTCGTCTCGCCGGTGCCGTCTTTGCTTACCCGCCCGCCTTTGGTGGCCATGCGGTCTTTGGCCCCCTCGATCAGGTATTCGCACCCCACCACCGACGAGAAACTGTAGTTACCACCCGCGTCGGTTAGCACTTCCTGCCGTGACCCGTCGCACTGGTTGATGAGCACGATCCTGACCGATGCCAACGCCTTACCCTCTTTCTGGCTAATGGCCTTCCCGGTCATGGCCCGCACTTCGCCAGTGACGACGCCCGCCGTGGCCGTCATCATCGTGGGCCTGGTGAGGGCCATGTCGAGTCGTGAGGGCAGATCATCCTGCAAGTTTCGGGTCGAAAAGCCCACTTTGCTGGCCAGGTAGCCATCGCGGGAGGCCATAAAGAGCAGGTCGCTTTCGTCATTTACGCACAACCGGATGTTACCATTGGCGTCGGTCTGGAGGGCTTTGTGGTCGTTACCCGGTTCGCCGCCCTGTACTATTACGGGCGTGTTGGGCAGTGATTCGTGGGTTTGTGCGTCGAAAATATTGACTATCAGTTGGCGGCAGGGGTACAGTGAGCCTTCACGCTTAAACCGGTAGATATCATCGTCGGCACCACCGTTTTTACGGTTGCTGCTGAAAAAGCCGCCCTTCCGGTCGCCGTCGGTGATGATGCCGAAATCGTCTTTGGGCGAATTGATGGGTTCGCCGAGGTTGCGCACCACACCCGTGGCCTTACCGGCGGGGTCTATCTGCGCGAAAAACACGTCGAGGTCACCGAGGCCGGGCAGGCCGTCGGACGAGAAGTAGAGGTTGTTTTTTTCGTCGGCGAAGGGAAACAACTCATTCCCTTTTGAATTGACCGAGGGGCCCATGTTGACCGGTGCCGACCAGCGACCACCTTCCCAACGCGAGGCATAAATGTCGGTGCCACCGAAGCCGCCGGGCATATCAGAGGCGAAGTAGAGCGTCAGGTTGTCGGCGGTCAGCGTGGGGTGACCGGTCGAATATTCGTCGCTGTTGAAGGGCATCTCCTCGATGTCGCTCCAGGCACCGCTGGTTTGTTTGGCGGTGTAGAGCTTGAGCTTGTTGATGCCTTCACTGCTTTTGCGTTCGTGGCCGTTGTTGAAATTATTGCGCGTGAAAATCACCCGTGAGCCATCCTTGCTGAACGTGGCGGGGCCTTCGTGGTATTTGGTGTTGAGCGACCGGCTGAACTGATCCGACTCCGACACCGGCACGATGTCGTAGCCTTCACCCGCCTGCACCTGGTTCCCGCCAAACACCCCCACTGTGCGGCTGTCGTTGGCGGTACGGGCCGTGAAATCGTCGCGCCCCAGGAGCCGGTACGACTGCTGGCGCATGGCCTTACGTTTCGCTTTGCCCCCGCCCACGCGGGCCGCATTGTCCGCTTTGATCACCGACATATCGGGGACGTAATACAGGTCCAGAAAGGGCGAATTGTCCCAGTTGAACACGCGCCGAATGCTGTTATCGGCCCCGCCTGAGGTCACAAACACCAGTCCGTTGCGGAAATACACGGGGCTAAATTCAGCCTTGCGGGTATTGAGATCCAGGAAATCGACCCGGTAGCTACCGTTGTTGCTGGTGAGCGCACTCACGTCGCTGTAGAGCTTTGAGAACCGGGGGCCGCGCGGGTCAACCGGGTTGCTACTTTGCAGGCTGGTGTAGGTTTCGTAGGCCTCCTGGGCTTCTTTGTATTTACCGTTACTGGCCAGTGCCTGCGCAAAGTGCAGGTACGCGTCGGTGTAGTCGGCGGGTAGTTTACCCTCGCCAATCAGGTCGCGGTATACGCGTTCGGCCTGTTCGGTGTTCCGCAGTTGCCGGTAACATTCACCCAGTTTGAAACGGGTGTTGCGCACCTCGGCTTCGGTGGCTAACCGGGCCTGATTCAGGGCACCTTCATACAATTCGGCCGCGTTGGCGTAGGCAAACTGAGCAAACTGCTGATCGGCCTGTTTCAGCGTACTCTGGGCCACGCCGGGCACAGAAAACCCCCAGAGGAGCACCCAGAGGCAACAAGCGAGACGAATGATCATGATCTTGAGTATGGGATGGGTTAGTCAACAAAAAAGGGTATGCGCCCACAAAATGAGCACATACCCTATCGTAGCAAATACATTGCCAGAAATGTCTAGAAGTAACGCGGGGTTAGAATCCGGTTTTTGCCGAAGCCAAATTCGTAGCGAATCATGATCTCGTGTGAGCTTGGCGCAAACCGGCCCAGCGACCCAAACGTGTGGTCATAGGCATAGCCGAGGCGGAATTGATCACTCAGTTGCAGTTCCAGCATACCCACCACGGCGTCGGTTGTTTCGGTTGACCAGGTGTTGAACTGGTTTTTCCGCAGCGAGGTGCCAATGGCTACCTTGTCGTTGATCCAGAGGTTCACGTTACCGTCGAAACCCAGAGGCGCACCTTCCGAATACTTCACCAGCACCGACGGCTTCAGTTTCAGCGCCGGGCTTAGGCCTACCACAAAACCAGCGGCGGCGTAGCCATGCCGTACCTGCCGGGCGCGGGTTTGTCCCGAATTGAAATCGCCGAGGTTGTTACGCAACAGGCGGGGTACCGAAATGCCGATGTACGACCGGTCGTTGCTCAGGTAAATGCCCGTGCCGAAGTTAGGGAGCATCTTGTTGATGTTCGTCGCAAAAGCCGGGTCCGTTCCCGACGAGCCGGGGGCGGTAATCACGTCGGTCAGCCGGACACTGTAGGCCGAGAGACCGCCGTTTAGACCGAGCGACAGCGTTGAGCGTTCGCCCACCCGGAAGCGGAAGGCGTAGGACAGGTAGCCGCCCGTTTCGTTTGAGACCCCGATCTGGTCGTTGTAGAGTTGAATCCCGATCCCGATGCGTTCGCGGTTGAGGGGCATATCGGCGGTGAACGTGGTAGTTCGGGGAGCGCCTTCAATGCCTATCCACTGCGCCCGGTAGAGGGCCGTCATGCTCAGCACGTCGCGGCTACCGGCATAGGCCGGGTTGAGCGCCATCATGTTGAACATATACTGCGAGAACATTTTGTCCTGCTGCGCCTGAACCCGGCTGCTACCCACCCCCAGGGTGAGTAGCAGCACTGCGGCCCAAAGCTTGAATCCGTGTTGCTTGCACATGGCTGTTAACGGTTAATCGTCATGAAACGTACGAACTGGCGGCCATCACTCAATTTCACGACGTAGTAGTACGTTCCGTCGGGCAAACCATCGGTGGTGGCGTTTCCAACTTGAATACCCGTGTTCGACTTGCCGTCCCAGTCGTTCTTGTAGTCCTCATTCGCGTAGACCCGGTGGCCCCAGCGGTTGGTAACTTCCAAGGTAACGGTCTGGCCCTGCACACCCCGGATCACGAACGTGTCGTTGATGCCGTCGCCGTTGGGCGAGAAGCCCTGCGGGATGAACACAGCCTGATCAGACAGGGGCAGGTTGAGTGGCGTCGCCTCGCTTTCGTTCGGATCGGTCGGGTTGTTATTGCCGTTCAAATCCGGGTTCAGGCCATTCGTCGACACATCACGCAGGAGTTCAGGATCAACTCGTGCTCCTGACGTGAGCAGTCTGGCCGTTGCGTATACCGTGCTAAAGAATAGACCCGTTTGGCCCGTCGTCGTCACGTTTACCCGTACCAGCAGCGTATCCGTTGCTCCTACCCCCAACTGACTGGTTGAGTCGCCCAGGACAATGAATGGGTTTGACCCGCCATTGAACCCTGGGTTGAGTTTAAGCTTACTACCTGTTGATGCAATTGGTGTGCCAAGAACCGTGAAGCCAGCACCCACCTGATCGTTAAATACTTTCGAGAGGGTATCGGCCAGCGAAACGTCACGCATAGCCACCGAACCGTAGTTTTTCACCACCACGCGATACGTCACGTTGTAGCTGCCGTTGGTCTGGCGGGCCGTGTCACGTACCGACAGGGCAACCCCAATGTGCGAGGCAACGGGCAGGCTGTTGAGCCGCACCTTCGTACCATCATTGTTGTTGCGCGGATCGAGGTCATTGTCGGGGTCGACATTCGACCCTGCGTTCGAGATGTCAGACACCGTTGCGCTACCACTCATACCCGAACCGACTGCCACGTTGGTAAACGTCAGCGAGGTAGCGGCCGACATATTCACGCGGGCTACCAGCCGTACGTACTTTATCTCTTTCACCCCCAGGCTGCTGGCCGTCGTGTCGAGCATACTCGTGAGCAGACCCAGGCCCGTGTAACCAGGGTTGATTTTCAGACCTGCATCAGCCGTGATGGTCACGCTCTGTACCGAGGCACCATTTCCGAATGTTTGCGACAGATCGTCGACCACCTGCACCCGCTTCAGATCGGTTGTACCCAGGTTACAGATTTTGATCAGGTAGGCGATGTCGTAGATCTTCCTGGCCTGGTCAACCAGTACCGGATCACCCACTTCTTTGGCCAAACCAATCAGGCCTGCTGGCAGATCGAAGCGTACACCCGTTGGCTGGTCGATGGCGGGGAAGATCGTTGAACCGGGGTTCGACTGATCACGCACCGTCATTGTCGTACTTTCGGGGCGGGCTGCGCCGTATATCGTGCTGTAGAACGGACCGTTGTTGCTGCCCGGCTGTACGTTGACCGTGAAGGTGATAACGTCCTGTTGACCAGCCGACAGCGAACTGATGCCGCTGAAGAGGAAGTAAGGTGCGTCATTGGTGCCTTTGAAGTCGTCGCTCAGCACCAGGCTGCTACCCGCGCTCAACGTTGGTTTGCCCACCAGCGAGAAACTTGCCGGAGCCGGGAAGGCGTTGGCCAGCGTGTCGGTCAGGCTTACGTTCGTCAGGTTGGTGGTGCCGAAGTTCTTGGCGAAAATCTGGTACGTCACGTTGTAGCTGCCGTCGGGCTGCTTCTCGGTCGAGGCCACGTTCAGCGACACACCCAACTGGCGATTCTCTTCCTTCACTCCGTCAAGCTGGAACGTTGTTCCGCCGGTGTTGTTGGTTGGGTCGAAATCACCATCCGGGTCAGCATCGGCACCGCTCACCGACTGATCACTCACCGACGTGGTGGCGTTCATGGCCGTGGCTACTGCCGAGTTGCTGAAGCTGTTGGTGGCATCACTTCCTTTCATAGCCGTCAGGCTCAGGACTACCGTGACGGTTTCGCCCGGCGCCAGTTTGCTGGTTGAGGCCAACAGTTGCGTATTGGCACCTGATCCCGAATAGGCTGGGTTGAGGTCCAGATCGTTGGCCGCGTCAGTAGTTACAGCCGAGGCAAGCACATTACCCGCACCAAAGGCCTCGTCGAGGTTATCGGTGATGCCTACGCTGGTCAGGGCCTCGTCGCCATAGTTCGTTACCGTGAAGCGGTACGTGGCCACGAAGTTCTTCTCAGAAATCATAGTTGGTGTACCCACCACGTCTTTAGCCAGACCAATCATACCAGCCCGCGCGGGTGAATTATCGCTTACCGTCACGCTCGACGTATTGTTGTCGGCGCTAGGGTCGTTGACATCGCTGTAGGTAATGCTCGCCATGTTCAGTACGTCACCTTTCTTAGTCAGGCGGGTGTCGATCACGATAGAGGCTGACTCGTTCACGCTCAGACTTTCAAAGCGCTTCAGAATGGCTCCGCTCGTAACCGTAAAGGCCAGCGGCGCAGTACCCGGTACCAGTTCCAGACCAGCAGGCAGTACGTCGCGGACGTCTACGTTGGTGGCGGCGTTGGGGCCGAGGTTGGTCACTGTCAGCGTATACGTTACCATACCGCCGGTGTGAACAGCCGTGCTGCTAACCGTCTTGGCGAGGCGAATATCAGCCGTCTGCGTGTTATTGGCGCAATCGGTGATTTTCACCACCACCTTACCCGGCAGGCTCAGACACTGGCTGGCCGTGCGCTCGAAGATGTAGTACGTACCCTCACCTACCCCAGTCGTCATTGGCGATCCTGAATTGGGATCTTCGCTGATGTGGTACTCGTAGGTGCTACCTGCCGTTGGCGTGCTGCCAGCCAGCGCCGTGCTCAGGCTAACCGTATTGGCCGGGCAGGCATTGCGCAGGTTGACTACCAGCGGTGCGGCTATCGGTGCCGCTACCGATACCGAAACGGCATCAGACGGTACTGAGCTGCAACCACCCTGGTCGAACACTTGTACGGAGTAACCACCGCTCTTGTCGACCACGATGCTCTGCGTAGTGGCTTTGTTAGACCAGAGGTATGTAAACCCGGCTGGCGCTTCCAGTTTCACCGTTTCGCCAGCGCAAAGCTGCGTAGCACCCACGATCTTGATGGCTGGCTGGACGTTAGGTCCGTTGATGGCCAGTATCATCTGATCGCTTTGTGCTGGGCAAGCCGTGTTGTTCGAGCGGGCCGACAACGTCAGTGTCACCTGGCCTGCCTGTACGTCCGTCAGTGACGGAACATACAGCGCAGTTGGGCTAAAGGCATTGTCGAAGGTACCCGAACCGCTGGTTTTCCATTGGGCCGTCACATTCGTGCCCGATATAACCCCAGCCAGTTTATACGACTTGGCGGCGCAGATCTGGTCGTCTTTACCCGCGTTGGCCGTTACCGGATTGTCACCGCATGGCAGTTGATCACCACAACCCGTGATGTTCACCTGGATAGCCGATGGCAGACTGTAGCAGCCGGTGGTCGTTTTCTCCACTACATAGTACGTACCTGACAGGGTCACGTTGGTGTTGACCAATTTCGAGGCTGGCTCCAATGTGCTGGTCGTGTAGTACTCGAACGTTCCGCCGGTGGTGGCTAGGGCACCTACGCCGTTGGCCAGATTCACCGATTTGAACGGACAGGCGTTGGTCAGGTCGGTCGTGGTTGGCTGCGCTACTTTTGGTAGTACCGTCAGCGTAATCACATTAGACCGCTGGCTCTTGCAGTTGTTCGAGGTGCAGCACTGTGCCGAGTACGCAGCCGACAGGGCTGGCGTAACGGTGATGCTGCTGCCTACCAGGTTATTGCTCCACACTACGTATGAACCGGCAGGGCAACCTTTGGCGGTCAGCGTTACCGGGGCACCGTAGCAGGTGCCGATGGTTCCCGTGGCCCCGTTGACCGTTACCGAAGGCGTAGCTGGTGAACCTACCGTGAGGCTGCATATCTGCGAGAAGGCGCTTTCACACTTGCCAATCACACACTTCACGGCGTAGGTCGTGCTGAGTTGTGGCGTTACAATCAGGGTGCTGCCGGTTGCGCCGGTAGACCATACGTAACTACCACCTTCGCAACCCACCGCCGTTAGCGTGGCTTCGTCGCCAGCACAAACACTTGGCTTGTTACAGGCCACCGTTGGCACGGCTGGGCGGGCCAGGTACGTGTCGACCATATCGGAGCGGGTGCTGGTGCAACCGTCTACCGTGCAGGTAGCGAAGAACCAGGCGTCACCCACCACCGTCATCGACAGTACATTACCTACCGTTCCATTGCTCCAGTTGACCGTACCGTTTTCGCAGCCAGTGGCGGTGAACGACAGCACATCACCGTAGCAACGCGTAGCCTGATGCGGGCCGATTACTACCGGCGGAGCGGTGTAGATCACTTTCGTGCGAGCACCCGCCACGTCGAGGTCGGCGCAGAGCTTGTTCGCCTGAATCAGGTTCAGCACGTCAACACCCGTAGTCACACCCGGTTTCACCACCGACAGGTCGAGGGTTTTGGGATCGTAGACCAGCGTATGGATGGTGTAGATACCAGCGGCGGTGGCAGGCACCATGAACGACGGTGTGTTGCTCGTTTGCTGGATCATCAGTTCTGAACCTTTCGTAAGAACATACACGACCGAGTAGCCCGTTGGCACCACGCGGCCACCGTTATCGGTAGCAGAGAGGGTTACCGTGGTCAGGCTCGAGGCGCACACTGCCGAGGTAGAGGTAACCAACGTACCGGCTTTCACCGTGCAGTTGTCTGGTCCTTTACCCTTGATCGTGATCGTCAGTGATGGGTCTGTCGTGCAGCTACGGAAGCGGCAGGTGGCCGTGTAGTAGCTAATGGCAGCCGTTGGCGTAATCACAATCATATTACCCGTCTGGTTATTGCTCCAGGTCACTACACCACCCGTTGGGCATCCTGCGGCCGTCAGCGTCACTGATTCACCCGGTGTGATCTCGGTTTTCGATGCCGAAATCGTTGGTGGGCTTACAGGAACCACGTTGATGGTGTACAGTTGCGAGGCGGCGCTGGTGCAGCCACTGGCGTCTTTGCAGATCACCGAGTAGCTGGTCGTTGTGGTTGGCGATACCGTAATGGTTGTTTTACCATTGTCGGCAGCACCCGTGCTCCACATCGGCGAACCGGCGCAGTTCTGAACCGTCAGATCAACTGATTCACCTGGGCAAATTACGCTGGTGCTGCAAACCACGGTGGGCGCTGGCGGCGTAGACAGGTTGATCTTGATGGTACGTGACTGTGGGCTACCGCACTTGTCGGCCTGCTTGCAGATGGCGTAGAAGCTGTTCATCTCAGCCGTTGGCGTCACCACAATCGAGGCACCACTCATGCCGTTGCTCCACATCACCATTCCCGTGCAGCCGCTGGCGGTCAGCGTTGCGCTAGACCCGTTGCAGACTGCCGTACTTGAGGCCATGATCGTTGGCGCAGTACCAGCCGTTTTCACAATCACCTTCACCACGTTCGAGGCACCGCTGATGCAGTTGCCGTCGGCCACACAAGTGGCGGTGTAGTCGGTGTTCACCCCTGGCATCACCACAATGGTGCTGCCCGTGAGTTCGGTGTTGGCCCATTTCACGGTGCCGTTGGCGCAGCCTTCAGCTACCGTCAGCGTAACCGACTCACCAGCGCAGATGGCCGTGTTCGGGATGGCGCGGATGGTTGGGGCTTGTGGCTTACCAACCGTGATGGCTACCGACGGTGACGGATCACTCACGCAATCACGCACTTTGCAGGTGGCGTAGAAGCTTTCCGATGCATTCAGCGTAACCGAGATTACGTTGCCCGTCATGTTGTTGCTCCACTTCACCGTACCCTCGCAACCGCTGGCCGTGAGGCTTACCGTACCACCCACGCAGATCGGCGTGGCGCTGGCCGTTACCGTTGGGATCGCGTTCGGAATGACGCGGATCGTGTAGTCATTCGACCGTGGACCTACGCAGTTCACCCCGTTGGTGCACCGTACCGAGTAGCTGTTGTTACCCTGCGTTGGTGCCACCGTGATGCTGCTGGTGATGGCACCCGTGCTCCAGAGTACCGATCCTGGGCAGCCTTGGGCTGTCAGGGTTACGGTCTCGCCAGGGCAAATCTCCGTCGTGCTGCAAACCACCGTTGGTTTCGGCAGGTCGTTACCCACCTTGATCAACGTCGATGCGGCTTTGCTATAGCAGTTATTAACGCGGCACTGAGCGGTAATCAGGGTCTCGCCGGTGATGGTGAGCGATACGACGCTACCCACCATGTTGTCGGACCAGTATACCGTGCCGTTCTCGCAACCAAGTGCCGTGAGGCTCACCACACCACCGATGCAGACGCTGTTGGCGCTGGCAAGGATGGTTGGCATTGGTGCGTTCGTTACCGAAATCGTTATCAGGTTCGACGAACCGCTGGTGCAGACACCAATCACACACGAGGCCGAGTAGACCGTGGTGGCCGTTGGCGTCACCGAGATGCGGTTGCCCGTCATGCCGTTGCTCCACTTGATCGTACCCTCACAATCGCGGGCCGTCAATACCGTCGACTCACCTTCACCACACAGGGCCGTTACGGCGCAGGCGATAGTCGGCGGGTTAACCGCACATGGATCAACCGTGATCGTTACTGTCGAGGTGTTATTCTCCGGCTTGGTCGGATCGTCGTTCGTACCACCGATGATGGCCGTGTTGGTCAGCGTACCCGTGCCTTTCACGCGGGCCTGAACAATCAGGTTGCGATCTGAGCCACTCGTCAGCGTACCGACCGTCCAGACACCCGTGCCGGCGTTGAACTGAGCCGCCGGCGTGGCGCTCACAAATTCGAGCGAAGCAGGCAGCACGTCAGACACCGTTACGCTGGTGGCCGTTACGGGGCCGAGGTTCTGAGCCAGGATACCAAACGACACGATGTCGTTCAGTTTGTATGGACCAGCGGTCAATACCGTTTTCACCACCGCCAGGTCAGCCAGGCAGGTAGCTTTCACGTTGACCACCACCTCAACTTTCGTCAGGCTGGTGCAGCCAGCGGCGCTAACCGCTTCGGCGAGGTACGTAGTCGAAGCCATTGGCGTAACCGTCAGCGGTTTGCCGTTCATCGACGTACCGACCAGTATACCCGTGGCTTTGTTGTACCAGTTAATCTTACCGTTCGATGCCGTGAAGCCAAACAGCTTGGTGCTGCCGCCTTTACACAGAATCTCGTCTTCACAGGCGGCACCCAGCGGCGCCTCTGGACGTGGGCTGATGGCCACAATCACCGAACTCATCGCAGGCAGGCAGTAGCCGGTACCGTCAGGGTCGTTGGTGGTCACCTTAAACTGCACCACACCCGCTGCAATGTCAGCCGCCGATGGCATGTAGTAGGCTGTCAGGCTGTTGGCGCTGGTCAGCGTACCCGTGCTCGTTGACGTTGACGTCATCCAGGTAACACCCGTGGCCGAGCCGCCAATGCTGGCGATCAGCGTGATGGGGCCACCTTCGCAAACAGAACCCGACGTGAGCGTAGTCGATACCAGGGCCAGATTTGTGCAGCGGCAGTCGATGGTGTTCACCGTCAGTATGGTTGGGTAGCTGTAGCAACCGAACCGTGACCGCTCGAAGAGGTAGTACTCACCCGCCGTCACTGCCGTCAGGTTAGCCACCAGTGGGCTGGTTTCGCTGATGCCCGTATGCCATTCCAGCGTGCTGCCGGGCAGGGGTACGTTGTTCAGCTTCACCTTCGTCAGGTCGTAGAACGCATCCTGGCAAATGTTGACCTCCTTAATGCACGATGGCGTGTTCGGACGGGCGTTCACGATGATCGTGACCGGCTTGCGTTCGCTCTTGCAACCGTCTTCGGTTTCGGCCTCTACATAATACGTAGTGGTGGTCGAAATGTCAACCGGCACCGTCTGGCCATTGACTGACGTGAAGGCTACGGCGTTGCCTACTGAGGCAAGGTACCAGCGAATCACGGTGGCTCCCGAAGCCGAGGCACTTACCGAGGTCATGTTACCCACGCAGATGCTGCTGTTAGTGGCCGAAGCAACCAGTACAATCGGCGTAGAGCACTTGGCTTTCACACCGGCGTCAATCGACAGGTTGTCGCGACCAATGTTACCCAGTGCCAGGCTCGTGTTAATGGCAACTACACCACTAAAGCCATCATTACCTGGGTTGCTGTCGAGTTCACGATCGGCACCCTGACCCTGCAAGGTGAATACCTCGCCGGTAGGCAGGGTAAATTTCACTTTGTAGTTGCCCGTAATCAGTTGCGTGAAGAGGTAGTAGCCATTGCCATCCGTCACCGTTTGATCCAGCGGACTGCTGAGGTTCATGGCATCGAACAATTCTACTTTCACGTTCGCAATCCCCGTTGGGCCGTCGTCCTGTAGGCCGTTATTGTTGTTATCGCGCCATACGTAGTTACCAATAGAACCGTAAGGCACAATACCCGCGTCAATCGTCAGGTTCACGCGGGCCGTGCTTGAGAGCGGCTGCGTTACGTCGATGGTGATCAGGTCTGACATACCATCCATACCCGCGTCGCTGTCCAGTTCAACGGGTACACCCGTACGGTTTTTCGTGGTAAAGACGCTGCCAACCGGGGCGGTGAATTTCACCGTGTACTGACCCGAAGCCAGCCCGTCGAACAGGTACTTACCGTTGGCATCCGTGGTCGTAGTGCGGATAGCCGAGCCACTCTGGAACAACGTCACCAACAGACCCGGCACACCTGGCTCACCAATGGTGCCCTGCTGACCGTCGCTGTTGTAGTCATACCAGACAAAGTCGCCAATGGCACCGAGTTGTGGCAGATAACCGGCATCGACCGAGGTGTTGTTTTCACCCGATGTCAGCGTCAGCGTCTGCGAACGACCCGTAATGAGGTCAGCATCAGAGTCGAGCGTGCGGTCTGAACCAACCAGTGCCGACGTAGCGTCGAATCCTGCTGGTTTGGTGAAGGCAACCTGGTAAACGTTGGTATTACCCGGCATCAGCCCAGTGAAGCTGTAGGCACCCGATGCATTAGACAGCACCGTGGCTACCGCCGAACCGTTCTGATAGAGCGTTACCAACACACCTGGCAGCGGCATATCACCCGCATTCTGCACACCGTCGCGGTTGTTGTCAACGAAGACATAGTCGCCCAGAGAAGCAGACCGGTAGAAACCAGCGTCAATCGTTGGGTTGTACTCATTGGCGGCCAGCGTAACCGTCTGGCTAAAGCCGGTGGTCACATCAGCATTTGAGTCTTTCGTATCGTCACCCACATTGGCAGCCGTTGGCGTGAAGCCAGCCGGTTTGCCGAAGCCTACATAATAAGGCGTTCCTGGGGTCAGCCCCGTGAAGCTGTACATACCCGAACCGTTCGTCAGCATAGTCGATATGGCCGACCCATTCGAGTACAACGTTACCAGCACACCCGGAATCGGCACGTCGCCAGCATCCTGCGTACCGTTGGCGTTTTTGTCTTCGAAGACAAAGTCACCCAGGCTAGCCGACTGTGGCGTGTAGCCCGCGTCGATGCTCGTGTTGCTTTCGCCATTGCTCAACGTGAAGCTGCTCGTCAGACCCGTAATTGGATCAGGATTCGAGTCAGCACCCCTATCTGAGCCAACATTGGCCGAGGTCGTATTGAAACCTGATGGCTGCTGGAAGCCTACCGTGTAGGTGTTGTTGCTGCCCGGAGTCAGACCCGTGAAGCTGTAGGCACCGTTGACGTCGCTCATTGTGGTACCCACTACCGAACCGTTTTGGTACAGCGTAATGATCACACCCTGAAGCGGTTTGTCACCCGGCGTTTGTGTGCCGCTCTTGTCGGTATCCACGAACACATAGTCCCCAATAGAAGCCGTGCGGAAGTAGCCAGCGTCGATGGTGGGGTTGAACTCGCCCGGAGCCAGTGTTACCGAAGCTGCCTTGCCCGTGATGAGGTCGGCGTTCGAGTCCTTTGCTGCATCCGTACCTGACAATGGCGTGGTGGTGCCGAAGCCAGCAGGCTTGGCAAAACCAACCACGTAGTTATTAGCCGAACCAGGCGTCAGCCCCGTGAAACTGTAGAAGCCCGAACCATCGGTCAGGGTGGTAGCTACGGCTGATCCATTCTGGAACAGCGTGACCAGCACACCCGGAATCGCTACGTCACCTCCGTTCTGGATACCATCCAGATTCTTGTCTTCAAAGACATAGTCACCCAGACCAGCCGATGGCTCGTAGAAACCAGCATCGACCGTCGTGTTGTTCTCGCCCGAAGACAGCGTTACACTGCCCGACTTGCCCGTGATCAGATCAGCATCCGAATCAAGCGCCTTGTCCGTACCCGACAGGGGGTTGGTG
>JBBRMP010000069.1:0-24091 GCA_038230755.1 Cytophagales bacterium | reverse complement strand
GCGCAGGGCATCTTTGTAGCCCTCCAGCCGCTTCCGGCTAATATACAGCGAGGGTGGTCCGGCCAAATGGGCGATGCGCTGCTTGCCCGACAGAATCAGGTGTTCGGTGGCTTTAAAAGCTCCTTCATAATCATCGACAACTACTTTGGGCGCTTCGATTTCATGGCAGACCCGGTTGAAGAATACCATCGGGATGCCCTTGCGCTTGAAAATTGCGAAGTGATCGAAGTTTTTGGTCTCCCTGGTTATTGAGATCAGCACGCCATCGACCCGGTTGGCCAGCATCACGTTGGCGTTGGCGACTTCAGTTTCGTAGGTTTCGTTCGACTGGCTAATCAGCACTGAGTAACCCGCCTGAGCGGCAATTTCCTGTGCGCCCATAATTACGATGGGAAAAAAAGACGTAACAAACTCCGGTACGATAATGCCAATGGTCTTGCTCTGACTCGACGATAGGTTTATGGCCAGCATATTCCGCTGATAGTCCATTTGCTGAGCTAGGTCTATAACGGCCTGCCGGGTATCCGCACGCACACTCGGATGGCCGGTAAGCGCCCGTGAAACGGTAGATTTAGAAATATTCAGTTTCCCGGCAATATCAATGATCGTAACCTGGTGACGCTTCATAAAGGCTAACAGTTTAAAAATTGTAATTAACCAAGAAAAGTGCCTTAATCCTATGATCGAATAATATAAGCGAATGGGAACGTTCCCAAAAAATGGGAGCGTTCCCACGAAATATAGTGCGCTATCACTTAATAAAATTGTATTATATAGATTAAGATTTGTACGGATTTAGGCAGAGAGCTGTACAAATCTATCAAATTTATTGCTCCAGACTATTCAATAGTATCTAGCGGATAAGTGAAGGTAGACATAGGCGGGTTAGCTTCCAGATCAAGTATTGCACTATTCGTATAGATACACTAAACTGAACCGCAAACGTATGCGCACATTTACTCGTAAACAAAACCTGTATGCAGGTCTATGGCTGGTGCCGCTGTTAATGCTACTATCCCGGTCTGTTCAGGCTCAGGCAACCCGCGACATCCTGATTAAGGGCACGGTAGTAGTTGCGGAAACCAACGAAGGCATTCCGGGGGTCAACGTCATCGTTAAGAACTCGAAACAGGGAACCACGACGAAAGCTGATGGCACCTTTACGCTGAACGTACCGGAGCGGCCCAGTGTCCTGCTCGTTTCCTACATCGGCTATCAGACCCAGGAGGTGACGGTAAACACACAGTCAACGCTGACCATCACCATGCAACCCGACGACCGCTCGCTCAACGAAGTGATCGTGGTGGGGTATGGCACCGTGAAAAAAAGCGACCTGACCGGCTCTGTTTCGTCGGTAAAAGCGGCCGAGCTGAGGCAAACGCCCATTGCCAACTTTGTTCAGGGCTTGCAGGCTCGGGCCTCGGGGGTGCAGGTCACCCAGAATTCAGGAGCACCGGGTGGCAGTATCAGCGTCCGAATTCGGGGCAACAGTTCGATCAGTGGCAGCAGCGAGCCGCTTTACGTAGTCGACGGCTTCCCAATTGCCGGGGGCGATAACCCGGTGGCGGGTGGGGGCAGCGGCCTGGGCAACGACAATGGTAATCGCCTGTCGGTGCTGTCGACACTGAACCCCAACGATATTGAGTCGATGGAAGTGCTGAAAGATGCATCGGCAACGGCTATTTACGGCACACGCGGGGCCAACGGCGTGGTATTGATAACCACCAAACGGGGTAAAGCCGGTAAAACCCGCGTGAGCTACGACGGCTATTATGGGCAGCAGCAAATCCGTAAAACGCTGGATGTGATGAACGCCACGCAGTTTGCTAAATACGAGAACGAGATCGCTGGTACGACGATTTATCCCAATCCAGACCAGTTGGGGCAAGGTACTGACTGGCAGTCGCTTGTCTTTCGAAAAGCTCCGATGCAAAGTCATCAGCTATCGGTAACGGGTGGTAACGAGAGGTCGCAGTTTGCCCTGTCGATGAACTACTTCGACCAAGACGGCATCATCATCAACTCGAATTTCAAGCGGGGGTCGGTACGGGTCAATTTAGATAATACCGTCAGTAAAAATCTTAAAATAGGCACGAGCCTGACCTACACCTACTCCGTTAACAACGGGGCGGTAACGGCTACCCTACTGGACGGCGCGTCGGGCGGTATTATCTGGGCCGCCATCACCGCTCCCCCAACGCAATCGCCCTATAATGCCGATGGCACGCCCACCATCTTCACAGGCCGTTATTTAGACCTAAACAACCCGGTGGCCCTGGCTTCGGAGGTACTGAACCAAAACACGACCCGGCGGTTTCTGGGCAACATTTTCGCC
The DNA here is from genome assembly GCA_038230755.1 of Cytophagales bacterium. Classification (GTDB taxonomy): domain Bacteria; phylum Bacteroidota; class Bacteroidia; order Cytophagales; family Spirosomataceae; genus Fibrella. The sequence continues at coordinate 21,756 of JBBRMP010000069.1, read as the reverse complement.
GACTGGACCATTGCAAACGGTCTCACCTACCGGGGTTCGTTTGGGGGTGATCTGGTGACCGATACCCGCGACTCCTATGTTACGCGCAACATCCGGGCGGGTTCGCAGGTAAATGGGATTGGTGGCAGAGGCAATAACAACACGAACACGGTGTTGCACGAGAGCCTGCTGAATTATCACCGGTTGCTGGGTAACCATGACGTAACCCTCACCGGGGTATTTTCGACGCAGAGACAGGCGCAAACCGCCGAGTCCATGACCGGACAGCAGTTTCCCAACGACCTGGTGCTGAACGACAATCTTTCGCAGGCCTCTATCGTATCCATTGGCAGCACCCGACAAGCCTGGCGATTAGATTCCTACACGGGCCGGATCAACTACAACTTTAAAAGCAAATACCTGCTCACGCTTACAGGCCGGGTAGATGGGTCAAGCCGATTTGGCGCCAATAACAAGTATGGCTTTTTTCCATCGGTAGCCGGTGCGTGGCGGATTTCAGAAGAGGACTTCATGCAGGGGCAGAAGGTGCTGAGTGACCTAAAACTTCGGGCCAGCTATGGTATAACGGGTAACGCCGATATTCCGCTGTACAACTCCCTTTCCCGGTTGAATTCGGTGGGTAACTACAACTTCAACAACGTCCGTACCATTGGTATTGCGGCTGCCAATATCAGCAACCCCGACCTGAAATGGGAGAAAAGTGCACAGGCCGATATTGGGCTGGATTTTGGCTTGCTCAACAACCGGATTCAGGTTACGGCCGATGTGTACTATAAGAAAACAACCGATCTGCTTTTGTCGCGCACCATTCCGCTCTCGTCTGGTTTTGGCTCTGTATTTGGCAACTTTGGCTCGGTCGAGAACCGGGGCATCGAAGTGACCGTCAATGCGGGTGTGCTGAACGGTGCGCTCAAATGGGATATTAGCGGCAACGTGTCGGCCAACCGCAACAAGCTCACGCTGATTGATGGCAAGCGGACCGAGATTGTTCCGGGCGATGGGGGTGGGTCTGTGGGTCCATTCACCAACAACAGCATCCTGCGGGTAGGCGCGCCCATCGGCTCGTTTTATGGCTATGTTTTCGATGGTATTTACCAAACCGGCGATAACGTACCGACGGGCCGCATACCGGGTAATATTCGATACCGTGACCTGACTGGCGATGGTGTCATTTCGGGAGCCGACCAGACCATTATCGGCGACCCGAACCCGAATTATATTTTCGGCATCAACAACAATTTGAAATATAAAGGCTTCGATCTGAGCCTGTTTGTGCAGGGTGTGCAGGGCAACCAAATTTACAATGTCTCGAAACCCCGGCTGGAAGGCGGAGCGGGCGGCTATAATCAGTACGCATCCTATGAGGATCGCTGGACGGCTACGAACCCCTCGAATCGCTACCAGAAAGCCCTGACGGGGCAGCGGGTGAACCAATCGGATATTCACATCGAAGACGGTTCGTTTGTTCGGTTCAAGAATATCACTCTCGGCTATACGGTTCCGGCGGTGGGTAAGATGGCGTGGTTAGCCAACTCCCGGATTTATATAAGCGCTAACAATTTTGCTACCCTGACCCGGTATTCAGGCTATGACCCGGAGGTGAACACCGCCGGGCAGAATAACCTCAACCTTGGCGTGGATAATATCGGCTTCCCGGTCGCCAAGTCGTTCATTGCCGGTCTTCAACTCAACTTCTAACCGTAGCCAACACAAACCATGAAAATCGCCCGTATCTGTTCATTTTTGGGGCTGGCCTTTGTGCTGGCGCAACTGAGCGCGTGTCAGTTAACCGAAACGCCCTACTCTTTCGTGTCGCCCCAGCAGTTCTATACCTCGGCCTCCGATGCCGAAGCGGCCCTCACCGCTGCCTACACACCTATTACCGATCTGTATGGGCGGGTGGGTACGCAGTTGCCCGACTATTCGGCTGATCAGTCGTTTCCGAGGGCCGTCGTAGGCCGCGACCAACTAACGGTATTCTCCTACGATGCTACCATGGATCTGATTGGTCAGTACTGGCAGCATTGCTTTAACGGGATCAACCGGGTCAATCAGGTACTCGACAACGTACCGAAAATTGCGATGGACGACAGCCGAAAAAAGCAGATCCTGGCCGAAGCGTATTTCCTGCGGGGGCTGTACTACTTCCACCTCGTTAAAACCTTTGGCGAAGTACCCATCAAGCAGGAAAGTACAAAAGATATTTCGTCGACCGAGGTTGCCAAAAGTAAGGTTGAAGACGTGTACGCCCTTATTATCAGGGATTTTGAGCAGGCCATCAAAGACCTGCCCGCCACCCCCAAAGACCGGGGCCGGGCGGCAAGCGGTGCGGCTCAGGGCCTGCTGGCGAAAACGTATCTGTATGCCGGAAATTGGGCTAAGGCAGGCGAAAACGCTCAGGCTGTTATTCAGTCGAACCGCTACAGTTTACTCCCTAATGTGCTCGATCTGTATAATCCATCACGAGAAGATGCGGCCCGCGCAGAGCAGATTTTTGCGGCTGAGTTCTCGGCCCTGAGCGGGCTGAATGGTTCCGATTTGGTGGGCTTTTATGCCCCCGCCAATTCGCCACCGGTTTTCTCGAAAACGGCCTTCGGATCGGCCTTCGGGTATATGTCGTTCTATAAGTCGTTCAACCCGGTCGATAAACGGCGGCAACTGCTCGATACGGCCTACGTAAATTCAGCCGGTAAGTTGATTGGTCAGGCCGATGCAACGCTGAAAGACCGGGTTATTATCAAGAAGTTCCTGGACCCCAACTCCAACGGAGCCAACGGCGAAAACAACTTCCCGATTCTGCGGCTGGCCGATGTGTATCTGATTGCGGCTGAGGCCGAAGCGCGGCAAAACGGGCCAACGGTTACTGCTTACACCGCCATCAACACCGTGCGGAAGCGGGCGGGTATTCCTGACCTGACACCGGGCCTGAGCAAAGAGGCCTTTATCGAAGCCGTGTTGCAGGAACGCTCCTGGGAGTTGTATGTAGAAGCCGACCGATGGTATGACCTCACCCGAACGGGTAAATTCAAGCAGGTGGCCACCGTGCTGAATTCCTACTACGCTTCGCGGCCCGTGCAGGATAAACACCGCTACTTTCCGATTCCGAACATCGAGGTGCTAACCAACTCCCTGCTGGAGCAAAATCCTGCCTGGAAATAGACTTTATCATAGGTTGGAATTCATGTAAGCGGCTCTGTCGAGCGCAGAGCCGCTTCATTATCATCCACGCAACGTACCTGGTCTCAAATGAAATGGCTTACTGGGTTATTACTGCTGATTGGCTGCTCGATGGTCACGGCCCAAAAACGGCACCTTTTTCTGATTGCCGGCCAAAGTAATGCGGTTGGTCAAGGCACTGGCAGCGAGTCGGTGTTGTGTTCGCCTGGTGTGGCTTTTGCATATCTGTCCGCCACCGATTCGCTGGTGGCACTGGCTGATCCGTTTGGCGAGCAGGTCGGGTATTTTGAGCGGGCTGCGACAGGCAGTATCGCCCCGGCCTTTGCGCAGGAGTTGTGTCGGCTGACGGGAGTGGGCGTAGTTCTGTTGTCGGCCGGGCGGGGTGGGGCATCCTGCCATCAGCGGGCCGAACTGGGTAATTATGGTACTTGGGCAGAAACGGGCAAATTACCCCTGCTCAACGAAGCGGTGGCCAACACGAAACGAGCTATGGCAAAAACGGGCCTTACGTTAGGTGGTATTATCTGGCTTCAGGGCGAACGAGATGCCAACGCCATTGTGGATAGTCTGCTGACGGGCGATGACTACTCGGCCGCGCTCACCAGTATCATTCAGCGCTTCAGACAGGCCATTGGTGCCAACGTACCTGTCTACATCGTGCAGACCGGCTACCAGGCAGGGCGCACCACAGCAGGAAGCGACGCTGTCCGGGCTGCACAGCTTGCCGTGGCGAAACGCATGGCTAAAACGTATGTTGCTTACCGGGGAACTGGTGAGTTTGGTAAACGGGGCTGGATGAAAGATTATATTCACTACAACCAGACTGGGCTCAATGAAATCGGCAAGCAGGCCGCCCGATTTATTAGCAAACACCTCAACTAAGTAGGTGGAAAGCGAAGTACGACGACGATAATTCAGACCTATCCTACAACATTCAGCTAAAACTCAACGCGTGAACACGAACATCGACACGGCGGTAATCGTCATCTTCTCGGCCTTTGTGCTGGGTATTGGGCTGCTGTTTGCCCGCACGGGCCGCAACCTGAAATCATTCTTTGCGGGGGGCGAAGCCGTGCCCTGGTTCATTGGCGGGTTGTCGCTGTTTATGAGTTTTTTCTCGGCCAGTACGTTTGTGGCCTGGGGCAGCATTGCCTACAAACACGGCTGGGTGGCCGTCACCATTCAATGGACGATGTGCGCCGGGGCGCTGGTTACGGGTTTATGGCTGGCTCCGCGCTGGAAAAAAACCGGTGTGCTGACCGCTGCTGAATACATCCGGCAACGGCTGGGGTTGCCGGTTCAGAAAACGTACATCTTTATTTTTACCCTCGTCAGCGTCTTCATCAAAGGGTCGGTGCTGTATCCGGTGGGCAAGCTGGTGAGCGTCTCACTGGGGTTGCCGCTGGTACCCACCACCATCGGACTCGGTATATTCATGATCGCCTATACCTCCGTGGGCGGGCTTTGGGCCGTGATGGTCACCGATATTCTCCAGTTTGTGGTGCTCTCGGCGGCCGTGTGTATCCTGCTTCCGCTGGCCTTCGATCAGGTAGGGGGTGTGGCCGGTTTTACGGCCAAAGCACCCGATGATTTTTTCAACCTGCTCAACGGCGAATACACCATTGGGTTCATGCTGGCTTTTTTCGTGTATCAGGTGGCCTACATTGGCGGTAACTGGACGTTCGTGCAGCGCTACACCAGCGTCGACAGTCCGAAATCGGCCCGGAAAGTGGCGTTCCTGTTCGCGGGTCTTTACCTGGTCAGTCCTATTATCTGGATGCTGCCGCCCATGATCTACAAGACGATCAACCCGGGGTTGGTGGGTCTTGATACCGAAAACGCCTACCTCGAAATCTGCCGACTGGTGCTGCCGCCGGGGCTGCTGGGCCTGATGCTGACAGGCATGTATTTCTCAACCTCAGCCAGTGCCAATACCACCCTCAACGTGGTTTCGGCGGTGTTTACCAACGACATCTACAAAGGGCTGATGAACCCCACCGCCACCGACAAACAACTGATTCGGGTGGCGAGGCTATCCTCCTGGGGCTTTGGTATCGGCATGATTGTGATTGCCTTACTGGTGCCTTATATCGGCGGCATCGTAGAGGTGGTGCTCACCATCGGGGCCGTAACGGGAGGCCCGCTGCTGGCTCCGCCCATCTGGGCGCTCTTTTCAAAACGCCTGACCGGCCGTACAACCCTGCGCATCACTTTGATAACGCTGTCGCTAAATCTGTTTGGCAAGATCATTTTACCGCTGGCAATGGGCATTAAACTCAGCCGGGCCGAAGAAATTGTCATTGGCGTTGGTGTGCCTGTATTGCTGCTGGCCCTGACCGAGTGGCTGGCATCGCGCAAACGGGCCGACAGCCCCGATTATCTCGCTTACGAAATTATCCGTGCAGAAGCGCCCATAAGTACCGTGCAAGAGCAAGCCGACGAAGCCGACGAGGTGAACCGTCAAAATCAGTTTGGTCTGCGGGTTATAGCCGTCTCGCTGGTGGTTACGGCCCTGATTCTGGGTGGGCTAAGTTTACTGACTACGCAGGGGGCCGGGGTGACCGCCCTGCTGGCCGGTATTGTGCTGGTCACGGCCATTATTCCCTGGCGGGCCGCCACCAAACTAACACCCGTTGACAAACCCGTGGAAGCGGCCGAACTACCCAGTCTATGACCGTACCTGAGTTCACTCAACCAAAAACACAACATGATTAACCGACTAATACTCTTCTTTTTGCTGATACCCCTTTCGTTGTCAGCGCAGTACAGCATCCGCGAGCCAAACGCGATCCCGCTGCACGGCGAGTGGCGGTTTGCCCTCGACCCCGTCGACGCGGGCGTACGGGGCAACTGGTATCGGGAAGATGCCCCCCTGAATCGGTGGGAAAAGGTGACCGTGCCGCACTGCTTCTCGGTTGACCCCCGCTTTCAGTTTTATACCGGAACGGCCTGGTATCGCCGGGCTTTCCCCTGTCAACCCACCGCGGGAAAACGCGTTATGCTGCATTTCGATGCGGCCTATTACGAAACGACTGTCTGGATAAACAACCGGAAAGTCGGCACGCACGAGGGGGGGTACACACCCTTTCAGTTCGACATTACCGACTACCTCAAAACAGAAAGCGGTGCCTTGAACGCCATTGCCATTTCGGTTAATAACAACACCTGGAAAACGACGACCATACCGGGTGCAAAAGACAATAATCTGCCCGAATCGTTTCCAGGATGGCTCAACTACGGCGGTCTCATCCGGCCCGTTTACCTGACCATTGAGCCGGAGGTGTACGTTGAAAACATCAAGACAGATGCCATGCCGGATCTGGTGAAGGGTACGGCTACAGTAAACGTAAAAGTCAGGTTACGTAATGCGGGAAAGCAGGCTGTAACCCCAACGCTCGCGTTCCGGGTAGTGCAAAATGGCAAACCCGTCACACTTACCTGGAAGCAACAGACGGGTTCAATAGCCGCGGGCCAAACGGCCGTGCTGGACGCTGGAACGGTGTTTAAAGCTGCCGACGTAAAGCTTTGGAGCCTTGACCAGCCGACCCTTTACGAGGTGCAGGTGATTGCCGCGACCGACACCGTCAGGACGCATTTCGGCATTCGTAAGGTGGAGGTTCGCAACGCGCAACTCCTGCTCAACGGGCAACCCATCAGGGTAGCCGGAGGAAACCGCGTGGTGGATTACGCGGGCCTGGGTTCGCTGGAACCCGATTGGGTAGTAGAGAAAGATATGCGCCTGATGAAAGAAGCGGGCATGGAGCTGCACCGGCTCACCCACTACACGCCAGCTGAAACCGTGTACGACTGGGCCGACCGAAACGGGATGCTGATCATCAGCGAAGCGGGGAACTGGCAGCTGACACCCCGGCAAATGGATAATGACACCATGCGCACCAAATTCCGGCAGCAGTTTCGCGAGATGGCCGAACGCGACTGGAATCACCCCAGCGTGATTGCCTATAGCGTGGGTAACGAATACCTGTCTGAACAACCGGCGGGTCAGCGGTGGACGAAAGACATGATCGCCTACGCCCGCGAACTGGACCCGACCCGCCTGTACACCTTCGCGTCGATGCGGCTCAATAGTCTCCCCAAAAATCCGGAAGATGAAGCCAGCCAGTACTGCGATTTTGTCTCAACCAATACCTATGGCAACCACGCTAATGTGCTGAAACACATTCACGCCCTCTATCCTGACAAACCCATTTTTATCAGTGAATATGGCACGCGGGCCGATGGGAAAGATGGCGAAGCGGGTCAGGTGACGCACCTCGACAAATTTCTGACCGATATTCGGCAACTGCCCTATGTAGTGGGCGCATCGTGGTGGTCATTCAATGATTACCTGAGTCGGCACGACGGCACCAACCCCGATGGCTCGCGTCCGTGGGGCCTCGTTCGGGGGGATCGCTCGAAACGCCCGCTGTTCAAAGCGCATCAGACCGGGATGGCACCTGTCACGGTAGAAAAAATAAGCTGGACTGCTGGCAATGAGGGCGTTCACACGCTTCGGGTTCGCGTTACCGCCCGCGCCGATTTTCCGGCTTATGCCCTCCGTCAGTACCAACTCAAAACTCCTTTTCAACAGGTACGTATTCCCGATTTACAGCCCGGCCAACACGTTGACCTCGACCTGACCGTGCGCGGTTTTGAGCAACGGCTACCGGTCGACATCAGCAAACCAACGGGCTTTACGGTATTTACTCAAACGATTGACTTAACGAATGATACGCGAACAGGCAACTGATAAACGTCCACTTCGGACGGTGCGGCATGAAGCCGATTTACTGGTAATTGGCGGGGGGCTTTCGGGCGTTTGCTGCGCCATCACAGCGGCCCGGGCCGGTATTCGGGTAGTGCTGGTGCAGGACCGGCCCGTGCTGGGCGGCAACTCGTCGAGCGAGGTGCGGCTGTGGGTGCTGGGTGCCACCTCACACATGGGCAACAACAACCGCTGGGCGCGGGAAGGGGGCGTTATCGATGAACTGCTGCTCGAAAATCTCTACCGCAACCCGGAGGGCAACCCGCTTATTTTTGACACCATACTGCTCGAAAAAGTAGTTACCGAACCCAACATCACCCTGCTGCTCAACACGGCGGTATTCAACGTCGAAATGGCGGGTAATACTACGGGGCGAATTGAGTCGGTGCAGGCGTTTTGCGCGCAGAACAGCACGACCTACGAACTGGTAGCTCCCTTATTCTGCGATGCCTCGGGTGATGGGATCGTTGCGTTTCAGGCAGGGGCGGCCTTTCGGATGGGGGCCGAATCGATGGAGGAGTTTGGCGAAAAATTTGCCCCCTCTGCCGATTACGGGGAGTTGCTGGGCCACTCGCTGTATTTCTACACCAAAGACACCGGCAAGCCCGTACGGTATGTACCGCCCGCTTATGCGCTGGCAGATATCACCCAGATTCCGCGTTTTCGCTCGTTCAATACCAGCGATTACGGCTGTCGGCTGTGGTGGCTGGAATATGGCGGAAGGCACGATACCGTACACGATACCGAAACCATTAAGTGGGAGCTTTGGAAAGTCGTGTATGGTGCCTGGAACCACATCAAAAACTCGGGCAACTTCCCCGAAGCGGCCAACCTGACGCTGGAATGGGTGGGCCATATTCCAGGAAAGCGCGAAAGCCGCCGGTTTGAGGGCGACTACATGCTCACCCAACAGGATGTGGTGGAACAGCGGTATCAGCCCGATGCCGTGGCGTTTGGCGGCTGGAGCATCGACCTGCATCCGGCTGATGGCGTTTTTTCGGAAAAGCCAGGCTGTAACCAGTGGCATAGCAAAGGCATTTATTCGCTGCCGTTTCGGAGTTTCTACAGCCGTAATGTGTCGAACCTGTTTCTGGCCGGGCGCCTTATCTCGGCTTCGCACGTGGCGTTTGGCTCATCGCGGGTGATGGGAACGAGCGCACACGGCGGGCAGGCAGTGGGTATGGCCGCAGCCCTTTGCGCCCAACAGGGCCTGCTGCCCCGCGACATCACGGCTGAGCCACAACGGATAAACGAACTGCAACAGGCGTTACTAAAAACAGGTCAGCACATCCCCGGCCTCCGGCTTCGCGACGGGCAGGACCTGACCCATCAGGCCACGCTGTCGGTATCGAGCGAGCTGATCCTGACCGAACTGCCGCCCGATGGCCCGATGGTTACGCTTCGGCATTCGGCGGGGCAGATGCTCCCGCTGCCAACCGGACCGGTTCCACAGTTTACGTTTTGGGTGGTGGCTGCTGAGGACACGACCTTGGCGGTTGAGTTTCGGGTGAGCAGCAAACCCCAAAACCACACGCCTGACCAAACTCTTGACCGACGCGAAATTAGCCTGAGCAAAGGCACACAGCCCATCAAGCTGGCCTTTACCGAGTCCATGCCCTATGACGGTTACGCCTTTATTTGTTTCCTGAAAAATGAACAGGTGTCGGTTCAGTGCAGCGAACTGCGGGTGTCGGGCATCGTGTCGGTTTTCAACAAAACCAATCCGGCCGTGTCGAACTACGGCAAGCAGGAACCGACCGACGATATTGGCGTAGAAGCGTTTGAGTTCTGGACACCCGACCGGCGGCCCAAAGGCCACAACCTGGCCGTTCAGATAGAGCCGGGCCTTCGGGCTTTTGGGCAAAATAATGTACGAAACGGCCTTCAACGGCCCACCAACGTACCCAACGCCTGGGTGGCTCACCCCACCGACCCACAGCCCACCATGACCTTGACGTGGCCCGAACCGAAACAGATTCGGGAGCTGGTGTTGAGTTTCGATACTGATTTTGACCACCCGCTCGAATCGGTGCTGATGACCCACCCCGAAACAACTACCCCGTTCTGCATCCGCGATCTGGTGGTGTGTAACGATCAGCAGCAGCGGGTGTATGAACTGACTGACAACCACCAGAGTCGCCACACAATTCGCTTTGCCCAGCCCGTCAACACAAGTAGTCTGAGTATCCACCTGAACGCCGTGAATGGCGCAGCGCCCGCTTCGCTGATGGAGGTGCGTTGTTATGAGTAAACTACCTGATGGCCTGATGAGAAAAAGCATAAAAATACTCTTTATCTGCCTGTTGATCAACGGGATATCGGCGACAGGACAACCCGTTTCAGATCATGGATCCACGGCGCTATGGTACGCGAAACCGGCCTCGCAATGGCTCGAAGCACTGCCCATTGGCAACGGCCGAATGGGTGGGATGCTCTTTGGCGGCATCCGCACTGAACACCTTCAGTTTAATGAACAGTCGCTGGTGACCGGCACCATCGAAAAAGTTGGATTTTACCAGCCCTTTGGTGATGTATTTGTCGACCTCGACTCGGTTGGCCCTATCCGAAACTATCGCCGTGAGTTGAACCTACAGAACGCGGTGCATACAGTTCGATACGAAGCCAACGGGATACGTTTCGACCGAACGGCCTTTGCCAGCTTTCCAGATCAGGTGCAGGTGCTTCATTTTGCCGCCGACAAACCGGGTCAGCTAACCGGCACTATTCGATTAACTGACGCGCATCAGGCTCAGATTCGGGCAGCCGACGGAAAACTGATAGCATCCGGCACCCTCGACAATGGTATGGCTTACGAAGCGCAGGTACGGGTGATCGCCACCGGGGGCAAAGTCACCGTAACGGCCGCAGGTATTCGCGTTGACAAGGCCACCGCCATAACAGTACTGCTTGCCGCCGGTACGTCGTTTCTCAACGACGAATCCCGAAACTTTATCGGACCCCATCCGCACGAAACGCTTACCAATCGATTGGTCAACGCGGCCAGAAAGTCGGTCGAACAGTTGAAGGCGGCCCATTTGCAGGACTATCAATCGCTATTCGGGCGGGTCAGTCTACAGTTGGGCCCGGTGGGAAAGGCCGGTCAGCAACCTATTTCAGACAGGTTGACCGCTTACGGGCAGGGAAAAAGTGATCCGGCCCTCGAAGCATTGCTGTTTCAGTATGGCCGGTATCTGCTGATCAGCTCGTCGCGGCCGGGTGGGCTGCCCGCCAATTTGCAGGGTTTGTGGAACAACGAGCAAAAACCGGCCTGGTATTCGCAGTACACGACCAACATTAATGTGGAGATGAACTACTGGCTGGCCGAGCAAACGAACCTGGCGGAATGCCACATGCCCCTGTTCGACTGGATCGAGAACCTGGCTAAAGTTCAAAAGAAATCAACCGATCCGGCACTAAAAACGGAGAAAGGCTGGGTCATCTATAGCACCAATAACATCATGGGTGGCCCCTCGACCTGGCGTATTCACCGGCCGGGAAGCGCCTGGCTGAGTCAGCACTTTTGGGAACATTACGCATTCGGGGGCGACAAAACGTTTCTGAAAAATCGGGCCTACCCGCTGCTAAAGGAGCTTACAGAATACTGGGCCGGGCATCTGGTTGTTGGTGCCAACGGCAAACTAATTAGCCCCGATGGCTGGTCGCCCGAACACGGACCGGGTCGTAAAGAGGGAGACAAAACCGCCTACCCCGGCGCATCGTACGACCAGCAAATTGTGTATGATTTGTTTACCAATTACAGCGAGGCAGCCCACGTACTGGGTGTCGACGTAGACTTCCAGGCCAACATCGAGTATCTGCGGGCTCGGCTTTTGGGCCCGCAGATTGGCAAGTGGGGTCAGTTGCAGGAATGGATGGAAGACGTTGATCATCCGGAAGACCATCACCGGCATAATTCGCATATGTTTGCCGTACACCCCGGCCGGCAAATAACCCCTACTAAAACCCCTGATTGGGCAAAAGCGGCACTGGTGACACTGCGGGCGCGGGGCGATAAAAGCACCGGCTGGAGTTCGGCCTGGAAGATTAACCTGTATGCCCGGCTCCGTGAGGCCGGTCGCGCCCATGAGCTTGTGCGCCGACTATTAAAGCCTGTTGACCCGAAGCAAACCGGTTTTTCGTATGACGGGGGTTCATACCCCAATCTGTTTGGTGCCCATCCGCCTTTTCAAATGGACAGCAATTTTGGCTACACGGCGGGTGTAACTGAAATGCTGCTGCAAAGCCATGCCGGTGAAATTGATTTGCTGCCCTCCCTGCCTGCTGCCTGGCATGAAGGGTCGGTAAGCGGTTTACGGGCGCGGGGTGGCGTCACGGTCGCTATTCGCTGGAAAGACGGCAAGCTAACACAGGTGATGCTCACGCCCACACAGACCGGCAGCTACACGGTACGCTATGGAGAACAGGTAAAACAAGTGCGGCTAACCGCTTCCAAACCGGCAAAAGTTACTTTTTAACAGCAAAGTCACCGGACTCACTCACGAATAGACGCTCAAGTACCCGTCAGAATAGACGTGTTGGGTTGCCCAATGATATTGGGGCAGAGGCCGTGGGCCAGGCTACAGAATCAGGTACGTTCCGACAAGCCAGACGTTTAGCTTCGGTGCCAAAAATGCTCATGACGGCCATACTACTGGCTGGTTCATGAGTGGCCCCAAATCAGGGCAGGAAACGGTTAAAATGAATGTTTAGCATCACCCAAACCAATACTTTATGAGAAGCAGGTATATCCTGATTTTCTGGTTAATGGCTCACATGGCCTTAGCCCAGCAGCCGAAACTTGACAAAATGGGGTGGCTCGTCTCGATGGACAGCGTTGACATCAGTGCGATGGTGCAACCCGTTCCCGAAACCAACCGCTTTATACTGCCCGACTACAACATCTGGTGCGGGTCGATGGTGAAGGGGAACAACGGCAAGTTTTATCTGCTGTATGCCCGCTGGCCCAAAGCCAATGGCCATGAAGCCTGGGTCACTCATTCGGAAATTGCGCTGGCCCGCGCCGATAAACCCGAAGGCCCGTATCAGCACCTGAAGGTTGTGTTTCCCGCTCGTGGGGCGCAGTTCTGGGATGGGGCGTGTACACACAACCCCGCCGTAATGGCCCACAAGGGTAAGTTTTACCTCTATTATATGGGCACTACCGGTAAAGCAATTGTCAGGCAACCCGCTTCGTCGGGTGATCCCGGCTGGTGGCAGTACCGCAACAACCAGCGTATCGGACTAGCCGTAGCCGATGATCCCGAAGGCGAATGGACACGATTCGACAACCCGGTGCTCGACGTTGGCACAGACAGCACAGCCCATGATGCACTGATGGTGTCGAACCCGGCAGCCACCGTAGATAAAAACGGGCGGGTCATTCTGGTCTATAAGCAGGTAGAAAAAAACGGAACCATGAAAGGCGGGAAAGTACGATTTGGCGTTGCGTTCGCTAAGGCGATGACCGGGCCATTTGTGAAACATCCAACGCCCATCTTTGAGGCTAAAGACCGGGGTAGTGAAAGGATGGTGGCCGAAGATCCCTACCTCTGGCAGTACAAAGGGAAAAACTACGCCATTGTGCGCGATGTGGTCGGTAAGTTCACCGGCGAAAAAGATGGACTGGCTCTGCTAACGTCTGCCAACGGCTACGACTGGCAACTGGCACCATACCCGAGGGTAATCGGCAAGACCGTGTATCAGGCGACGGGTCAGCCATTCGACGATAAGCTCGAACGGCCCTGTTTGTACACTGAAAAAGGAGTTCCCAAACTGCTGTTTGGCGCTATGGGTATCCAGAAACGTACCCACTCGATGAACATTTTCGTACCCTTATCTTACTCAAAATGAAGTACTTTATTCTCTTCGCACTAGTTTGCGGGAACATGACTGTCGTAGCGCAACCTGCTAAACCGCTGGCCGTTCCGTTGGTTAATCAGGCCGGGTATAACCGGGGCGAGGCCAAACGATTTGTCTGCTACGAAGCGCCCGATGGCACCCCGTTTCAGGTTATCCGGCAATCGGATAAAGCGGTTGTTTTTACCGGAAAAATTAAAAACCGGGCGGGCGACTTCTCAAATTTCAACCCTAAAAACGGACAAACCGAGTACGTCATTTCGATCAAAGGCCTTGAGCCCTCGGTACCGTTTCGGATTGCCGACCACCTGATAGAGGGCATTTCCTCGAAACTGGCCTACGATTTCTTTGTAGATGTGCGGGGTTCCGAAGACCCGATTCACTCAAATGAAGCAAAGGTTTACGGCGGAGGTCCCTCCCGCGATCAGGGCTCGTATGGGCTCGAAACAACCTTTGAGACGCTTTTTTATGCCTCTAACCCCGCCCTGTTCGACCGGTGGACGACTGAACTGGGCGACAAAAAAACCGCCGATTTGATCGACCTGATTCTGTGGCATGGGGAGTTTGCCTACCACCACGTCGACTACAACGGCCCGGTTGCCAATCGGCATGGAACCCTGGGGTATGAAGGGCAGCCGCGCATGAATTATGACTACTGGAACACGCTCGACCAACTGGCGGCCGTTTGCGCGGGCTACCACAGTTTTCTGAAGCCCTACCTGCCCCGCGAAACGTACCTGAAGTACCGCGACGAATGTCGCAAACGCTGGCAGGCCTACGACCGCCACAAGGTGGTGCGGCACTGGACACAGAGTACCAAATGGGTCGATGAAGGCTACCAGGAGTTCAACGAGATGGGTAACGCCTTTGGGCAGTCGGTGTTCAGCAACCTGTACATGTACCTCTCCGAGAAAGAAGAAGCCGACGGACAGCCCGATCAGTACCTCCGCTGGGCGCAGGAGAGTGCCGAAGACATCATCAAAAACTGGGATTTCAACAACCCCCGGCATATGTGGTGGATTCGCAATGCCGAACATATCACCCCGCAGGCACTGGCGTTCTTTCTGCTGGTTGCGCCCGACAAAGCCCCCAAAGGCACCCGCGAGAAACTGATGGCCTGGCGTGATCACATGAAGCAGAAGACGGCCAATTTCTGGCACTACCGCGTACACAGCGATACCGAATGGGCGCACCCCCGCACCAAAGAACTGGGTGGCGCCCCGGCGCTGGGCGGGTCTATGTTTGCCGTGGCCCATCTGCTCAACGACCGCGAACTGCGCGACATTGGCTGGTCGCAGGTCAACTTTGTGTTTGGTCTCAACCCCGTTGGTGCGCATCTGAGCAATAAAAGTGCCGACCGACTGGCTATCAACGGCTATTGGGACGGGGTCGAAAACGGCTGGCCCCGCAGCCACCCCAACGGCTACGGTATGCTTGGCAAGGTACGCGGCACCCTCGATGGCACTCCCCTCGACGCGCAGTTTCCCCGGCCAGGTACGTTAGCCACCACCGACAAATCGACCGAGGGGCAGGGCGATCATATTGGCCAAAACGCCTACGCGACCGAAGGCTGGGCCATATCGAACCGGGGTTGGCTGGCTACGCTCACCTTTGCCCCCCTCGGTACGCAGAAAATTCGGGTGCTGGATGCGGGCGGCAAAAAACCGCTGGTATCGGCTAAAGCCGGTCAACCGGTGGTCCTCGAACTGACAGCAGCCCTCAATCTGGACCCCACCAAAGCCGAATCGGGCTGGGTGCTGGTGAGCTTCGATAATAACGAGCCAATAAAGGTGGCGGTGCGGGAAACCGCCCCCGATTCCGGGGTATTCACGGCGCGTTATACACTCCCGTTGGCCGGACCGAAACAGCTCAAGGTATCGTATGGATATTGGGGGTTGGGAAGTCAGGTTATCTGTACTATTCGCTAATTAGCTAAAAATGAAGACTGTACAGCATGCCTTTGCGCTGATTTTTGCCGGATTGCTGGCCATATCGGGTTGCCGGACAGCGGTTACCAGTCAATCAGGCGACGCGGCTGACCTGAATCTACAGGCTATGTTACAGCCGGTGCCCATTACGGCTGTCATGAGCGACTCGGCCTACTTCATCTGGTGCGGAACGATGGTTCGCGGTAACGATGGCACCTGCCATTTGTACTATTCGCGCTGGAAACGTGAACTGGGGTTCAATGCCTGGGTCACGCATTCGGAAGTGGCCCACGCCACGGCCAAAAACCCGCTTGGCCCCTACACGTTTCAGAATGTGGCCCTACCGGCTCGTGGAGCGCAGTTCTGGGATGGGCTCTGCACGCACAACCCGACCGTTCATGAATTCAGGGGCAAGTATTACCTGTACTACATGGGGAACACCGGTGACGGGGAAAACATGAAGACCCTCAACTTTACCCACCGCAATCGGCAGCGTATCGGCGTAGCCGTGGCCGATAAGCCCGGTGGCCCCTGGAAACGAACCGACACCCCGCTCATCGACGTAAGCCCGGACTCGACAGCCCCCGACGCTTTACTGACCAGCAACCCATCCGTTGCGCAACGACCCGATGGTGGGTATCTGATGGTGTATAAAGCTGTCGGCAAAAAGCGGCCCGGTGTGTTTGGTGGCCCGGTTGTTCATATGGTTGCCACGGCAGACAGCCCGACGGGGCCGTTTGTTAAATCGCCCAATACCGTGTTCAACGCCAAAGGAACTGATTTCCCCGCCGAAGACCCGTTTGTCTGGTATCAGGGCGATCGGTACTGGGCCATTGTGAAAGACATGCACGGAGCCTTTACGTCAGCCGGTCGGTCGCTGGTGCTGTTTGAATCCAAAGATGGTTTCGACTGGAGTCTGGCCAAACACGCGCTGGTATCGACCCTACAGATTCGTTGGGCCGACGGAAGGGTACAACCTGTTGGTTATCTGGAACGCCCTCAGCTCTGGTTCGACAAGGGTAAACCGGCGGTGCTTCTGCTGGCCACCACCGTCGACCAAACGCATTCGTTTAATGTGCAGATACCGCTTCGCTGACGAACGAATCAGCGCGGTTCAGGCTACACTACTAACACTGCTGTACCAAACAAAGACATTCAGGGGGCTTTTGCCGGTTAGCTGACGGAAATGCTTAGTGAAATCTGGAAACTTTTTGAAACTACGTTCGAGACTTACCTGCGGCCCTGTTCCCGCCCGGCCAGAGGGAGTAGCCCGGCGGGGCGGCTACTCCCTCTGGCCGGGTTCGGCGGGTTCGTTTTCGAAAGTGATAGAACAGGCTGGCCCCGTGACCAATTCCAGAAAAATGACATGAATGGACAGTGGGAGACGATAAAGACCCGGCCCTGAAAGTATAGATTTTTCTAAAAATTATACCAGCCGACTAAGTAAGTCAGGTATTCTTTGTCTCATTAGACTAAAGCCATCCGTTTTTCTGGTTTCTATGCGTCTTTCTAACCGACACCCTGACGGCCTCCCTTCTATCCATCCCAATGAGTTGGTCACGGAGACGCGTACGCCCGATACGGAGCAGTTTATACGGCAGGTGCTGACCGATAATGCCGCTAAGGGATTTGAGTTGCTGTTTCGGCGGTACTATTCCGTTATGCACAGCCAGGCTACCCGGCTGGTATATTCGCGTACCATTGCCGACGATATTGTTAGCGACGTTTTTCTCTACATCTGGCAAAAACAAGCCTACCAACACGTAGAAACGTCGTACCGGGCCTACCTCATGGCTTCGGTGCGGCACGCGGCTCTGGCCCACCTGCGCCGGGAACTGACCAGCGAACCCCTGTCTTACGAAACTGCCGACCGGATGATCTCTACATTGCCCACCGCCGAACAGGTGTTGCAGTACGACGAACTATCGCTCCAGATCGATGCTGCCATTCGCAACCTGCCCGCCCAGTGCCAGCGGGTATATGTGTTAAGCCGGACCGAGAGCCGGACCAACGCTGAAATTGCCTCACGATTACAGATTTCAATCCGAACGGTGGAAGCCCATCTCTACAAAGCCATGCGCACCCTGAAAGCCATTGTGCTGGACGTGTAAGTGTGCTGGCTGTACTTTCTCTCCATCATATAAAGACGTTCGTTACTATGCGCTCAGACGTCAACAAGCACCTATTGTTTCTGTACTGGTCGGGCCTGGCCACGCCCATGCAACGGCAGCTCATTGGCGACTGGCTGGACCAGCCCGGCCATCAGGAACTGTTCTATACCTGGCTCGTGGAGTGGGAAGAACAGCACCCACAGTCGAAGCCTGACGCCGGTCAGGCATGGGCCGAACTATCGGTTAAAATGAGTTTACCCTCGCCCGCTCCGGCCCCTCCGGCTGAAGAGACAAAATCCACGATCTGGCGTTCCGGTAGCCTGGGGCGGGTATGGTGGCTGGCGGCCAGTTTATTGCTCACGGCAGGTCTCGGCTGGCTGTTTCGCAACCAGTTTATCTATACGACCTACCAAACGGGCTATGCACAGGTGCTACCCGTTACCCTGCCCGATGGCAGCACCGCCACACTCAACGCCAATTCACGACTGCGGCTGCTACGTCCCTGGCTGGGCCGGTTTATGGATCGGGAGCGGTTCGTGTGGCTGCAGGGCGAGGCTAATTTCAAGATTACTCACCAACCCGATAATCAGCCCTTTATAGTACGTACCGATAACCCCCTCGATGTGGTAGTGCTGGGCACTGAGTTTGCCGTAACGGCCCGCCCACTGCGGTTTCGGGTGGCGCTGCACACGGGCAAAGTGATCCTGCGTGCTAACAATGACCGCGCCCAACATCCGCTGGCTCTGCGGCCCGGCGACGTATTTAGCCAAACCAGGCAGCAAAAGGCCCGTTTGCAACACCGGCAGCCTACCCAACGCCTGGTTACCTGGCAGGATCATGAATTTGTATTCGATCATACCAGCCTGCCCGATGTGCTGACGATGGTTGATGAGCAGTTTGGCGTATCGGTTCAACTGGCTCACGATTCATTGGCTAAAGCCCAGATTACTGGCCGGTTCCGGGCCAGAGAAGCTGACGAACTGCTGCTGGCTATTACGACCGTAACCGGCTATCGTCTGGTGGAGCAAAATGGTGTCAAGACTATAACACCTTGAAAAATAATCAATTTTTGCAAATAAACCCTCTGTATAGTATGCAATTTTCTACCAGATTCAGTTCATGGCTGTTGCGTTGCGGTTGTATAAGTGTTCTCTATCTATGGGTACCGCCCGTATCGGCACAGATGCTGGCTTCGGCGGTTACTCAGCAGCGGGCCAATACCACCAGTCCCACCACCCAGCCCGCTTTGCTACGCGATGCGCTGCTGACGCTCATGCAGGAACGGAAAGTCGAGATTCTGTTCGATGAGCGGATGTTGAGCGGTAAGCGCGTTGGTACGGTGGGTCAGCTCAGTAACCGTCCCGTTGGCACAGTGCTGACCAAGATACTGGCCGGATCGGGCCTGACTTACCGGCAATTGCGCCGGAGTACCTATGTTATTGTGGAACAGCCCACCAGCCTGCCCAATGCGCGGCCCGTTGGCGCGGTTTCGGCTGATTCCGAACCAGAAACAGGCCTGAACCTACCTGCGACCGAATCCGCCACCCAGCTTAAACCGGCCGTGGCCACCGCAGCGGAGCGACCCGCCCCGGCTGATCGCACCATTGCGGGGCGGGTACTGAGCGAAACCGGCGAAGGACTGCCCGGCGTAAGCGTGGTGCTAAAGAATACTGGTACGGCACTCCGGCAGAAAGGAACTACTACCGATGCTGACGGGGCTTTCCGGCTTAGTGTGCCGGATGGTTCGGATGTAACGCTGGTATTCAGTTTCGTGGGGTATATCAGCCAGGAAATTACCCTGGGCAACCGTACCAGCCTGAACGTAACCCTGCTGGAAGACACCCGTGCGCTGAATGAGGTAGTTGTGGTGGGTTATGGGCAGGTGAAGAAAACGGACCTGACAGGGTCCGTATCCACGGTGCCGGTGGGCGAGATCCGTAAACTGGCCGTTACCTCGCTCGACCAGTCCTTGCAGGGGCGGGCCGCCGGGGTACAGATCACCCAAAACTCCGGCTCGCCGGGCAGCGCGACTACCATTCGCATCCGGGGGGGCAACTCCATTCAGGGCGATAACGAACCGCTGTACGTCATCGACGGGATTCCGTTCAAAAACGATGGAGCAGGCAGCGGGTCGAGCTTCAACGTGCTAAGTACCCTTAATCCCAGTGACATTGAAAGTATTTCTATTTTGAAAGATGCCTCGTCAACGGCTATCTACGGCTCACGCGGGGCTAATGGCGTGGTTATCGTTACTACCAAACGCGGCAAAGCGGGTAAATCGACCGTTAATTTCGATGCCTATTACGGTATTCAGAACGTCCGGCGTAAATACCCGGTGCTGAACGGCAGCGAGTATGCCCAGCTCGTCAATGATGCCAATACCAACGAAGGCCGCCCCGCGCTTTACACGTCCGAGCAGGTGAATGCCTTTGGGAAAGGTACCGACTGGCAGGACGAGATTTTTCAGCAGGCTCCCATTCGCAATTACCAGCTTTCGATGAGCGGGGGCGACGAAAAGACGCAGTACGCGCTATCGGGCGGCTATTTCAAGCAGGACGGCCTGGTGCGTAACTCCAACTTCGACCGGTATTCGTTCCGCATCAACTTAGACCGCAAACTCACCAACCGTATCAAGATAGGCAACAGCCTGACCGTTAACCGGACGGTGCTGAATCAGACTCGCAGCGATGGCGATCTGGGTAGTGCGGGGCTGGTAACGGTTGCGGCCCTTCAGTACCCACCCATCATTCCGGTTTACAATCCGGATGGTACCTTCTTTACCAACGGCTCGCAGCTCAATTTTACCGCCGACAACCCGGCTGCTCTGGCCAGCGACAGCAAAAATCGCAACACGGCCTACCGCATTTTTGGCAATATTTTCGGCGATTATCAGATTATCGACGGGCTAAATCTGCGGGTACTGCTGGGTATCGACGGAGTGTTGCAGAAGCAGGACAATTACCTGCCCCGGTCGGTGGTGAGCGGGCAGGCGCTGGGTGGCAGCGCGTCCATTTTCAATAGTCAGGCTACTACGTGGCTGAACGAAAACCTGCTGACCTATACCCGAACCATTGGCACCAGACACAGTATAGGCGGTCTGGTTGGCTTTACGCAACAGGCCAACCGAACCGAGTTTAGCACGGCTGCGGCCCGGAACTTCGTCAATGACAACCTCGGTTCGGGCAACTTAGGATCAGGGTCGGTGCCACTGATACCTGGCTCCGGCGTGGGTACGTGGGGCCTGCAGTCTTATCTGGCACGGGTGAACTACGGCTATCAGGACAAATATTTGCTGACGGCCAGTTTCCGGTCCGATGGGTCATCGCGCTTCGGAGCTAACAAACGCTACGGACTTTTCCCCTCAGCCGCCCTGGCCTGGCGCGTCAGCGAAGAAGCCTTCCTGAAAAACTCGCGCGTAGTCAGCGACCTCAAACTGCGGGCTACCTACGGCCTGACGGGTAATCAGGATGGTATTGGCAACTACCCGGCCTACTCGCTGCTGAGTTCACAAAACTACGTCTTTGGCAACCTCGTTTCCACCGGCATTGGCCCGTCGCAGATTGCCAACCCGGATCTGTCGTGGGAAACCACCGCCCAAACTGATTTCGGGCTGGATGTGGGGCTGTTCAACAACCGCATTACACTGACCACCGACGTATACCTGAAACAAACCCGCGACCTGTTGCTGGCCGTTACCATCCCCAGCACATCGGGTTATTCGAGTGCCATCAAAAATTTGGGCCGGGTCGAAAACCGGGGTGTAGAACTGAGCATATCCTCGCGAAACATCGATAAAGCGTTTAAGTGGAACACGGATTTCAACCTGTCTGCCAACCGCAATAAGGTGCTGGATTTGGGTGGCAGCAACCAGATTTTTGCCGGGCAGGTGGCCAATATCGGGCAAAACATTACGTCGGGT
>JBBRMP010000068.1:0-24187 GCA_038230755.1 Cytophagales bacterium | reverse complement strand
TCGCTCCGGGCCTCGTTTGTGACAACCGCCAAATTAAACGGAGCCGATGATTCGGAAATCATGCAGCAGACCAAGCACCGAACTGCGGCC
Source organism: Cytophagales bacterium (assembly GCA_038230755.1). GTDB lineage: Bacteria > Bacteroidota > Bacteroidia > Cytophagales > Spirosomataceae > Fibrella. The sequence goes on along the minus strand of JBBRMP010000068.1, from coordinate 24,097 downwards.
ATGATTCGCCGTTACACCCGGTTGGATTCAATCAAGCAACACAACGCCGCCAAGAAGCTAGGCTGGTAACCACAGGGTTAATCTTACCAGGATGGGCATTCTGACAGGAATACTCTTTACGCCCACTCTTCTGAAATTCTGTTAACCTACCCTTGCCACACAATCGAAGAGCGATTGCAAATGTGTCAACTTCTCAAAATAGTTACAGGTGAGGTTTTATGTACGATTCTGTAGTATTACCCAAAGGCCGTACTTTTATTCAGGTAATCAACTAAACAACAACTACATCATGACACAAATCAGCGCGTATCTGCACTTCAACGGCAACTGCCGCGAGGCCATGACCTTCTACCAGCAATGCCTCGGTGGCGAACTGGTATTATTATCCGTTGGCGAATCACCGATGGCGGGCGAATTTCCAGACCACCTGAGTCAGTGTATCATGCACGCCGACCTGAAACTAAATGGGGCAGTACTGATGGGGTCCGATCTGGAACCGGGTGAGGCCATTGGCTGTGCCGTTTCTATGCTGATCGAGTGCGACAGCGAGGCTGACATCCATGAGAAATTTGCCAAACTGGCCGAAGGTGGTGACGTGCTTCACCCACTGGAACACACCTTCTGGGGCAGCACCTTCGGCGACCTGACCGATCAATACGGCTTCCATTGGTACCTGAATTTTAGTCACCCAAAATCAACGCAAACCGGTATCAATCAGCTTATTTCAACCCTCAATTAGCCATGAGAACCACCAACATCATCTATTGAATCACCACCGGTCTGTTCGCGTTCGTCATGCTCGGCTCGGCCATTCCTGACATCCTTGTTATGTCCGACGCCGTGCAGAGTTTCAAAGAAATGGAGATGCCCGCCTACCTCATTCCGCTGGTGGGCTGGGCCAAGCTCTTCGGCGTCATCGGCATCCTGGTGCCAGGCTTCCCCCGCCTCCGCGAATGGGCCTACGCCGGGCTAATGATCGACATCCTCGGCGCGATTTATTCCATCACCATGAGTGGTAAACCGCTTTACATGTGGGCACCCATGTTCGTCATTCCCACCGTCGGGTTTGTCTCGTATGTGCATGCACACAAGCGGGTGCAGGTAGCTATTTGACATATCAATCCCCACCCCGCGCCGCGCCGCCAATCTGATTGCCGAAGAATAACGCGTTGAGGAACAGCTTATTGGTGCCATACCAGAATGCCCGGAAGTTTGGATTATCGGCCATAACAATCACCTTGCCCGTGCCATAGGTGTTCACCACAATGGCGGGTGTGTCGCGGAAAAGGCGCTCGTTTTGGGCCGTTACGTAACCGCTGATGAGGGGCTTGGGTGTGTACCAGAGTGGCGTGGCAAACGGGTCTTTGCCTTTTTCCAGAAACACCAGATTGTCTTTGAACACCGACAGCACGGGATCTTTGTAGCCGTAGAGCAATGGGTGCGTCAGATCAGCTTTGGCTTGGAAAATGGCCCCGCCAATTACTTTCGCGCCCGTGATACGCTCGTAGTCGGCGTAGGCTTTGGTGCCCACAGTATCTGCCGGAATACGCTTCAAACGGGCAGTAGAGATGCCTTTCTCGCTGGCCCAACGCGCGGCGTCGGTCATGGTTACGAGGGTGCCACCGTTCTGCACCCACTGCCTGATTTTCTCGGTTGGCAGGTTGCCATATTCACCACTGACCAGCACCAATACGTTGTATTTGTCCAGATTCACCCGGCCCATCTGCGCCATATCGACGGTGGAAAGAGGCAGGTTCACGCGGGTGTCGAGCAGGTGCCATACTTCGCCCGCGTCGGTGCTGTTTACACCAGTTCCGACCACCATCAACGGTTTGGGTTGGCGCATGTTCAGGAAATTCGCGGAACCTAAATCGATCCCCTCCGGCGTCATGCCTGACCCGGCAGCGTAGAAATCGACCCCGTCACGCTCGGCCAATGTGGTCAGCAACGTACGCAATTGGGTCGGGTCTTGTCCATTCGCAATGATCTGAACGGTGCCATAATCGAACTTCGTAGGCTGGCTTTGCCCCGGCAACTGCATCGTAAAGGGTTGCGTGGCTGTTTTCAGGCGGTAGCCTTTCCGCATGAGTTCACTGGCGACGCGGGGGGCAAAATAACTGTCCCACGTAAAGAGGTAGGCGTAATTACTGGTGCCGGTCACGCTCCCTTTCGGAAACTCGTTGGCGGCCACCTTAGCGCCAAGTGCTACAGGCGTTTTAGCTTCGGCATAAGGCACGTTGAAACAGTGCGGCATCGACCAGGCCGAAATATCGTAGAAAAGGCTATCCTGAAACGTGGTGCGCTTCTCGAAAATCCCCCGAACGAGGCGGTGTTGCGGCTGACTCAGCGGCACGATATAGGCATTGCCCGGCGCATACATTTTTCCGTCAATCGACTCATTTTTAGTCAGTTGATACACGTCGATCTGATTGCGCCGCAGAATGTTTACCATCTCCCAGGTCCGCACCCGGTCGTTGGAATTACCAAAAACGTAGGCTTTCACCGGGTCGGCGTTGACTTCTTTGAAATGGTCGCGCTGGAGATTGAGCAGGTCTACGCGCATGGCCCGCGCCGCCCGCAGGGTCGAGAGCATGGCCGTAAACTGGTTCCGAATCGTGAACGGAAACGTCAGCAGGCCGTTGCTCGTCTCCTGCGCGTGCCCCCGCGACGAGGCCTGTTCAAACAGAATGCCCACCGCCCCGGCCACGTCGGGGTAGGTCGAGCCTTTACCGTAATAGAAATCGTCGTAGTTCTCCTGCGTGAAATATAACGAGCCAATGGCCTGTAACCCCTCCGCCTGAAACTGCCCGAAGCGGCTGGTCAGGTCTACGTTGCGTTTGGGCGTGAGCGGATGCACGCGGGTGGGTTCGCCGGGCTGGAAAAAGAACGTGCTGTTGCTGCCCATCTCGTGGTGGTCGGTGAGCAGGTTGGGCTTCCATTCGTGGAATTTCACCATCCGGCTCTGGCTCTCCGGGTGCTGCTGGTAGAGGTAGTCGCGATTTAAATCGAACCAGTAATGGTTGGTCCTGCCGCCTGGCCACGCCTCGTTGAATTCACGGCTGCTGGGGTCCGTCACCAAGTTTTGGCTTTTGTGCGTATTTACCCACGAAGCAAAGCGATTACCGCCGTCGGGATTGATGCACGGGTCGAGTAATACGATAGTTTCCGACAGCAGCGAATCAATGGATGGCCCCTGCGCGGCGGCCAGATAATACGCCGCCAACAAGGCCGAATTGGTGCCGCTGGGTTCGTTGCCATGCACCGAAAAGCCCATCCAGACCACAGCGGGCATCTTTGCCACGTCCAGATTACCTGACTTGGCCGGGTCGGTCAGGGCAACGTGTTCAGCCTTCAACCGGTCGATATTCTGTTGGTTCTGCGGTGACGAAATGGTCAGCAACAACAGGGGCCGGTTCTCATACGTCCGGCCATACTCCACCAGCGTAACCCGGTCCGACACCTCATCGAGCTTTCGCATGTAGCCCACAAGCTGGTCGTTGGAAACGTGCCATTCGCCCACCTGATACCCCAGATGCTGCCGGGGCGTGGGTATGGCGGCGTTGAACGATACGTTTTTGGGCAAATAATAGCTGTCGGCCACCTGCGCCGAAGCGGTCAGGGCCATTAACAGACAGGCAAGCAGAACAAAGTAGCGGTTGTACATAGCGCGGGGATCAGTGCGCCACGAAGATGCAGAAAAAGGGGGTTGTTGCTGCACTACATTGTAATCACCGCCGGATTCATATACCCATCCTGCTCATCATAGCCGATATAACCCAGCATGTTGCTGAGTAGCTGTGTTTTACCAATCTGGATCGGTGGGCGGTTGCCGTGGCTGTGTCCGTAGAGCCAATAATCGGGTTGGGTGTCCCAGATCAGATCGTCGAGGTCATTGGCGAAACCCTGTTGGAGCGAACTACCCTTGTGATGGGGGTGAACGCATTGCAATGAGGGCAAATGGTGCGTCACTACCACGGTGGGTCCGTCGTGGGGTTTGGCCAGTTCAGTTTTTGGAAAAGCCAGGGCGGGGCGGTGCAACTCGCGCGTATACATGGCCGGAGTAAGTCGCTTTCCGCGACAGGTAATCAATTGGAAATCTGGCATCGCCCTTCCAATTACACCTTCATTAAACTGGTCAATTTCGGTCCAGAGGGTGCTGAGCAGCAGCCGCACCGGGCCGTGAGTGAGGGCCACGTTGTTGACCAGTGCCACGTTGTTGTGCAGGTCTTCGCGCAGGGGTGCGTCAAGCATACTGGCGTCGCGGCTGCTGTAGAATTCGTGATTGCCGGGTAGCCAGTACACCTGCGCAAACTGCCGCGAAAGTTGCTTGAAAAAGTCCTTTTCCAGTTTCCGCGTGGTGGCGTAGCTCAGGTTGGTAATGTCGCCGCCCAGAATGAGCACGTCGGCGGTGGGGGTAATGGGGTTGTCCTGCACATACCGGGCATTACCCTTCATTTCCAGATGCAGGTCAGAGACGTATTGGATGGTTAAACTCACTTATGCTCTTCTCAACTTTGCCTCGATGGTCTGCTGGGTATGGGGTACGGCGCGGAGGCGTTCTTTCGGGATCAGTTTACCCGAGTCAACGCAGATACCGTAGGTGCCATTTTTGATGCGCACCATGGCATATTCCAGTTGATTGGTAAATTTCTGGAGGCGGGCGGCTAACTGGCTCAGATTCTCCCGCTCGCTGGTGTCGGCACCGTCTTCCAGCAGTTTCGAGTTGCCCGACGTGTTGTCGGTGCCGCTGTCATTCCGCTTGCTGAGGGCCTCTTTAATGTAGTTCAGTTCGCTACGGGTGGCTTCCAGTTTCTGAGAAATCAGCACCTCAAATTCTTTTAAGTCGTCTTCTGAATAACGCTTTCTCTCTTCCTGTAGCATGGTCTGGTATTGATTGAGGTTAGGTACCTTATTACGGTATGCCACAACAAAAATACAAACCGATTCGCTTCCGCCCAATATGCCGTTGCCGTACGCTCTTTTTCGGCAAAATTTATTTAACCGCCTATTGCGGCGGAAACAAACCATAATTTTGGCATAAACCGCCTCACCTATGTTCTGTTTGGCCTATTTGACGAACTGTAAAAGAATATATGCCGTTACTTTCTTACACGATTCCCAGATAAAATAGTCTTTTATCTTTATTCGTTGCTTACTTGTTATGTTTGCGCACTTCAGCAGCAAACTCTCCTGCATCTGACAATTCATTATGGCAATGGCATACATTGAACCAGCTCCGATAAAAGACAAAGAGAACCCCCTCCAATCGATGATGTCGCGTTTCGACGCCGCCGCCAAACTGGTAGGCATCACCGACGAGATGTACGATATCTTGAAAGTACCCGCCCGCCAGGTTATTGTGGGGCTACCCGTTACGATGGACAACGGCTCTATCCGGGTGTTTGAAGGATACCGCGTTATTCACTCCAACATCCTTGGCCCATCGAAAGGCGGCATTCGCCTCGACCCAGCCGTTCACCTCGACGAAGTCCGGGCGCTGGCTGCCTGGATGACCTGGAAATGCGCCGTAGTCGATATTCCTTACGGTGGTGCTAAGGGCGGTATTGCCTGCAACCCCCGTGAAATGTCGGCGGGCGAAATAGAACGGCTCATCCGCGCCTACACCGTGCAGATGCTCGACGTATTCGGCCCCGACCGCGACATTCCGGCCCCCGACATGGGCACCGGCCCGCGCGAAATGGCCTGGATCGTAGACGAATACTCGAAAGCTAAAGGCATGACCGTCAACGGCGTAGTAACCGGAAAGCCCCTTGTGCTGGGTGGCTCGCTGGGCCGCACCGAGGCCACGGGCCGGGGTGTAACGGTGGCCGCGCTGAGCGCAATGGACAAGCTGCGCATGAATCCGTACCGGACGTCTGCCGCCGTGCAGGGTTTTGGTAACGTAGGCTCGTTTGCCGCCGAACTGCTCCACGAGCGGGGCGTGACGGTAGCTGCTGTCAGCGACATTTCGGGCGGGTATTACAACGACCGGGGCATCGACATTACGGCGGCGCTGGCTTATCGGAATGCCAACAAGGGTACGCTGGAAGGCTTCACGGGCGCCGAAAAAATCACCAACGAAGAACTCCTGGCCCTGGCCGTTGATGTGTTGGTGCCCGCCGCCAAAGAAGACGTCATCACCGACGAAAACGCGCACACGATTCAGGCAAAAATGATCGTGGAAGGAGCCAACGGCCCTACCTCGGCTAGCGCCGACGAGGTGATCAACAGCAAAGGCATCATGGTAGTCCCCGATATTCTGGCCAACGCGGGGGGCGTAACGGTGTCCTATTTCGAGTGGGTACAAAATCGCATCGGCTACAAATGGACGCTGGACCGGGTGAACCGCCGCGCCGACCGCGTCATGAAAGATGCCTTCGACCGGGTGTTCGAGACATCGCAGAAATACAAAGTGCCCATGCGCCTGGCGGCCTACATGGTGGCTATCGAAAAAGTGGCCAGCACCTACAAATTCCGGGGGGGGTATTAAAAAAATGGAATGTAAAATGAATAATGGCTTCGCACTCTACATTCAGAAGGCGAAGCCATTGTTGATTGTATATTATTCATTGTACATTGATACCCATCTATCTTTGTCAAAAACAACGACAAACTGATGGTGACCCGATTTGAAGACCTGGCCCTGACCAAACAGTACCTACGCTGACTACCTGACGTGGCAGTTTCAGGAACGGCTGGAGTTGATCAAGGGGTACATCTTCCCGATGTTAGCCCCCGCCCGAAGGCGTCAGCAAATGCTTTACAAACTTATGGGGCAGTTTTGGGACGCTTTTAAGGGTAATCCCTGCGGGGTCTATTTTGCACCGTTTGATGTGCGGCTACCCCGAAAATTTACTTCTGATAATCAGAAGGTTGCCACTGTGTTGCAACCAGATCTATGCGTCATTTGTGATGAAACTAGACGATAAAAGCTGCAATGGTGCGCCTGACCTGATTGTCGAAATTCTCTCGCCGGGTAACACGCGCAAGGAACGGTGCGCCGCCGCGCTGAAACAGAAGTTCGATGCTTACCAGGAGGCGGGTGTTCAGGAGTACTGGATTTTCCAACCCGACGACCGGAACGTGTTCCAATATGTGTTGAACGACGAGGGGATATATATTGGCTTACACCCACTCACCGACGAAGACGAACTAGTCTCGCGGGTATTTCCCAATTTTCGGGTTGACCTGGCGGCTGTTTTTAAGGATTAACCAGGGTTGTTACTCCTCCATTCTGACTTAATTTTGTCCTTTCATTCCTTTACCAACTATGCGCCTACACCGCGAAGGAACTACTATAATGCTTGGAACAGGGCTAGTGCTGCTGATCCTGAACTTGCTTGCCTATTACTTTTTATTCCGCGAAAACAGTACGGCAACGTGGCTGCTGGCCTTGGTTAGCCTGGCTCTGTTCATTCTGGTGGTGCAGTTTTTCCGTATCCCAAGTCGGCTGCATACCCTTGATGAAAAGCAGGTCATTGCCCCCGCCGACGGCACCGTGGTGGTGATTGAAGAGACCGAAGAGGGCGAATATTTCAAAGACAAACGTCGGCAGGTATCCATCTTCATGTCGCCGCTCAATGTACACGTCAACCTCAACCCGCTGTCGGGGGTAGTGAGTTATTTCCGGTACTATCCGGGTAAGTACCTGGTGGCGTGGCACCCCAAGTCAAGCACAGATAACGAACGGACAACGGTGGTTATTCAGCAGCCGGGTGGCGTGGAAGTGCTCATGCGGCAGATTGCCGGCGCATTGGCCCGGCGCATTGTATGGTACGTAAAAGAGGGGGAATCGGTGAAGCAAACCGAAGAAATGGGCTTCATCAAATTCGGCTCCCGCGTGGACCTGTACCTGCCCCTCGACGCTAAGATTAACGTGAAGATGGGTGAGAAAACCAAAGGCGGCGTAACCGTGGTGGCCGAATTAGCCTAACCATAAATACTACTTGTTTCCCAAACGACTGGACCGAAGCCAGTCGTTTTTTTGTGCAAATTTGCGATTCGTCAAACCTGATCCGACCTTGAAAAAACGTCTGCTACTCGTTATTAGTACCCTCATTTCCAGCCTATCGGCGTTGCAGGCGCAGCAGGTGATGCTTCAGGGATTTTACTGGGATTTCCCCAAGCCGCCGCAGGGTCGCGTTTGGGCCGATACCCTCCGGTTGAAGGCCGCCGCGCTGGCGCAGGCCGGGTTCACCCACGTCTGGTACCCACCCTTTGCGGGGAATGGTGCCCGCTCCGGTGGCTACGACCCGCGCGACCTCTACATCGGCCCTGACAATACAGTAACCTCTGCCGGGACGAAGCTGCAACTGAAAGCCATGGTCGACGAGATGGCCGCGCGTGGCATTACGCCCGTAGCCGATATGGTCTACAATCACCGCGACGGAGGAGCCGCCGAAAGCAACCCCGCCGTGAAAGATTACGTGACCACCTTCGCCAGCGGCACCAATCCAACCTGTGGGTTCAAGCGGCCATTTCCGTCTGACCGGGTGCAGCTAGTGATGCCCATTGGCGGCGGTACGGGCCTCGGCGCGGGTACGTACACAATCAGGATGCGGTCGCGGGGCAACATCTTCAACGGGGCGCAGTACCTGTTCTACGTCACGACAAACGTCATCGGTGGGTCGCGGTACAGTCCGGTGAATCCATCGGTGGTTGATTTGACAACCGACCCAGCCAACCCCTATACCGTTGAGCTGGGGCGTAATTACCTGACCAAAATTAACAGCGACGGTGACGTTGACGATTATACGTTTACCCTCAACAACGGTCAATTCACGGCGGCAGGCGATCGGCTGTTCATTCAGGCCATCAACTACAACACCGACTATTCGGACCACCTGCCCATCAGCATCCTCTACGATGCCGACGGGGTCGGACCGATTGCGCCCGTTGAAACGGCCAATTACCTCGACCCATTTAACGTGGCTTATAAGCTTGATTTTCAGACCTATACTGACTTTACGGCTATGCCCAGCGGGCTGGGTTCGTTGAACTGGAGTGGCTTCCGGCCCAATTTCGACAGCAACAGCCAGGCGGGCTGGTCGCAGACAACGTGCCTGGGGCCGCAGTTTTCGACGCAGAGTCTGGATTATTTCTACGACTATGACCACAACCGACCCAACACCCGCAGCACCCTGGTTGACTGGACCGAGTGGACCTATGATTACCTGCAATCGCACGGGTTGCGCTGCGACGCGGTGAAGCATTTCGAGCCGGAATTTATGGCCCACATGATCCAGCAACTGATTTCGCGGGGAAAAACACCCAACCTCGTGGTGGGCGAATGGTACGGCGAAAATCTGGACGAACTGAAGGGTTGGGTCGATGCCGTGCAGAGCAGTCTCAGCAGCAAGGGGGTGACCAATTTCAACGTAAAAGTGTTCGACTTTTCGCTCCGGGCAGCCCTCAAGGGGGCACTGGACCGGGGCGAGTCACCCCGGCAGGTGATCTTTACGGGCCTGAAAAACGGTAAGGGTGTGAGCGGGTTCAACATCGTCACGTTTTTGAACAACCACGACTTCCGTGAAGAAACCAACCGCACCCAGAACAATGCCATTGCCAACACCAATCGCAACCTGGCCTATGCTTACTTACTGACAAACAATCAGTTAGGGGTTCCATTAGTGTACTATCCCGACTACTACGGCTACCCCGCCCAAAACACAGTCTACAACGGCGAGACGGTTGGCTTCGCCTGGCACCCCAACAATGCCACTGACCGGGCGGGCCACAAAGCCGACATTAACCGGCTGATTCAGGTGCTGAAAACGTACATCAATGGGTCGCAGAGTGTGGCGTATCTGAATCACTACGGCGGGTTGGGCAACGGCCCCGGTGCGCCCAACAATTTTATTAACGGTTCCGACTATACGAAGCTGTTGCTCTATCAGCTCAACGCTACGGGTAGCGCGGGCGGCAAAGACGTGATCGTGGCCATCAACTTCGGCACGAGCCGGATGCAGGTCGACCACGCCATTGCTAGTCAGAACGGCATCACCACGGGCACCACGTTTACGGATATTCTGGGTAATTCGGCCTTCCCAACGGCAGTGGTCAATGGCCAAAACCGCATCTATATCGACCTGCCGCCAAAGAGTTATTCGGTCTGGGTTCGGGGATCAAACCCGGTGATTGCGTTGCCCGTTATGCTGGTGAGTTTCCAGGCTAAAGGCGGGCCTGCTACAGTGCAACTTAGCTGGCGGTCTGCTGCTGAAAAAGACCTTGCCAATTATACGGTACAGCGCTCTGCCGATGGCCGCAGCTTTGTAAACCGCTCTGTGGTTCAGCCCGTTGGTACGCAAACCGGCCCCGCCAATTACGCCATTAACGACACCGAATTACCCCGCTCTGGCACCCTCTATTACCGCCTCAAGATGACCGATAACGACGGCACCGTAGCTTTTTCCAAAACCGAAGCCGTCACCATCGACCCGCGTGGTCTTTACCTGAACGTGTCACCCAATCCAGCTCATAACACCGTCCACGCCGAATTAACCAGCCCCGACGATGTCCTTCCGGTATCATTCACCCTTACCGATGCCGCCGGTCGGGTTGTTCGGCAGTTGAGCCGGACGGTGAGAAAAGGGGTCAATTTATTGGACATGGAGGTGCCGAATTTGGCAACAGGCAACTATACGTTACGGGCATCAGACGGAGCGCGGCAGGTGACGGAGCGGGTGTTGGTGGAGTAAGGTGCGCCAGAAGTATTGGCGAGGGTGCGGAGCATGTACGCGCTAATCATTAGCTGATTAAGTGATTTTTTTGACTTATTCTCTGTCGAAAGATGAAAGCATCCGGCGGGGATGGGCGTGTTACTATTTTGGGCTTTTTGGCGAATCGTGAACAAAAGGGTAAGTCTGTCGAGTTGTTAGATAGTAAACACTGTTGACTATGTCTCTACGGATGTAGGCTTTCGGTGCCATGAACGTTATGAAAAGCTTCTGGGTAGTATCAATTGGCTGGTTCCTCTGCGGGCTGACTGGCGAGACATTCGCACAAAAAACGCCCGATCTGTTAGCCAGACAGGCTTATCTGGCCGACTGTATTCAGTACGCACTGGGCAACCAGCCGGTGGTTCGGCAATCGGCCATCGACCAGGAAATTGCCGACCGTAACATCCGTGTTGCTATGTCGGGGTGGCTGCCGCAACTCAGTGCGGGCTACAATCTGTTTCACTACCTAAAACTCCCCGTTACGCTCATTCCTGACGCCGCCACGGGCGAACGACGGCCCGTTACGCTGGGGGCAAGAAACACCTCTACAGCCTCGTTTTCGGTGTCGCAGAGCATCTTTAGCCGAGATTTATTGCTGGCTGGCCGCACGGCAGATGCCTACCGTGCGCAGGCCAGTCAGGTAACCAGCAGCAACAAAATTGAGGTAGTCGTCAACGTCAGCAAGGCGTTCTATGATGTCATCCTGACCCAGCGGCAGGTCGACGTGCTGGCCGAAGATATTGCGCGGCAGGAACGTAGCTTTCAGGATGCTACCAACCAGTATCAGAGCGGCATTGTTGATAAAACCGATCCGCAACGGGCCAAAATTGCCCTCAATAACACCCGTGCCCAGCGCAAGCAATATCAGGATTTAGTGGGCGCTAAGTATCAGACTCTCAAGCAGTTGATGGGATACCCACCCAATGGTTCACTTAACCTGACCTATGATACCCTGCAACTGACTAACGAAGCCATACTGGATACGACGTTGCTGGTTGACCCCCGCAACCGGATTGAATACCAGTTGTTGCAAACGCAGGGGCGGCTGCTCGATGCCAATCTGCGCTATGCCCGCTGGGCCTATTTACCCACCGTTAGCGCCGTTGGCAACTATAACTTTCTTTATCAGAGCAACGTATTTCCACAACTCTATAGCCAGAGTTTCCCCAACTCGCTAATCGGGCTGGCGGTGGCATTGCCCATTTTTCAGGGTGGACGTCGGATTCAGCAAACGCGCATTGCCGAGCTACAAGTGAAGCGATTGCAATGGGACATTTCGGCGCTGAACTCGTCGGTCGATGCGGAATATGCGCAGGCACTGGCGGCTTACAAGGGCAATCTGGCCAATTATCAGGCCCTCCAGGAAAACCTCACGCTGGCGCAGGACGTCTACCGCATCATCAACCTGCAATACCGATCGGGCATCAAAACCTACCTCGACGTGACCATTGCCGAATTCGATCTTCGCACGGCCCGGTTTAATCTCTTTTCTTCACTTAACCAACTATTAGTCAGCAAGTTAGATGTGGAGCGTGCGCTGGGGGTTATTCGGTTTTGACTTATTAAAACGTTATGAAACAGTACATTATCATCCCAGCCCTGTTGCTGTTTGCGGCGTGTGGCGGCAAAAAAGACGATCAAAAACAGCAGGCCCCACCGCCAACGCCCGTTTCGGCGGTGAAAGCAAACAAGGGCAACGCGACCTATTACGACGAGTTTCCGGCCACGGTAACGGCCCTGCGGAGCGTGGATATTCAACCGCAGGTGGCGGGCAACATCACGGGTATTTTTTTTCAGGATGGGCAGCGCGTTCGGAAAGGTCAAAAGCTCTACACTATTGATGCGCAGCAATATAAGGCCGGTGTCGATCAGGCGGTAGCGAACCTGAACGTGCAGAAAGCCAACCTCAACCGCGCCCAGAAAGACGCCGACCGCTACAGCACACTAGCCAGACAGGACGCCATTGCCCGGCAGGTGGTCGACAACGCCACCGCCACGCTGGAATCGGCGCAGATGCAGGTGCAGGCGGCGCAAGCCAACATCCGGGCGGTGAGTACCAACCTGAAATACACCACCATCTACGCCCCCCTCGACGGCACCATCGGCATTTCGCAGGTGCGGCTGGGCTCGGCGGTGGCCCCCGGTTCTGTTTCGCTCAATACCGTTTCGGCAGATAGCCCCATTGCCGTTGATATTCAGGCCGGTGAGTCAGATGTTCCGCGGTTTGTGGCGTTGCTGAACAAACAGAAACGCCCGCAGGATTCCACGTTCACCTTTGCGCTGGCGGGTGGTGGCCGCTACAAATACCCAGGTACGTTGACGATTGTGGACCGGGCCGTTGACCCCCAAACGGGTACCCTGCGCGTCCGGGTGTCATTTCCCAACCCCGACCGGCTACTGAAGGTGGGCCAAAACGGCAACATCCGGGTAAAAAACAGCACCGACGCTCCGCAATTGATGATTCCATATCAGGCTGTGACCGAGCAAATGAGCGAATATTTCGTCTTCGTGGTGGGCGACAGCAGTAAGGTGACGCAGAAAAAAGTGACCCTCGGTGCCCGCATCAACGCCAGCGTAGTGGTCAAAAATGGCCTTAACGAAGGTGAACTCGTCGTGACTGAAGGCACGCAGAAAATTAAAGAAGGTACTAAAGTGAAGGTAACAGGTAAATAAATTAATGTACAATGGATGATGTACAATCGGTCCGCCGATGCGGCATAATGGCTTCGCGCAAAGCCGATCCGCAGGCAAAGCCATTGTACATTAGTCATTGTACATTTTTCATTTAGAAAGATGTTCGCAGAAATATTCATAAACCGCCCCATAACGGCCATTGTGGCCTCCATCATTATTGTGGCATTGGGCGTGCTGGCCCTGCTGACCCTACCCGTCAGCCAATACCCTGACATTACGCCGCCGGTGGTGCAGGTGTCGAGCAGCTATATCGGGGCCGATGCCCAGACGGTGGAACAGACCGTAGCCACGCCCATTGAGACGCAGGTGAACGGTACGCCGGGCATGAACTACGTACAAACCAACGCCACCAACGATGGCCGGATGACCATGAACGTGACCTTCGACGTGGGCACCGACGTGAATATTGCCGCCCTCGATGTGCAGAACCGGGTGGGTATTGCCGCGCCCCAACTGCCCGAAGAAGTGACCCGGCTGGGCGTGACGGTGCGGAAACGAAACCCCTCGCTGTTTATGCTGGTGGCCCTTTTTTCGCCAAAAGGCTCTCACAACGTCTCGTTTCTCGACAACTACGCCAACATCTATATCCGCGACGCCCTGCTGCGGGTGAAAGGCGTAGGCGATATTTTCAGCCGGGCCGACGATTTCAGTATGCGCATCTGGCTCAAGCCCGACCGGCTGGCTCAACTTGGCATGACCGCCGACGATGTGACGGCAGCCTTGCAGGAGCAGAATTTGCAGGTGGCTGGTGGGTCGGTGGGTGGTCCGCCGCAGCCTTCGTCGCAGGCGTTCGAGTACACCGTTTTCACGAATAGTCGTCTTAGCAAAGAGGCCGAATTCGAGAAAATCGTGGTGCGTAGCGACCCGGCGCGGGGGTCGCTGGTGTACCTGAAAGATGTGGCGCGGGTGCAACTGGGCAAGTTTTCGTACGCCAGCAACTCCTTCGTCGATGGTAAGCGGGCGTCGTACCTGCTGGTGTATCAGTTGCCCGGTAGCAACGCTCTGGCCACGGCCAAAGGCGTTTATGCGGCCATGGATAACCTGAAAAAAACGTTCCCGAAAGATGTCAACTACGTGGTGCCATTCGAGTCGGTGTCGGTGATTCAGGTGTCTATCTCTGAAGTGATCAAAACCCTGCTTGAGGCGCTGGGGCTGGTTATTCTGGTGGTGTTTTTGTTCCTCCAAAGCTGGCGGGCTACGCTCATCACGCTGCTGGCCATCCCGGTATCTATCGTGGGTACGTTCGCGTTCTTCATTCCGCTTGGGTTCACCATCAACACGCTGACGCTCTTCGCCTTCGTACTCGCCATCGGTATCGTGGTCGATGATGCCATTGTGGTGGTGGAAGCCGTGCAGGCCAACATCGACAAGGGTATGTCGCCCAAAGAAGCGACCGTCGAGGCCATGCGCGAAATATCGGCACCGGTCATTGCCATCGCGCTGATTCTGGCGGCGGTATTTGTGCCGGTAGGCTTCATCCCAGGCATCGTGGGGCGGCTCTACCAACAGTTTGCCATCACCATTGCGGTGTCGGTGCTGATCTCGGCATTTGTGGCCCTCTCGCTGACCCCGGCGCTCTGTACGCTACTGCTGAAACCTCAACACATCGACGAAAATGCGAAGGGACTGGACAAGTTTTTCTACAGGTTCAACCGGTGGTTCGGTCGCCTCACTACCAGCTATTCAAATGGCGTTCAGCGACTTATCAAAGCTACGCCGCTCGTGATCGTGGGGTTAATTGTGGTTTATATTGGTACGGGATTAATGTTCCGCGCCAAACCCACGGGCTTCATTCCGACCGAAGATGAGGGGCGGCTGATTGTGACTTACGAAATCCCCGAGGCCGCCTCCGCCGCCCGTAGCCTGGTGGTGCTGAACCGGATTATGGATACCCTGAAACATCAGCCGTATGTAAACCACTTTGCAGCTTTGGGTGGCCTGAACGCCATTACGTTCGCCTCAAAATCGAACAGCGGCACGGTATTCATGCAGCTAAAACCGTGGGACGAGCGCACCGGCAAAGGTATGCAGGCCGACTCGCTGGTGGGCAAGTTGCAGAAGGCGTTTGCCTCCTTCAACGATGCCAAAATTCAGGTGGTGCAGCCCCCGGCCATCCCCGGCTTGGGGCAGAGTTCGGGCTTTACGTTCGAGATTCAGCAGCGTGAAACCAACGACGACGTGCGGGCCTTCGACGGGGTGGTGCAGCAGTTTTTGGCCGAAGCCAACAAACGCCCCGAAATTGGCCGCGCCTTCTCCTACTTCACCGCCAAAGCTCCCGCCTACCGCGTTGACGTGGACCGCGAAAAGTGTAAAAAACTGGGTATTTCGGTCAGTAATGTCTACCGAACGGTGCAGACCTATCTGGGCAGTCAGTACGTCAACGATTTCATCATCTACGGCCGGAAATTCCGCGTTGTGGAGCAGGCCGACACCATGTACCGATCTGACTTAAAGGCACTTAATCAGTTCTACGTGCGCAACACCAGCGGTCAACTGATTCCGATCAGCAACGTGATCAAAACCACCGTAATTGAAAACGCCCCACTAATTTCGCACTTCAACCTGTTCCGAACGGTAGAGATAAACGGGGCCGCTAAGGCCGGTTTCAGTAGTAGTCAGGCCAACGATGCCCTGCGCGAGGTGGCGGCAAAAGTACTCCCAGCGGGCTACAGCTACGATTTTTCGGGTCTGAGCCGCGAGGAGATCAACGCAGGGGGTACTTCGGTGTACATTTTCATGCTCAGTATCGGCTTCGTATTTCTGTTTCTGGCTGCCCTTTACGAAAGCTGGTCGGTGCCCTTTTCGGTACTGCTGTCGGTGCCACTGGGCGCGCTGGGAGCTATCACGGCGCTGTTGATTTTCCCATACCTGAGCAATAACGTTTACGCTCAAATCGGGCTGATTACGCTGATTGGGCTGGCCGCCAAAAATGCTATCCTGATCGTGGAGTTTGCAAAAGAACGCGTCGACAAAGGCGCAGACCTGCTCGAATCGACCATAGAGGCGGTCCGGTTGCGACTGCGCCCCATCCTGATGACCTCGCTGGCGTTTATTCTGGGCGTTATCCCGCTGGCGCTGGCCACGGGTGCGGGCGGCGTGGCGCGGTCTACCATTGGCCGCACGGTGCTGGGCGGCATGCTCGCCGCCACGTCGTTAGCCATTTTTGTGGTGCCCGTTCTGTACGTCGCCATCACCCGCTTGGCTTATGGCAAAAAGGGACTGGACGAACTTAAAAAGAACGCCAAACCGAAAGACGAACCGGAGGCACAGCCGCAACTAGCCGATAAATAGCTGATAAACAGTTAATTGCCAGACACCCGAAAGCCAGTTTCCTACTTGTGGAAGCTGGCTTTCGGGTGTCTGGCAGCGGTGGCTAATGCTGCTGGTGGGTTTGCCCGACCGAACAAGACGTAGCGCCTGAGCCTGGAAGTCAAGAACTACCTTGCTGCTGATCAACTACTTAAATGGCTTACTTTTATTTGGATTATTTCTAAATAAAGAAACGGCGTGTCAATTCACCCGTTATCTTTGTGCTTAGAATCAATCTAAATAAATGAATCACGCACCACATCTGCTCCTGTTAATCTTCGGATTAGCCTGCTCAATGAGCGTACTGGCTCAGTCGACCGGGCAGGGCATCCTACAGGGCACCGTCCGCACCGCCGCTGGCCAAGCGGCCACTGATGCCAGCATTACCCTTGCTAACACCGCCATTGGTGCCAGGGTAGCGGCCACGGGGCAGTATCAGATTACGGCCCCGGCGGGCAGCTACACGCTGGTGGTAAGCGCCGTTGGCTTTGGGCAGCAGCGGGTGCCGGTCAACGTATTGGCCGGACAAAAAAAGGTGGTCGACCTCACCCTGACCGAGCAAACCACGGCGTTGCAGGAGATCGTAGTCACGGGCGTACGGGCCATCACGGGCATGGGTTATCTGGCCGAAGTGAACGACAATGTGATCTATTCGGGCAAAAAAACGGAGGTATTACTGCTCGATAAACTCGACGCCAACACCCCCCAAAACAACCCCCGGCAGGTGCTGGGGCGGGTGCCGGGGGCCAACTATTCGGAGACCGAAGGCAGCGGTTTTCCTACCAACGGCATTGGTTTTCGGGGGCTGAATCCGTCGCAGTCAATCGAGACGAACACGCGCCAAAACGGCTACAACATCACCGCCGACCTCTACGGCTACCCCGAATCGTACTACCTGCCGCCGCTCGAAGCCGTGGGGCGCATTGAGGTAACGCGAGGGGCTTCGTCGCTGCAATTCGGGCCGCAGTTTGGGGGCGTTATCAACTACGTGCTGCGGCAGGGTAATCCCAACTCACGTCTCGAGTCGACGGCGAGCCTGACGGGCGGCAGTTTTGGCTTCGTGAGTGCCTATTATTCACTGGGCGGCCAATCGGGCAAGTGGAACTACGTGGGGTTTGGGCAGTACAAAGCCATCGACGGCTGGCGACCCAACTCCGATTATCGGCAGGTATCGGCCTACGGGCGGGTGGGGTATCAGGCCAACGACAAGCTGAGCCTGGCGCTGGAATACTCGCTGTTGCGCAACCGGATTCATATGCCGGGGGGCTTCACCGACGCGCAGTTTGCCGCCGACAGCCGGGCGTCGTTCCGGTCGCGCAACTGGCTCAACAGCCCCTGGAACGTGCTGGCAGCCACATTGACGTACCAGTTTTCGCCTCAAACGAAGCTGATTATCAAGACCACCGGCAACAGCAGCAGCCGGAATCTAGTGTGGCGCAATGAAGATGGAGGACCCGCCGCCGTTGACTCTATCAGTACACTGACCAACCAGTACGTGAACCGCGAAGCCCAGCGTGAATCGTTTTTAAGCACCACCACCGAGGCCCGGCTGTTGCACGAGTACCACCTCGGCAAGGTGCAGAGTACGCTGGCCACCGGGGCGCGGGTATTTCTGGGAAAAATGCACCGGCAGGGCGGCGGGCTCGGTACCACTGGCACCGACTTCGACATGACCCTGCTTGACCCGCGCTACGAATATGACCTGAATTTCACGACCACCAACTACGCTTTTTTCGCCGAAAACACGTTCCGGTTCAACCGGCTGTCGGTTACGCCGGGGGTGCGCTACGAGTACCTGAATTCGACGGTGAACGGCTACACCCCATCGGCTGACGAAACGGCTGATGTGTACGCTGATCGGTCTAAAAACCGCTATATCTTCCTGGCAGGCGTTGGGTTACAGTATAAGGCCTCGGCCACGACCAACGTCTACGCCAATTGGTCGCAGGCGTACCGCCCCACCGACTATTCCAACCTCACGCCCTTTGGCACCATCGCCACCGTCGACCCCAACCTGAAAGACGCCACGGGCTACAACGCCGACCTGGGCTACCGGGGCTTTGTGCGCGATTACCTCAACTTCGACGTGGGCGTTTTTTACCTGCAATACAACAACCGCATCGGCCTCATCGAGCGTACCGCCGCCGACGGCACCACGTTCCCCTACCGCACCAACGTAGCCAACAGTGTACACATGGGCCTCGAATCCTACATCGAATTCAATCCCGTGAAGGCCTTTGCGCGCGGGAGCCACTACAGCCTGAGCGCGTTCAATTCGCTGGCCCTGATCGATGCCCGCTACACAACGGGCGAGTTTCAGGGTAAGTATGTCGAATATGCGCCGACGGTGATCAACCGGACGGGCCTGATGGCGGGCTACCGGGGCTTGTCAACCACGTTTCTGGTGAGCTATACCGCCCGCCAATTCGGCGATGCGGGCAACAGCATAATCCCTTCTGACGATGCCGTGGCGGGTATTATTCCGGCCTATACCGTGCTCGACTGGTCGGCAACGTGGCGCGTGGGTAGCTATCAACTTCGGTTGGGGGCCAATAACCTCGCCGACCGCCGCTATTTCACCAAACGCACCGACGAGTATCCGGGGCCGGGTATCATTCCGTCTATCGGGCGGAATATCTATGCCGGTTTCAGCGTCAAATTCTAACCCATCGACCACGCAATGTATACCCGTATTTTGCTCGCTGTTTTCGTTGGTTCGCTGCTAGCCTGTCAGCCCGAACGCGACCAAATCGAGATCCGCCCCTACCCCGTTAATACTAAGCAGCAACGGGTAGTTATGGGCCTTGCTGAACTGGAAACGGCCATTACCGCCGACTGGGCTACGCAAACGGCTATGCTGCTCGCCACCGTCGGCACGTTGCGCACCACACCCAACGACGCGAACCTGCTGGCGGCACAAACCGCCTGGAAACAGGCCCGTGGCCCCTGGGAAAGCAACGAAGGCTTCGGTTTTGGCCCGGTTGCTACCGACGGCATCGATGCCAGTTCGGACGACTGGCCCTTCGACCAAACCTCATTCGACCGGCTGCAAACGGGACAAACCACCCTCAACGCGGCGTTGATACCCCAACTAGCCACGTCGGTAAAAGGCTTCCATGCCATTGAGTACCTGCTCTTTGGCCCCACGGGCGTACGCAAAGCCGCCGAACTCAACGCCCGGTCGCTCCAGTTGCTGGGCTTGCTGGCGGCTGACCTCAACACGCAGGCCACCAGACTCCGCGCCGCCTGGACGCGGGGCACGGGCAGTTTTGGCGACAGTTTCGCCGGGGCGGGCAGTGCTGGTTCGGCCTACAAAAATACGGCAGCGGCCCTGGCCGAAGTGGTGGGGGCCATGGGTGACATTCTGGACGAACTACCTAATGCAAAGCTGGAAGATGCCCTGACCAACCAACGGACGGACTACAACGAATCGCAGTTTTCCGACCATTCGCTCATCGACTACCGCAGCAACGTGCGGGGCGTATGTAGCGTGTATATCGGCACCTACGGCACTGTCACAACGGCCAATTCGCTGAGTGATCTGGTAAAAGCCGCTAACCCCGCCCTCGACGAGTGTGTGCGCACCCAATGCCGGCTCTGTATCGCCCTGCTCGATCTGGTACCGGGGACGTTGAATACGGCCATTTTTTCGCAAAAAACGCAACTGCGCGACCTGCAAACGGAGTTGAACAAACTACAAATCCTGATCGCCACCGACGTGCCAGTGGTGCTTGGCTTATGAAGCACCTGATAATGAGTGGCTTGTTGCTAACAGCCTTCATGGCCTGTCATCCTGCCACTGATGCGCCCGCCCCGGAAACAAACCCGACCATCACCGCCGAAACCAACGAAGCCTTATCGGGGGGCGTCGGTACGTCGTTCGATGCCACGAGCAAAGCCTACACGTTTCCACTGGTGGGGTTGAGCGGCACACTGCTGGCGCAGCATCAGGCGGGCGACGCCGTTTTTGAGGCGACGTTTGTAGCTCCACCCGCCCAAATTAACGCCGGACTGGGGCCACTTTTCAACAACACGTCGTGCCGGTCGTGCCACACCAACGACGGCCGCGCCCGCGTTCCGGTGGGCGACGAACCTTTCAACGGACTTCTTTTTCGGATCAGCGGGCCGGGGCAGGATGCACACGGCGGACCACTGGCTGCGCCGGGTTTTGGGTTGCAGGTGCAAACACGGGCGGTGTTTGGCACGGTGCCCGAAATGGATATTCGCATTGATTATGAGGAACTGGCGGGCACGTTTGCCGACGGCGAAGCGTATTCACTCCGCAAGCCCACCTACACGCCAAAGAATGCCTACATTCCCCTGCCAACGGACGCCATGCTGTCGCCCCGGATAGCCAATCCCAATTTTGGGTTGGGGCTGCTGGCGGCGATACCCGATGCTACGCTAACCCAACTTACCGACGAAACGGACGCGAACGGTGACGGTATTTCAGGTCGGCCCAACTGGGTATGGGACTACGAGGCCAACCAACGGACGATAGGGCGTTTTGGCTGGAAAGCATCACAGCCAACGCTGCGGCAACAGGCAGCGGCGGCTCTGGAGGGCGACGTGGGCATTACAACGCTCCTTTTCCCGAATGAGTCCAGTCTGGGGCAACCGCAGGATGTACCGACGCACGGGGCCGAACTGAGCGACCAGGCACTGGACGAGCTAACGGTATACCTTCAAACGCTGGCCGTACCCGCCCGTCGTACCCCAGCTGATAAACCCGTTTTGGCGGGGAAAGTCCTGTTTGCCCAGGCGGGTTGCACGGGTTGTCACGTGCCCAAACTACAGACCGGCCCCTCGACAGTGCCGCAATTGGCCAACCAGACTATCCGTCCTTACACCGATCTCCTCCTTCATGACATGGGCGATGGCCTCTCCGACGGTCGGCCCGATTATGTGGCTACCCCCCGCGAATGGCGCACGGCTCCGCTCTGGGGCATCGGGCTGAACCGGCTGGTGAGCGGGCACACGCAGTTTTTGCACGACGGGCGCGCCCGCAGCCTCACCGAAGCCATTCTCTGGCACGGTGGCGAGGGCGAAAAGAGCCGCAATGCCTTCCGGGCCATGACCAAAACCAACCGCACCGCCCTACTGGCGTTTTTGGGAAGCCTATAAAGCACGGCTCCTAGTGGGCCGAACGCAAAGAAAGTTTTGCGTCAGCCTTCAAATAAATTGCCCAACTGCCCCAGCACCGAGCCACCTTCTTTGTTGGCATTGCCACCGTACGGAGCCAGTCGTTGAACGAGTTTCGAGATAGGCATCGACTGAATCCAGACGGTACCGGTGCCGCGCAGCGTGGCCAAAAAGATACCTTCGCCGCCAAACACCATGCTCCGCAACCCACCCGACCGCTCCACGCTGAAGTCGATTTGTGGCTCGAAACCAACCACGCAGCCGGTGTCTACGCGCAGGGTTTCGTTGTTGAGTTGTTTTTTCATGACCACACCACCCGCGTGGATGAAGGCCAGGCCGTCGCCCTGCACTTTTTCGAGAATGAAGCCTTCACCACCAAACAGGCCCGCGCCCAATTTCTGGTTGAAGTGGATGCTGAGTTTGGTGCCAAAAGCCGCGCACAGAAAGGCATCTTTCTGCACGATCAGGGTGTTTTGGTAGATAGTGGCCAGGTTAATGGGCATAACCGTGCCCGGATACGGGGCGGCAAAGGCCAGTTTCTTCTTGCCGTTGCCCCGGTTGGTGAAGTGGGTCATAAACAGTGATTCGCCCATGAGCACGCGCGAACCAGCTTGCATGAGCTTACCCAAAAAGCCCCCGGAGGCCTGTGAGCCGTCGCCCATTTTGGTTTCAAACACAATGCCATCTTCCATAAACAGCATGGCACCGGCCTCGGCAATGACGGTCTCGTTGGGGTCCAGTTCGATTTCAACAACCTGGATGTCTTCGCCAATAATCTTGTAGTCTATTTCGTGAGAAGTCATGGAAAAAAAGATGGCTTGATTCTGACACGAAAGCTATCAGATTGGGGAATCGGGAGGTTGATAAATTGGATAAACGGGCAAAAAAACGGTCCAAGGTTCGCCAGTGCGGTTGAACCTTGGACCGTTTTTTTTATTTCCCTTCGTCGGGCAGTGTATCGTCGGTTTCGTCGAAGAGCTTCTCGGCATCATCGCCCGATTCGTCAACGGGTTCAGCGCCGGGAATTTCACCTTTGAGCGCCTTCAGGTCGTCGCGGTGACGCAGTTTTTTGTCATCCACAGTCCGGTTCAGGAACTGGTTGATCTTGTCGATCTCGAAGCTGGTGACGATTTCACCGAACGAGTTGATCTCGATGTTGAACCCTTCGAGTTCTTTATGCACCCGCGGCTTTTCTGGCTCGTCGGGGTTAGGGAGTGGTTTTTTCTTGGCCATGTGTTTGTTTATACCTGTCTGCCGACATAACAGGTTGAATTAAAAAGTGGATTCAAAAATTGATTGAATACAGGTAGGGTTTCGGACACAAAGGTGGATATGGTCTCGTTCTCTTAGTCCACTACCGGGATATAAAGCATTTCCCTCCTGAAATGACGCTCGAACAGAGTCAAATTGGTCTGTTGGAAAGATTTGTTTCAGTGGCCCTTTGAATGCATGCAGGAAAACAGCTCTGTCTAAATAACGCAGCAACAGATCGCTTGGATTACCCGTGTATTTATCGGGATTCTTATTTACAGGAACACGAATACCTGCCGCTGTCGTGGCAAGCTCATATTCTTTGTAGCAATCTTGTAACAACAGACGTGCCTGGGCATTAGACAAGTCGAAGCACTTACCGAGTTGAATCTTTGCGCCAATAACGGCCCCTTTATCGCCGAAGGAAGATTTAGCCCAATCTCTGGCACGATACGGGTCGCTTTCCCAAAAATAGATACCATCGCCAAGCCAGTCATATTCATTCTGACTTGGCCTAAACAGCGATGAATCGGTTAGCAAAATATCTCTTGTTGCTACATGGCAACCATGAAATCCATGTAACTGTTTAGGTAGGATAGTTCAGGCACAGAGTGCCGTAACATCGGTAGTCAAGGATAGCTCTACGCAGGAATCTTAGCCCCGGAGGGGCGCAACATGCGTATACGCGGTCGACCAATCAGGAATCAAACAAAATACATGCTGGTGCGTGTATCCGCATGTTGCGCCCCTCCGGGGCTAGAACCTCAGGCGATGCACCATCTCTAGCTACCGATGTTACGGCACGCTGTGCCTAAGCTACCCCACCTAAACAGTTACAAATCCATACAGGGCTTTCTCATAAAAATCTTAGGCCTACTTGACGTCTCAAAAGTTACTGATGCAAGGGAGTCAGATAGGGTTATAGTAACACGGCAACCAGTAAAGTATACTTCAGACAACTTGGTTAGTGTACCATTGAGCCT
>JBBRMP010000067.1:0-24197 GCA_038230755.1 Cytophagales bacterium | reverse complement strand
TGCAGGGCTATATAACCGTCTTCAAAGACGAAAATAGCGATCCATGCCCCATGCATACCACGCTATGGCCCGCGATGGAGGCAAATAACCCAGATACCAGGTCATTGACCAAAGAAAAATGGTGGTTGACAGAAAAAATTTGAAGGGTTTAAACCAGGCATCCGTGCCCAACACATTCACATCGGTAATACGCGTCAATATCAGGCAGATAACAGCGCCTATCAGGCAAGCTAAACCAAAATAATAGAGTGGTTCATTGCGGGTTTTTAGGGTATCGAAGAATGCGTTCATGGGGTATGATCTTCTATACTCCCGTATAGGTGAACGGTGTAATCTTTCTCAACTCCGATTTTACAGCATCCGAAATAGCTAAACTATCAATAAAATCGCTGATAGTTTGGGCAGTAATGGCTTCGTTTTTGCGGGTCAACGCTTTCAGGGCCTCGTAGGGTTGGGGGTAGCCCTCGCGGCGCAAAATGGTTTGAATACCCTCGGCGACCACGGCCCAATTAGCTTCCAGATCAGCGTTGAGTGCAGCCTGATTTAATTCTAGTTTATTCAGCCCCTTCAATGTCGATTTCAGAGCAATAATCGAGTGCGCGAAGGGTACACCGATGTTACGTAATACCGTCGAGTCGGTCAGGTCGCGTTGAAGGCGTGAAATGGGTAGTTTGGCCGAAAGATGCTCGAAAATGGCATTGGCGATGCCCAGGTTCCCTTCCGAATTCTCAAAATCGATGGGGTTTACTTTATGCGGCATCGCTGAGGAACCCACTTCGCCTTCCTTGATTCGCTGCTTGAAATAGTTGGTCGAGACGTACGTCCAGATGTCACGGTCAAGGTCGATCAGGATGGTGTTGAGGCGTTTGTAGGTATCGAAAAGGGCCGCCAGCATATCGTAATGCTCAATTTGGGTCGTAAACTGGCTGCGTTCCAGTCCCAGATCAGACACGAATTCGTTACCAAAATCGACCCAGTCAATATCGGGATAGGCCACGTGGTGGGCGTTGAAATTGCCCGTGGCCCCGCCAAATTTCGCCGCCATCGGGATGGTACCGAGCATGGCGAGTTGTTTTTCCAGCCGTTCCACAAACACCATCAGTTCCTTACCCAGCCGCGTGGGCGAGGCAGGTTGGCCGTGGGTGCGGGCCAGCATCGGCACGTCGGCCCATTGCGTGGCGAGTTCTTGTAACCGCACGTACACCTGCCGGTAAGCCGGTTCAATCTGCTCCGCCAACGCCTCCTGCAACAGCAACGGAATAGCCGTATTATTCACATCCTGCGAGGTGAGGCCGAAGTGGATAAACTCAAGAGAGGGTTCAACAGAGAGGCCTTTGAGCTTTTCCTTGATGAAATACTCCACCGCCTTCACGTCGTGGTTGGTGGTGGCTTCGATGGTTTTCACTCGCTCGGCATCGGTCTCGGAAAACTGATCGTACAAACCCCGTAGCATGGGAAAAATCGCCGCGTCAACGTCGGCCAATTGCGGCAACGGCAACTTACAGAGGGCAATGAAATACTCGATTTCGATACGAACGCGATACCGAATCAGGCCCATTTCGGAGAAAAAAGGGGCCAAATCGGCCACCTGCCGGGCATAGCGCCCATCTATCGGAGAGATTGCGGAGAGAGACATAGAAAACAGCCCCCTACCCCCCGAAGGGGGAACATGCTTGCGCTAGCTATTGACGCGGCAGCACTTCCCCCTTCGGGGGGTAGGGGGCCTTTAAAACGGATTGAAATACAGGCCGATACCGGCCCAGTGAATAGTTTGGTACTCGTATTGGCCATACGGGCGATAGCCGTAATAGAGGTCGAGCAGGACGGTCAGGTTTTGGGTTGACCGGCCCAGTTCGTAGCCAATACCCGCGTGGATACCGGGTCTGAAATTGGTTTGCTGCCAGGCTTTAATGTCGATTCCGCCCACCAGACGCTGTTTTTTAATACCCGGCTGACGGTAATACGCCCCAAGCTCGACGTTAAACCGCTCACGCTCACTAGTTTTCCGCAAACAGATACCTGCGTTGCCATATACGCGCAGCCCACTGGGCAGGTCGCGGCTAATGGTGAAATCAAGCAATTCGTAGTTCACGGCGTTGGGCGTGTAATAGTTAAGCTGGTAGCGAACAAGGTAGTCGTCGCCGAGGTGCGATGAGATATGGTACAGCCGGACCCGGTAGCTGTTCCGGCCCTTGCGCAGGTTATACCAGAAGCTCAATTTATAGTCGTTGTTGATGATTTTGTACACCAGTTGGCCCGGCTTTTTGGCCAGCCTGGTGGTGTCGTTAAACACCTGAAACTGCGTAAACGAACCCACATCCAGCCCCCACTCATGCGCCTGACCGGGGGCCGTTGTAACCCGATAAAAGGGCTTGTGGAAGCCGAACGCAAACGGCACCATAGTTCCCTGATTCAAGTCTTTATCGCGGGTGTCAGTTTCGGTCACGCCTATTTTTCGCTCTCCGGTAGTGTGAAAGACGGGCATCGCGCTGCCGTATACCTGGGCTTCAGTTGGGTCAAGTAAGATAGGCGCGAACAAATGGCCTTTCGGAAACCACTCTTTGCGGGGGTAGGCGGTGGTGTCGGTGGCCGATTGGGGCCGGGCAGTCAGGTAAAGCAGGCACAAAGCCCCGGTCAGTACAAGTCCTTTCATGCAGGTGGGTGAAACAAAGCGCAAAGCTACCAAAAAACCGGGCGTTGCCCCCCGCTGCGCTATTATCAACGGTCTAGAAACCCGAACTTTAGGCCATTGCTCACTCTTCTTCCGTCAACACATGAACAAACAATCACTCATTGGCTTTTCGCTTATGCTTGCCACAACTGCCGCCACGGCACAAACGGGTCCAATCACGTACCCCAATACCCGAAAATCGGACCACGTCGATACCTACCACGGCACCCAGATTGCCGACCCGTATCGCTGGCTCGAAGACGACCGCTCTACCGAAACCGCCGAGTGGGTGAAGGCCGAAAATAAGGTCACGTTCGACTACCTCGCCCAGATTCCGTACCGGAAACAGCTACAGGACCGCATCGAGAAAGTGTTCAACTACCCCAAATATTCGGCCCCGTCGCGGAAGGGTGACTGGTTCTATTTCTCGAAAAACGACGGTCTTCAGAACCAGTCGGTGCTGTACCGGCAAAAAGGGCTGGGCGGTACGCCCGAACTGGTTATTGATCCCAACAAACTCTCGGCCGACGGCACCACGCGCATGACGGCCTTCGCGCTCTCGAAGGATGGCACCTATGCTGTGGTGGGCACCTCGAAAGGCGGGTCGGACTGGTACGATTATCGGGTCATGAAACTGACCGACAAGAGCTATCTGCCCGAAACCATTGAATGGGTGAAGGTGTCAGGCACCGCCTGGCAGGGCGATGGTTTCTACTACAGCCGCTACCCCAAGCCCGAAGGCTCGGCGTTGGCGGCCAAAAACGAGAACCACCAGGTGTTTTTCCACAAGCTAAACACCGCCCAGTCGGCAGACCGGCTGGTGTTTGAAGATCCCAAAAATCCGCAACGGTTCCACACCCTGGGCACGTCGGAAGATGAGCGATTTGCATTTCTGAACGTGAGCGACCGGGGCAAAGGCAAAGACGGTAATGCGATGTATTTCATGGACGTTATGGCTCAAAACCGCACCGCCAAATTCGAGCCAATCGTGTCGGAAATTACCAACTCAAAATACGGCGTGATCGACAACATCGGCGGTGATTTTCTGATTCAAACCGACGACAAGGCCCCCAACGGCAAGGTGATGCGCTACAGCCCGGCCACCAAAAAATGGACGGTTGTCCTGCCCGAAAAGCCCGAACCCCTCACCAGCAGCAGCACGGCAGGCGGCAAGCTGTTTGTGGAATACGCCAAAGACGTGACCTCGCGGGTGTACGTGTATGACCTGAACGGCAAGCTCGAAAACGAGATTACCCTGCCCGGCATTGGTTCGGCGGGGGGCTTCGGTGGTGAGCGCGACGATAAGTTTGTGTTCTATACCTACACCTCGTTCACCTTCCCGCCCACAATCTACCGCTACGACGTTGCCACGAAGAAAAGCAGCATCTTCCGCCAGCCCGAAGTCGATTTTAAACCGACCGACTACGAAACGAAGCAGGTGTTTTATACCAGCAAAGACGGCACGAAGGTGCCCATGTTTATCACCTACCGGAAGGGCATGAAACTAGACGGCACCAACCCAACCATTCTCTACGGTTACGGCGGGTTCAACATCAGCCTACCACCCGCGTTCAGTTCGCTGCTGATTCCGTTTTTGGAGCAGGGCGGCGTGTATGCACAAGCCAATTTGCGCGGCGGGTCGGAATACGGCGAAAAATGGCATGAGCAGGGCATGAAGGCCAAAAAGCAGAACGTGTTCGATGATTTCATTGCCGCCGCCGAATACCTGATCTCGGAAAAATATACCTCGTCGGCGAAGTTGGCGGTGCGGGGTGGCTCGAACGGGGGTTTGCTCGTGGGGGCGGTGATGAACCAACGTCCCGACCTGTTCCGGGTGGCTATTCCGCAGGTGGGCGTGATGGATATGCTCCGGTTTCACAAGTTCACCATTGGCTGGAACTGGATTGCCGATTATGGCAGCGCTGACAACGAAGCCGAGTTTCCCTTTCTGCGGGCCTATTCGCCGTTGCACAACCTGAAATCCGGCCTCAACTACCCCGCTACGCTCATCACCACCGCCGACCACGACGACCGCGTAGTACCCGCCCACTCGTTCAAATACGCGGCCACGTTGCAGGAAGTCTACAAAGGCAAAAACCCCGTGCTGATCCGCATCGACACGAACTCAGGCCACGGGGCGAGCAACACCAAAAAGAACATCGAAGTCACCGCCGACATGTACTCGTTCATCCTCTGGAATATGGGTATCAGCACGTTGCGTGAGGTGGCTGATAAGTAGCTGACTATCAAACCTATAAGGTCTTATAAGACCTTATAGGTTCAACCAAAAAATAAGCCCCGACTATCTGGCCGGGGCTTATTTTTGATGAGGTTGACAGATTGACTAGTTACCGCCGAGTTTAAAGGTGATACCCACTTTAAGAACGGAGATAGAAGAGCCTAGCTCAGCGAAAACACCCGTCTTCTCCGCAAACATATACCGACCTCCAAGGTGGAAGGGTACAGAAATGAAGGATGAGTTATAAAAAGAACTAGCTGCACCCGTATAAGAGAAGTATGTAAGGCCTAAACCAGCGTAGAGGTCAACATTTTCGGGCGTGCTTAACAGCTCGTTAAAGTGATACGAACCGCGGGCGCCAAGGTCAAAGCCGCCAAAGCCGTCGCCAAAGCTTCTGTAGCCAGCAGCACCACCTACCGTGATGTTCTTGGCAACGCCAAAGTCAGCCGCAGCATTGAATCCTATGCCTGCGCTGTAGTAATACCCACCGCCAATACCAATGCCGAGGTTAACGAATTTGGTACCCTTATCAATCGACATTTGGGCGAAGCTTGAGGTGGTCAGCAGGGTTAGGCTGAACAAAGCGATTGCTGCGAAGAATTTTTTCATTGTGGACAGTCTCGTTTTTGCGTTTATGATTTGACAAATAAAGGGAGAGGGGGCGTAACAAAAAAGCGAATCGTCATACGAGTTATCCAGCGGTCTGTTTCTCGTTATGCAACGTACCTATTTTACACCAACAAAGACTACAATCAACGACGATTTGTTCATAAGACCACTAACTTTTAATCTTGCTCACGTCGGCATTTTACGAATTGGCTTCCTTGCGGGCATTCAGGTAACCGCGAATGACAGTAAATGTGGTGATGGCGAGGAAGAAGAGAATGATCCAGTGTACGTAGTTGATAATCCAGGGAAACTGCACCCCAAAATAGTACCCACCCCCTACCAATACACTCGTCCAGAGTGCCCCACCCATGACGTTGTAGGCCATAAACCGGGCCAGATTCATGTGGATAATGCCTGCCAGCAACGGCGCAAACGTGCGTACTACGGGCAGAAAACGCGCCACAATCAGCGCCTGACTGCCGTATTTCTCAAATGTTTTACGGGTATTCTCAATGTATTTCTGCTTAAAAAATAGCGAATCAGGCCTGTGTTGGAGCTTTACCCCAAAAAAGTAGCCCGTGCCATAACCTAGCAGCGCACCCAGCACCGCCGCCCCAAAAATGCACCCCATCAACAACCCCAGCGATACGACCAGTACTTTGGTTCCAGCAAAAACGCCCGCCAGAAACAGCAGGTAATCACCGGGGAGGAAGAAGCCAAAGATGACCCCGTTTTCCACAAAAACGATCAGCGTGACCACTACCAGCCCCCCCGTGCGGATAATCTCCTCGGAGTTGAGTATGTAGCGGAAGAAGTCGAGGATGGCGTCCATTCTCTTTAAATGTTCTCCGCCAGCGCGAGCCAGCGGTCGGTTTTTTGGGCAACCTGGACCTCAAGCTGCTCGATTTCTTTAGCCCAGACGGTCAACTCTTCGTGATGACCACCAGCGTTAAGCTGCTCGGTCAGGCCCGTTTTGCGGGCTTCGAGGGCCTCAATCTCGGCCTCCAGCGTCTCATATTCACGCTGTTCTTTGAAACTTAGCTTTTTCTTTTCGCCTACCGCCACCGGTTGGGCCGCCGACAGGTTCACCGGGGCCAGTTTGTGACTGGCCGAAGCGGCTTCTTTAGTGGCCGCATTTTTCTTTGGTTGGGCATCGCGCCACTCGCGGTAGTCGGTGTAGTTGCCGGGATAATCGCGCACTTTGCCTTGTCCTTCCATCACAAACACATGGTCGACGAGGCGGTCCATGAAATACCGGTCGTGGGTGACGATGATGACGCAGCCGGGGAAATTGAGCAGAAATTCTTCTAGCACGTTCAGCGTCGTAATGTCGAGGTCGTTGGTCGGCTCGTCCAGAATGAGGAAGTTGGGGTTCTGCACCAGCACGAGCAGCAGTTGCAACCGCCGCTTTTCGCCACCGCTCAGTTTAGCCACAAAATCGTACTGCTTTTGCCGGTCGAAGAGGAAGTGATGAAGCAACTGACTCGCCGTAATGGTCTGTCCATCAGCTAGTTTCATTACTTCGGCCACGTCCTGCACCACGTCGATCACCCGCTGATTGTCGGCCATATTCAGCTCGGTTTGGGTGTAGTAACCGAACTTCACCGTGCCACCCGCGCTGATTTTGCCCGAATCGGGCCGGGTTTCGCCGATGAGCATATTGAGCAGCGTGGTCTTGCCCATACCGTTTTTACCAATCAGTCCCACCCGGTCAAGCCGCTTGAACGTATAGGTGAAGTGGTCGAGCAGGACCTTATCGTCGAAGCGTTTGCTGAGGTTTTCCACCTCCAGAATCTTGCTGCCCAACCGCGACACCCGCAGGTTCAGGTCCAGTTCGCCGTCGTTGCGTTTGCCCGACACTTTCTCCTGCAATTCGCCGAAAGCATCTTCGCGATATTTGGCTTTGGTGCCCCGCGCTTTGGGTTGCTTCCGCATCCATTCCAGCTCGCGCCGAAATGTATTTTTATTCTTCTCCAGTTCCGAGGCATCCGCAGCGAGGCGTTCGGCTTTCTTTTCCAGAAAATAGGCGTAGTTGCCCTTGTAGCCATAGAGCTGCCCGCCGTCCATTTCCACGATTTGGTTGCATACGCGGTCCAGGAAATACCGGTCGTGCGACACCATTAGCAACGTACCATTGGAGGTGTTCAGGAACGATTCGAGGTATTCGATGGCCTCCAGATCGAGGTGGTTGGTTGGTTCGTCCAGAATAAGCAGGTCGGGATTTTGGATCAGCACCCGTGCCAGGGCTACCCGTTTGCGCTGCCCGCCAGAAAGGGTGCTCACCCGCTGCTCGACGTCCTGAATACCCAATTCGCCCAAAATCTGCCGGATTTGGGCTTCATAATCCCAGGCCTGTAGCTTTTCCATCTGGTTCATAGCCTTTTCCAGGGCGTCGTGGTTATCGTGCAGCAGTGCCTTTTCATAGGCACGTACGGCATCGAGTTGGGCACTTTCGCCGGCCAGCACTTCCTCCAGGACCGTGAGAGCCTCGTTAAGGTCGGGCTGCTGATCGAGGTAGCCGATGGTGATGTCTTTACGCACGCTTACCAATCCATCGTCGGGGGGCGACGTGCCCGCCAGAATGGCGAGCAGGCTGGTTTTGCCAGAGCCGTTGGCCCCAACAATGGCAATTTTGTCGCCCCGGCTAATGCCAAAATTGACGTTCCGAAAAAGTGTTCGGTCGCCGTATGTTTTCGAGAGATTCTCGGCTGAGAGATAGTTCATGTGTTTGAAACGGAAAAAGCCGACTCGGCTAGGAATCGGCTTTTTGTGGTAGCTCGACCAGGATTCGAACCTGGACAGACAGAACCAAAATCTGTTGTACTACCCTTATACTATCGAGCTATTTTGCAATTGCGAGTGCAAAGATACGATTTCGCGCCTACGCAAATCAAGCCTGAGGCCAAAAATTTTATTGCTACAGCACCTTCGTCACCTTAAAAAATTGCCCGTCGTGGTCAGGCGCATTAGTTAAGGCCTGAGCGCGAGTGAGTTGGTTGGCCACCACATCGGGGCGAAGGATATTGGCTTCGTCCAGTTCTGACATATGCGTGAGGGGTTCCACGCCGGTGGTATCTACTTCGTTCAACTGCTCCATCCAGTCGAGTACACTGTTGAGGCTGCTCAATAGCTGCGTTTCTTCTTCGGGACGCACCGTGAGCCGGGCCAAATGGGCCATTTTGTGTACTATTTCTGTATCGACTTTCATAAGGAGGAGCGGCCGTTTAGAGTTAAACGTTAGACCGGTACGCTGGTGCGGTTAAACCTTGAACGGCTTTTTTTAACTCTCTGTCTATCACCTGATACGCCTGTTCGCGGAGCGCGTCGGAGTCGGCTTGGGTGAGGCCAACGGTGGGAATGGGTTCGTGGAAAACGACCTCTACAGGTTGCCAATGCACTCTGAACTGTGGCCCATCGGGCAGGATACGGTAATTATTGACGAGCGTAATGGGTACAACGGGCACCTGCTTTTGAATGGCCATTGTGAAGGCGCCATCTTTAAAGGGGTAGACCATTTGTGGCGGATTTTCAGACTTGATACCCCCTTCCGGGAAAATCACGATGCTGCGACCTTCGGCCAGGGTACGCATGCACTTAGCCAGCGAATAGGCCCGGCTCTGCGGACTCGACCGGTCGACCATGACGTGGAGTTTAGCGTACATGTAGCCAAACAGAGGCAGTTTCCGCACCCCTATTTTGCCAATAAAAGCATAAAGACCCGGCACGATGGTTCCCAGCACGGCAATATCGAAATACGAAAAATGGTTGGCGCAGTAGACGTACGCCTTGCCCGATTCGGGTTTAAATCGCCAGTCGGAGCGGATGGGAATAGCCATCAGGACAAACGCCAGGAAGCCCCAAAGCCTTACCGTAGCGTGGGCGAGCTGCAAACCAAACTGGATTTTCTGCGCGTAGAGCCAGCTTCCCAACAACATTACCGGCAGTAGTGGCAACAACAATAGCACAAACACGGCAACGCACCAACCCGTATAAAGCGCTGTCAGCCAAGATTTTATCACGATTTATTGGTAAGTTTAGGTAGTGTGGCTTCATCGACAATAAATCGCATCAGGCAGCCGAGGCGTAAGGAATGAACTGAAAATTAACCAGCCGCGTGGCATAGGCCAGACAATTCCTTACATCGCCTTCTTCTAGGTTAGGATAGTCTTCCTGAAGTTCGGCCAACGTGGTTCCTGCACTTAATAGCTCAAGCACGGTGGCTACCAGCAACCGCGACCCGCGAACGGTTGGTTTACCGTGACAGACGGCTGGGTCGAGCGTTGTACGAGCTACTAATGGGTCCATAGTCAGGTTGAATCAATGTTTAAAATGCCGCACACCAGTGGTCACCATGGCAATGCCGTGCTGGTTGCAATACTCGATGCTGTCTTTATCGCGGATGGAACCACCGGGCTGAACCACCGCCGTGATGCCCGCCAAACCTGCAATTTCGACGCAGTCGGGGAAGGGGAAGAACGCATCGGACGCCATAACCGAACCGGCTATATCGAACCCGAAGTTGTGGGCTTTTTCGATGGCCTGACGCAGGGCATCGACCCGGCTGGTCTGACCCACGCCACTGGCCAGCAATACGTCTTCATTGGCCAGAATGATGGTGTTCGATTTGGTATGTTTACACACTTTCAACGCAAATTCTAGTGCTCGTAACTCACTGGCTGTGGGTGCTTTATCGGTCACGGTCGTAAACTGGTCAGCCGTTTCGGTCACGTTGTCTTTGTCCTGTTCCAGTGTTCCGTTCAGAATCGTTTTTACCAGCCTGGTGGGCAGTTCAACCGGCTTGCGTTTGAGCAGGATGCGGTTTTTCTTCGATTTTAGTAGTTCCAGAGCCTCTGGCGCGTAGTCGGGCGCAATCAGGATTTCCATAAACAGCCTGTTCAATTCCTGAGCCGTTTCCAGATCAACCAGTGCATTGGTGATGACCACCCCACCAAATGCCGACACCGGGTCGCAGGCCAGCGCTTTGTCATACGCGGCCTTCGCCGTTGCTGCCGTAGCGATGCCACAGGCGTTGGTGTGCTTGATGATGGCATACGTGGGTCCGTTATTGGTAAACTCGTCGATCAAACCCACGCAGGCATCTACATCAACTAAGTTATTGAACGACAGCTCTTTACCGTGCAACTTGTCAAACATCGCATCCATATCACCGTAGAACGTGGCTTGCTGATGCGGGTTTTCGCCGTAGCGGAGAACAGCCCCCCCCGCCCCCGAAGGGGGAGTTGCGCTTGCGGCAGCCAAATGGGAGGCAGGAACTCCCCCTTCGGGGGCGGGGGGGCTGAAATAGGCATGAATCGCGGTGTCGTAGTGCGCGGTGGTGGCAAAAGCCTCCATCGCATAACGGCGGCGCGTGTCGAGGTCGGGTTGGCCGTTGGTCTCGGCCAGCACACGCAGCACGTCAGCATATTGGGTACGCGATGACACGATGAGCGAATCCTGGAAATTTTTGGCCCCTGCCCGGATCAGCGAGATGCCGCCAATGTCGATTTTCTCGATTATCTCATCAGCCGAAGCACCAGAGGCTACGGTTTCTTCGAAGGGGTACAAATCCACCACTGTCATGTCGATGGCCGGGATGTTATGCTGCTGCGCCTGGGCGATATCGCCTTCGTTATCGCGGCGGTAAAGAATACCTCCAAAAACGGCCGGGTGCAGGGTTTTCACCCGCCCACCAAAGATAGACGGGTAGCCCGTCAGCGACTCGACCGGGATAACGGGGATGCCCAACTGTTCGATAAACGTCTGGGTGCCACCCGTTGAATAGAGCGTGACGCCCTGCTCATGCAATAGCCGGACAATGGGTTCGAGGCCGTCTTTGTAATAGACCGACAGCAGCGCAGCGGAGATTTTCATCAAGAGGAGAATGTAAACTGTACAGTGTAGAATGAGAAATGGGTTTACCATCAACTGCTATCCCACAAGCTACAAAGATAGCCCGACCCCCACGTACGGGCAAACGCGGCTATAGCGCGTTGATTTGGTCAACATTGAGGCTTCTCCAACTTCACTCACCGTATCAACACCCCGTCTGTCTATCACCCTATCTTTGCCAAAGTAATCAGCGACGGGAATCAACGTCGTTATTTTCGACATCCATTGAGCGCATTTAAAAAATTAGCAGGGGACACGGCCCTGTATGGCATCAGCACCATTGTGGCGCGGTCGGTGAATTTTCTGCTGGCCCCCATTCAGACCTATGCCTTCACCCAACCCGCCTCGCTATCGTCGAACGTAACGTTATATGCCTGGGTAGGGGTGTTGCTGACGGTGTATACGCTGGGACTGGAAACCGCTTTTTTTCGGTTTGCCGCCCGAAATAAAGGGGCAGAAAACGAATTCGAGCGAGTGCGGGTGTTCAACCAGACACTAACCATTGTGGGGGCAGTGAGCCTGGTGGCCACCAGCCTGATTCTGGTCTTCGCCACGCCCATCACCAGCGCGCTGGGCTATCCCGGTCAGGAACGGTTTATCCGCTGGACGGCCCTACTGGTGGGCATCGACGCCATTATGGCCATCCCTTTTGCCCGGCTGCGGGTTGAGAACAAGGCCAAACAATTTGTCTTTGCCAAAATCATCAACATCCTCCTCAACGTAGGGCTGAACGTGTTTTTCCTCGTCCTCTGCAAAGACATTGTGGAGGGGCAATACCTGCCTCAATTGCGCCCAGCAGCCGAATTTTTCTACCGACCGGAGATTGGTGCAGGCTACATTTTGCTGGCCAACCTAATAGCTAATGCCCTGTATTTTCTGATCCTGCGCGGCGCGTTTCGGGGTTTCCGAGTCGCCTTTGACTGGCCCGAAGCCAGGACATTGGTGGTGTATGCCTTCCCGATTATGCTGACGGGATTGGCCGGGGTGCTCAACGCCCTCACCGACCGCCTGTTTCTGCGCGAGTTTTTGCCTGACGGGTTCTACGCGGGTTTTTCGTCGGAAGACGCCTTGGGTATTTACGGGCAATGTTTCAAGCTATCGGTGTTTATCAGCCTCGCGATTCAGTCGTTCAAGTTTGCCGCCGAACCGTTTTTCTTCGGGCAGGCGGGCGATAAAAACGCGCCGGATCTGCTGGCGCGGGTAACAAAGTGGTTCATCATCGTGTGCGTATTGCTGTGGGTAGCCGTGAGCCTGAACATGGACCTGGCGGGGCTGCTACTGTCGAAAAAATACCGGGCGGGGCTGGGCGTGGTGCCGCTGCTGATGCTGGGCAACTTGTTGCTGGGCATTTATTACAACATCTCGTTCTGGTTCAAGCTATCGGACAAGACCAAGTTTGGCACCCTCATTACGGTGGTCGGGCTCGCTGTTACGTTCGGGCTGAACTGGCTCCTGATTCCACAAATAGGCTATATGGGCTGCGCCTGGGCTTTTTTAGCATCGAGTTTTGTGATGATGGTCCTGTGCTACGTCCTCGGCGAACGGTATTACCCTGTGCCGTATAATATTCCCTCGGCACTGGGCTACGTGGTGGGCGGCGGAGGGCTTATCTACCTCGATTCGTTTATTCACATCAGCAACCTCTGGGTGGCCGTACCCTTCCATCTGGCTCTGTTTGGCCTGTTTATGGGCTGCATTGTCGCCGTAGAATGGGATACGATTAGCCATGGGTTGGCGCGGTTTAAGCGACCCTGATGGAGCACAAAAAAGCCCCAACCTCGTAAGGTCGGGCTGCACGCATCTATGGGTTACGAGGCCGTACTGGTGGCCCCGGAAGGCAACGCATCAGAAAAGATTTTTGATGTCTATTTTACGATGTAGGTGCTCCTCGTCTTTTATTGGCAGGTTCACCAGTACCTGGCCATGGTCATGCACGGCTTCAATCTGCTCTGCGTCCACAAAGCCGGGTATGTCCATCACTTTCAGGAACATAGGCACGGCCAACCGCTGGCCTTCTGTCGTGCTATCCTGCACCAACAGCGTGTACAATACCAGTTTGTTACCTTCAACCAACACGTTGAACGCATTGGCACTCACGCCAGCGGCCGACAGTTTGATGACCAACCTGTCTTCTTCCTGCGTCACCTTCATGTTCGTCATGCTCGACCCGCCATACAGCGTATTAAGCAAGTCGATTTGTCCACCGGTTCCTTTAAACACATGATCTACAGCTCTCATAGTAGTAGTGGTTGTTTTCTGTTCTGATAGGTATTAATCAAATGCCGTGCCGAGGCATAATAGGTGCCATGCTGGCAGTAAAAAGTGGCACTACACCTCAGAATCGGTCTTTTTGTCCGCAAAATGCTTAATCGAACACCGCCTTTGTCTGTAGCGAAAATTGCGCAGTCGGGGAAAGATGCACCCGGACCACGGCTCATTCATTCATCCACCATTGTATTTTTGTGCTATGCATATTCGAATCGGGACGCGTGGCAGTCGGCTGGCGCTTTGGCAGGCCGAGCACGTTCAGCAACTGCTGGAAACGGGCGGTTTAACCTCAGAACTGGTGTTGATTGATACCAAGGGCGATCAAATTCTGGACCGGTCGCTAGCGAAGATTGGCAGCAAAGGCATTTTCACGCAGGAACTGGAAGATCAGCTTCGGTCGGGGCAGATTGACATCGCGGTGCATTCGGCCAAAGATTTACAGTCTAGTCTGCCCCCCGATTTGGGCATCATTGCCTTCACCGAGCGCGAACGGGTGAACGACGTGCTGGTGAGCCGGGATACGTCGCTGTCGCTCACGAGTGGCCATCCGTTTGTCATTGGCACGTCGTCGACGCGGCGGGTGGCGATGCTGAAGCACTATTGCCCCCACATCAAGGTGGTCGATATGCGCGGAAACCTGCAAACGCGCCTCCGTAAACTCGACGAGGGTCAGTG
This sequence comes from Cytophagales bacterium, assembly GCA_038230755.1. Classification (GTDB taxonomy): domain Bacteria; phylum Bacteroidota; class Bacteroidia; order Cytophagales; family Spirosomataceae; genus Fibrella. The sequence goes on along the minus strand of JBBRMP010000067.1, from coordinate 9,846 downwards.
CGATGCGCTCTTGTTGGCCTACGCGGGAGTTCACCGGATGCAGTACGACGCGTTGATTGCCGAGTTTCTGCCCATCGAAGACTTCACGCCCGCCGTTGGGCAGGGCAGCGTGGCCATCGAAATAGCCGATACGCTGCCGCTGGACAAACTTGATGCCGTGCGTAAACTCACCAACCACGAACCCACCGAAGCCTGTTTGAAAGCTGAGCGGGCCTTTTTACGGCGGCTGGAAGGCGGTTGCAGCATCCCGATATTCGCGCTGGCTACGGGCGAACAGGACGAAATCACGTTGACTGGCGGCCTGATTGGCCTCGACGGCAACGACCTACTCCGCGAAACCTTTACCGGTCCAACCGCCCAGGCCGAATACCTCGGCAATCAACTCGCCGAAGCCATCTTGGCACGGGGCGGTGACGTAGTATTGCGGGGAATACGGGCGGCATTATAATAAGTGAATGCACTCATCAAAACTATGACCATACGCATTGCCCAAACTGAAGCCGATTTACGCCGTTGCCTGCCTACGCTGCTGGTGTTGCGGCCCCACCTCACGCCCGAAACAGCCCTTGCCCTGTTGCAGCAACAGCAAGCTAATGAGCATTTTAGCGTAGCTTTTGTTGATCTCGAAGACGGTGTCGAGGCCCCCGCCGTGATCACCTACCGGCTCATGACGTTTCTGTTCAGCGGTAAAACGTGCTACATCGACGATCTTTCCACCGCCCCCGCCGCCCGTGGTACTGGTTATGCTGGCAAGCTCCTCGACTTTATGAAAGAACAGGCCAAACAGGCGGGTTGCATCACGCTCTCGCTCGACTCCGGCCACAGCCCCGAACGCAACGACGCCCACCGGCTGTACCTTAACAAAGGCTTCCGAATCAGCAGCCATCATTTTTCAATGAACCTGTAAAAAGCCCCCCGGCCCCATGACCCTCGCCCAAATATCCTGGAGTAACCTGAAAGACAAGCCGTTGAGCAGCTTTTTGAGTGGGCTGCTCATGACCCTCGGCATTGCCATTATCTCGCTGTTGCTGCTGCTGAACAAGCAGTTGCAGGACCAGTTTAGCCGCAACATTCGGGGGGTCGACATGGTGATTGGGGCCAAGGGAAGCCCGCTGCAACTGATTTTGTCGAGCATCTACCAGATCGACTCGCCGGTGGGGAATATCCCGCTGGCCGAAGCACAGCGGCTTACACGCAACCCCCTCATTAAATCGGCCATCCCGATGGCGATGGGCGACAGCTACCGGTCGTTCCGGATTGTGGGCACAAACCAGAAGTACCTCGACCAGTTTGGGGCCACTATAGCGCAGGGCAAACCGTTTTCGGCTGATTTAGAGGTCGTTATCGGTCCACGAGTAGCCGAGGTGACAGGCCTAAAAGTAGGCGATTCGTTTGCCAGTCAGCACGGTTTCGATGCTAACGGCGAAGAGCACGGCAACAAAAAATATAAGGTGGTGGGCTTGCTGGCACCAAGTAATAGCGTCTGCGACCAACTGATTCTGACCAATGTGTCGAGCATTTGGGCTATCCACGGAGGCCACGACCACCACGACGAAGCCACTTCGGGGCCAATAACCATGCCGATAGCTGGTGCAATGACCGGGCGCATGGTGGGTAAAACACCCAAAGCCGAACAACACGACGACGGCGAAGGAAATAACGAAGCCCCGGAAGAAGGCCCCGACGCCCACCCCACCCCCGACGATGGCCCGCAGATAACGGCGATGCTGGTCAAGTTTCGGAACCCGATGGGTATGATGCTCAAACGCGGCATCGACAACAGCCCGAAGTTGCAGGCTGCCCTGCCTGCCATCGAGATAAACCGGCTGTTCGATTTGCTGGGTGTAGGCATCGAAACGCTGCGTGGACTGGCGCTGGCCATTATTCTGGTGGCGGGCATCAGCGTGTTTGTATCGCTTTATAATTCGCTCAAAGAGCGTCGCTACGAAATGGCGCTGATGCTCTCGATGGGGGCCACGCGGGCACAATTGTTCGGTATGCTGCTGCTGGAAGGACTGGTTTTGGCCCTCATTGGCTTTGTGGCGGGCCTGGCGCTCAGCCGGTTGGGCCTGTGGCTACTGTCGCAATTTGTGGAAGGCAACTACCACTACAGTTTTACCAACCTCGCCATTTTGCCCGACGAGTGGTATTTGCTGATCGTGGCCGTGGTCATTGGACTATTGGCCGCAGCCTTGCCCGCCCTGGGTGTCTACCGCATGAATATCTCGCGGGTGCTGGCAGAAGAGTAGCCCTAAAATTCCACGTGGGTTCTGACAGCAAACAGATTCACCGGGCCGCGGTCGCCGTTGTAGCCGGGGTTGCCCACGAGTTGGTAGTCGCCGGTGACGAAGAGCGAACGGGTGAGGCGGGTTTTGTAGAATACCTCCAGAATATGCTCGGGCTGGTAGTTGGGCAGCTTGCCGTCGCCGAGCATGAAGCCTGAGCCACCCGCGTTCAAAAAAGCCGCGTGGCCCGGCGAGATGCCGTTGATAACCCCCGCCAGTCCGACGGCATCTTCGGGACGGCCCCACCGGCCACCCGCAATAAAAGCCCCCGCCGAGACGCTCCGGTCAATTTCGGTGAATGCCCAGGTGGCGGTTTTCCCGTCGTTCCAACTCGCGCGGGCAAACACCCCGCTATTGCGGGCGAGGGGCTGTTCCAGACTCAGGCCAACGCCATATTTAACGCCACCGTACTGTTCGCCGTAAATGATATAGGGCCGGGCGGGGTCATACGTCCCGCTGACCAGGCGTTGGGTGGCGTCGGCGTAGGCAGGGGCTTTTGAGGCATTGCGAAACCCCAGCAACCGGACCGTGCCCGGCTCTTTCAACAGGTGATACCGGCCTTCTACTTCTACCGTGAGGCCCCCCGACTGCGTAATGTCCCAGTCGAGCACGTTGCCGTTGGCGGCGCGGGGCATGAGGTTATAAGCCACGCGAACCTCATAGGCCGGGCGAACATATTCCAGGGCCAGCCCCCAGGTATAGCCGCGCGTATTGGCGGGGTAGTCCCAGGCTCCGTGGCTCATCAGCGACCAGTTCATGAACTGCGTACGGGGGTCGTGCGAGAACTGATTATTGTCGAACATATCAGCCACGGAAAATTTTCCGGCGGTGATGACAATTCGCGAGTCGGGGCGTTGCTGCTTCACTCTATTAGCCTCAGAAGCAATATCTTCCGGCTTTGATCCGGGCAAGGCAATAACCTGTTCGAAGTACAATCGGGCCACGTAAACACCTGGTTTCGAGCTGCCAATCCGAAACGTTTCGCCGTTGGGAAAGCCCGCAATGCCCACCGCCGGCGTGTAAACTTGTTCATCATACGGCGCACTTGGGTCACGCCTGCCTACACCCCGCCCACCCGCAATTTCGGGATTCAAAAACAGGCTACCACCCTTCCAGAGTTTACGCCCAATAAACAGCGTGGTCGTAACAGAAAGCGTGGTGTCTGGCAAGTCGCTGAGGGTATTTTTGCCCTTGTAGCCTGCCCCACGAAAGCCCGTGTGCCCCTGCACAATGGTGGTAAATTGGTAGTGTAAACTCCAGTTTTTCGACGAGTCGAGGTAGTTGTTATTGTTGTCCTTTTGGGCGTATGAACTGTAAACAAAGCTGAGTAGTAACGTCAGACTAAGTAAAAGTACACGGATCAGGCGAGAGTAGAGGAACGGCATAGTGGGTAGTTTGACGGGCACCGACAAAGGTGACATCTATATGGTATAGGCACGTGAAGTGAGCATTAAAACGCTGTGAAAGGGCCACATTAAAAATTTAAGCACCCCTTAACACGGGTTTAATAGGTGTTTAACGGCAGGGCCGGTAATTGCATGGCGTTAGAAGATAGAGCCTGTAAGTATTCTTCCTAAGCACATCGAATACAGCACCTTAGTTATGACCATATCGATTAACCCCAACCTCCGTAAGCGAGGTGGGGTCTCTTCAGTCCTGCTGGCTGGTCTGTTGGTACTAACCAGCCTCGGCGGGCAAAGTCAGCCGAAAGCCGCCGAAGCACCTACCGCACCCTCCACCGCCGACACCCTCCGCATCAGCTTACCCGATTTAGAGCAGCAGGTGCTAACCCGGAATTATCAGTTGCTGGCCCAGCGCTACCAGATCGATGTGGCCGGTGCCAACGTGACACAGGCCGGGCTACGGTATAACCCCAACGTATGGTTTCAAACTAACTTGTATAACCCCAACACGCGCAAGGTGCTTCCACTGGGCACACCGTCGCAGGCCGATATCAATAGCCAGAATTTCAACAGTGGCTACTTTGCCGTGCAGCTCCAGCAGGTCATTATGCTGGCCGGCAAACGAAGCAAGCTTGTGGCCCTGGCCGAAAGCAACCGTACGCTGTCGCAGATTGCCTTTCGTGATATCATGCGGTCGTTACGATACCAGCTATACACCATTTACGCCAACCTTTATTTCGACCTTCAGGCGCTGAACCTATTTCAGGGTGAACTTGTCCGGCAGCAACGGCTGGTCGAATCGTATCGGATTGCGCAACAGACGGGGGGCGTTGCTCCTTATGAAGTAACCCGGCTCGACGTATCGAACCGGGACCTGGAAGCGAACATTGCCACCTATCGCGGGCAGATCGCCGACGAGCAGGCCCAGTTACGGGTGCTGCTACGGCAACCGGCTACTACGTTTCTGCTGCCAACTAATTTACCCGTAACGACACCAGCTCCACCGCTGCTGGCTACCGCCCTCGACTCGGCATTGACCAACCGGCCTGACCTGGCCCTTACGCAAGAGCAGATTAACTACGCACAGCGCAGCCTCTCGCTCGAACGGGCACGGCGCACGCCCGACCTCACAACAGGCATTCTCTACGAACGCTATGGCAATGCCTATGTGAACTTTACCGGGCTTCAGTTAGCCATGGACATTCCGGTCAGGAACCGCAACCAGGGAGCGATCCGGGCTGCTGAACTGAACACGAAGAGTGCTACGCTGGGGGTAGAAAACCAACAGGCAGTGGTACAGAGCGACGTGCTAAACGCCTATGATAAGCTCAACGCTTACTATGAACAGGTGAACACCCGCCCGCCGGGCTACCTCAATCGCATCCAGAATATTTCGGTCGAAGCCACCAAAGCCTACAACGCCCGCGTAATCGGACTGCTCGATTACCTCGACAAGATTCGCACCTACCAACAGGCGCAGCTTAACAACATCAACCTGCTCAATAACCTCTTCCAAAGTCAGCAACAGCTTGACTATGTGACGAATACGAGATTTTTCTAAAAGCCCCCCGACCCCCGAAGGGGGAGGGCTGACGCGAAGCTACGCTGGCGGCAGCACTTCCCCCTTCGGGGGCTAGGGGGCCACTTGCTCATGAACACACACTTCTCAGTACTTACCCTGGCTGTGCTTTTGGCAGCTTGCGGGCATAAAGACGAAAAAACCGCCGAAGCCCCCACGTCGGCGGCAGACTCGACGGCTAGTTACCTCACCGATTCGGTACGGCGCATGAACCCCGAAAACGAACTGACCCTCAACGGTACCGTCACCTTCGACCAGGATAACGTGGTTCGGGTGTTTCCGTTAGTGAGCGGTAACGTCGAGAAAGCCAACGTGACGCTGGGCGTCTACGTGAAAAAAGGGCAGGACCTCGCCGTGATCCGGTCGGGCGATATTTCCACCTATGTCAACGATTATCAGTCGGATAAGGCTGATTTAGAAGTAGCGCAGCAGGCGTTAAAAAATACCGATGCGCAGTTCAAGGCCGGTTTTGCCTCGCAGACGGACATGCTGACGGCGACGAACAACCTGAAAAAAGCCCAGGAAGAACTGGGTAAATCGGCCAACGTGCTGCGGGTATACGGCGGGGCGAATGCAGGCAATGGGCAACCCTATTTCTCGGTAAAAGCGCCCATTGCGGGTTATATCGTGGAGAAAAACGTGAACACCGGCCAAGACCTGCGTTCCGACAATCAGAATCCGCTCTATACCATTTCGAGTCTACAGCGAATTTGGGTTATGGCCAATGTTTACGAACAGGATATTCCCCAGATCAAGCAGGGCGAAGCCGTTGACGTTCAGATACTTGCCTACCCCGACCGGACGTTTCGCGGCCACATCGACAACGTGAGTAGTGTGCTGGACCAACAGGCGCGGGTGTTGAAGGTGCGGATCGTGCTGGACAACAAAGAGGGCCTGCTCAAGCCCGATATGTTCGCCACCATTCACGTGCACGTGGGCAACAACGGCGGCAACGGCCAAACCGGTAATGCGCTGGCGGTACCCCAGAAAGCCGTCGTTTTCGACCGCGATCATTACTACGTAGTGCTGCTGAAAGGCAAAGACAAATACGAAGTGCGGGAGGTGACTGTAGAGAAAAATACCACCCGCTATGCCTTCGTGGAAGGTGGTGGCCTGAAACCCGGCGACACCGTCATCACAGAAGGTAGCCTGCTGATATACAACGATTTAACAGATTAAAGGCCCCCTGACCCCCGAAGGGGGAATTAGTGGCGGCTCAAAAACATCCCCCTTCGGGGGGTTGGGGGCTTCATGAACAAATTCATTCGCAGCATAGTCACCTTTGCCCTGACCAACCGGTTCGCCGTGTTCTTTGGCATACTGCTCATCATTGTGGGCGGGGTGGTGAGTTTTATGGATACGCCCGTCGAGACGTTTCCAGACGTGACCAATACCAACGCTATCATCATCACGCAATGGCCGGGGCGGTCGGCGGAAGAGGTGGAGCGCTACGTGACCATACCGCTGGAGACCGAACTGAACTCGGTGCCCAAAAAGTCTACGCTCCGGTCGGTATCGTTGTTTGGGCTTTCGGTCGTGACCATGATTTTCGACGATGGGGTTGACAACTTCACGGCGCAAACCAACGTGGCCAACCGCATTGCCAACGTCGATTTGCCCGAAGGCGTACAGGCCGAAGTTCAGCCCCCCTACGGCCCCACAGGCGAGATTTACCGCTTTACACTGGAAAGCAAGACTAAAGACATCACCGAACTGAAATCGATTCAGGACTGGGTGATCGAACGGCAGATCAAATCGGTGCCGGGTATTGCCGACGTAGTGAGCTTTGGTGGTAAAGTGAAAACCATCGAGGTAAGCCTGAACCCCACTCTGCTGGCCAACTACGGCTTCACGGCTATCGACGTAGATCAGGCCATCCACGAAAGTAACGTCAACGTGGGTGGCGACGTGATCAAACAGGGCAACCAATCGCTGGTGGTGCGGGGCATTGGCCTGCTCACCAAACCCGACGACGTGGCCGGTATCATCATCGACAACGTGAACGGTGCCCCCATCCGCGTGAAAGACGTGGCCACGGTGCGCGAGTCGTTTCAGCCCCGGCTGGGCATTGTGGGTCGCGACGCGCAGGACGACAAAGTGGAGTGCATTGTGGTGATGCGCAAGGGTGAAAACCCCGATCAGGTGATTCCGGCGCTCAAGGCCAAAATCGACGAGCTAAACAACTCGATTTTGCCTAAAGACGTCAAAATCAACACGTTCTATGACCGCACCACGCTCAATAACTACACCATTCATACGGTGGGCGAGAACGTATTTCTGGGCATTTTCCTCGTCACGGTCATCCTGCTCCTGTTCCTGGCCGACTGGCGTACTACGCTCAGCGTGGCTATTGTTATTCCGCTGTCGCTGCTGTTTGCCTTTATCTGCCTCAAGCTCAGGGGCATGACCCTTAACCTGCTCAGCGTGGGTGCGTTAGACTTCGGTATCATCATTGACGGGGCCGTGATCATGGTCGAAGGCCTGTTTGTGGTGCTGGCCCACAAAGCCGAAACGCTGGGCATGATGCAGTTTAACAAGCGGGCTAAACTAAGCTGGATTGCCTCGTCGGCAACGGAAGTGGGCAAATCTATTTTCACGGCTAAAGTGATCATTATCACGGCGTTGCTACCCATTTTCGCCTTCCAGAAAGTGGAGGGTAAGCTGTTTAGTCCGCTGGCCTGGACCATTGGATTTGCCTTGTTGGGTGCGCTCATCGTGAGCCTCACGCTGATTCCATTACTGTGTTCAATTTTGCTCCGCAAAAACGTCCGCGAACGGCATAACCCGCTGGTACAGGGCATCATCAATGGCTACTCGCCCGCGCTCGACTGGGCCATTCGGAAGCCAAAAGCCATCATCGGCATTGCGCTGGCGGGACTGGCCATTTCGGGCTACATCTTCGCTGCTCACGTAGGTTCCGAATTCCTGCCGGGCCTGAACGAAGGCTCTATTTATGTGCGGGCTTCCCTACCCTACTCCGTTTCTTTGGACGAAAGCTACGCCTACACGCGGAAATTCCGGGCCATTTTCAAGGAGTTCCCGGAGGTGCGCGGCGTGATGTCGCAAACGGGCCGCCCCAACGATGGCACCGACCCCACGGGCTTTTTCAACAACGAATTCTTTGTGGACCTATACCCCAAAGAGGACTGGAAACGGGGCCTGACCAAAGAGCAGTTAATCGGGCAAATGCAGCAGAAGCTGGCCCGGTTCAAGGGCGTTTCGTTCGGTTTCTCGCAACCCATTTCCGACAACGTGGAAGAAGCCGTGTCGGGTGTAAAGGGATCAATGGCCATCAAAATCATTGGTAATGACCTGAACGTGCTCGACAAAGAGGCCACGCGGGTGTTTAACGTGATGAAGAAAATTCGGGGCGTCGAAGACCTCGGCGTGTTCCGCAACCTGGGTCAGCCCGAATTTCGCATTACGCTCGACCCGCAGAAACTGGCCCTCTACAACGTGCCAACCGACGTGGCTCAATCCGTCATTGAAACGGCCATTGGCGGCAAAACCGTGACGCAGTATTTTGAGGGCGAACGCAAGTACGACATCAAAGTGCGCTACGACGAGCGGTTCCGGTATTCGCCCGAAATGATTGAGAATCTGCTGGTGCCCACCCGTACGGGAGCCAAAATTCCGCTCAAGGAAATCTCGACCATCACCACACAGTCGGGTCCGGCGTTTGTGTACCGCGAAAACAGTGCCCGATTCATTGCCATCAAGTTTTCGGTGCGGGGCCGCGATTTGGGCGGCACCATTGCCGAAGCGCAACAGACGGTAGGTGAGCAGGTTAAACTGCCCGACGGCTACCGGATGCGGTGGGCGGGTGAGTTTGAAAACCAGACCCGCGCCCAAAAAACGCTGCTGGTGGTGGTACCCATTTCTATCACGGTCATCTTCCTGATTTTGCTGTTCACCTTCGGCAGTGCCTTGGATGCCACGCTGATTATTCTGAACGTGCCCTTTGCGCTGATAGGGGGCTTTATGTCCCTGTGGCTCACGGGCATCAATTTCAGCATCTCGGCGGGGGTGGGTTTCATCTGTCTTTTCGGCGTGTCGGTGCTGAACGGGGTGATCCTAATCAACCGTTACAAAGAGAATCAGAAACGCAAAATGGGCATTCTCGAATCCATCCGTGAGGGGTCCATTGCCTTGGTGCGACCCATTGTGATGACCGCTCTGATGGCCTCGTTGGGTCTGTTGCCAGCGGCTTTATCGACGGGTATTGGCTCCGAAACGCAGAAGCCGCTGGCCACGGTAATGATCGGCGGGTTCATTACCAGCACCATTCTGTCGCTGCTGATTCTGCCCGTCATCTACGGCCTCATCTACACCCGCCGCAGCCGCAACGAACAGGTGAAACGGGAGGAGGCGATGGTTTAATGAACAATGTATAATGGTAACTGTTTAGGTAGGTAAATTCAAGCCAATTATCTGACAATCAGCAAGTTACTAATTTTTCTAATTTATGAGTTAAACTAATCAAAAATCTTAATGTGCTGATAATCAACTACTTGACTTTTAGACATTAAATACTTTTGCGATTTTTAACTTTGCAAGTGCTTGATTATCAGTTCAGTGG
>JBBRMP010000066.1:0-24568 GCA_038230755.1 Cytophagales bacterium | reverse complement strand
TTCCGTCAACGTTACATTTTGGGTCCTCATTACTTGCTTCACATCTGGCACCCCCACCTCCGCAAGCAGAGCATCCATTTATTGGTAACAAGAGCGTATTGGCAAGTGGATAAACCGTTTTTCCAAAAATGTTTTCTCTCGCAGTGGTTCGGGCGTTTCTGCCCAACATGTTAGTCTTACCTTCCACGGTGAGCATAACCCACTTTGCCTTGTCCGTATCAAAAAGTGCTTGTAAGTAAATGTAATTCCGACACCTCAAAATAGTCCGTATTCAGTGTAAATCGTGCGTCTTCCTGAGACGCAGAGCCATTGAGCTTTATCAATTGGTGATGTAGTCTGCCATCTGCCGTTGGGGTGAAAAGGCTTACGGCCTTCAAGGAGGCGAGTGTTATGTCATGCAGTGCTCCCACCGTATACAGCACGATGTGTTTTGGTAACTGACCATCGCGGCTAAGTTTAAAACCCAAATTAGCCTCAAGTTTATTTAAGATCAGGCTGGCCGTGCTGCTGTTTATCTCGGCCAGAGATTGTGGATACGTAGAGCGTTGCCCCGTAGCCGAACTCACCGTGCCATCGCTACTTGTCATGTTTACGCAAGGAACATCATTGTTCTCAAATTTAAGTACTGATAGCGTAGCTGCACTGATACTGTCGTAGTCTTGTTGCACTGCCCGGTCACATGACCCTACAAACAAGACAAGAAGCAGCATAACGGTGGGCATCAAAGCTGCCCTAATCGCGGAAGTGGTATTGTTTTGCATGGTTATGAATCTTTTTGGAATTCATTAATATGTACCCTAGTTGGCACTGATGCAAATGTATAAAACAGCGCATCCCTACAACCAGTCAATTACCGCTTAATAAATAAGCGGTAATTGACTGGTTGTAGGGATGCGCTGTTTTGGATGAGTAAACCTACAACTACACAGTTAGGTAGACACATAATATACTGGTATGTTTTGGTCGATATCGACTCAGGGCGCGGTAGCCGTAGTTGGGTTTGATGAGCGACTAACCCGGTTCCTGCCCAACTTCGACTATCACCTCATTAATTTGACCCGCGACCCGGATAACAAGTTCAGCCTGCTGACCTCAGCCTATGCGCAACTGACAGCGGGTTTGATGAAAACGATTCGCCAAAAACAGCAGTTGAGGCAAATGTTGGCTGATCTGAGTCTGGTGTTAAACAAATTGGTCCTTGATATGCTGGGTGAACAATTTGTGAAGACCGCTTTGTTATATGTGGGCTATGGATCGGGTTTGACAAAGATCGAAGTCCTGGCTATTTTTAAGAATATTTCACCGAAAACTGAAGACGTAATTATGTCAGCTTTTGAAGAACTTGAAGTTGAGTACATGGAGAAGGGAAAACAACAAACCACCCTTCAGCACATTAAGGGTATGTTGAAGTTAGGCATGACGCCCAACTTCATCGCCGCCGCGTTCGATCTGCCGCTGGAAACGGTCAATGAGTACATCAAAATGATCAAAGAAAGTCAGGCGTAGACTCGTTCGGAATGTACACGCCCACTTACAAGAACGTTTCGAAGGCTATGTATAACGCCGCGCAACTGCCGGTGCTGTTTGGCGAACGCCCGGACGATTCCTGCTTCGGCATCATCTCGTCGGGCGATTGGGGCTATCGCTTTAGCTGGGACGACGGGGCCACCAGTCCATTTTTGACTGAGGTCTACGACTCCGTTTACAGTATTGGTTACGAGCAGAACGTCGCCCTTGTCGATTTCACCACCTACAGTGTGCTGACGGAGCTTTGGCTGACCTTTATTTATTGTGACACGCTACTCTTCTACGATGTAATCATCATTGCCACCGAGGCCGAAATTATCCTGCTCGACAAGCGGACTTACGACGAAATAGGTCGCCAAATGCTGACCGAATATTTTAGATACGCCGACACCGACGGCGATGAAGCCGTTATCACCTGCGCCAACGGTGACGAGTTTGTGGTCAGTAAATATGGGTATGGTATCAGTCAGCGATGAGTAGCCGACAGTCGTTTTGTAGTAAATCAGCGGTCTGTCCTGCTTCAATTTTCCGGACAACTTCCGCCACCATGAAGCCCTACCTCTACCTCTTTTTTGCTCTCGCAACTGGCTCTGCCACAGCCCAAACCAGTTACTGCAACCCCATCGACCTCGACTATCGGTACAATTTCGAGCAGACCAACGAGGGGATTTCGTACCGCTCCGGGGCCGACCCGGTCATCATCCGGCATAAGAACGCCTACTATTTGTTTGCCACTATTCAGGGCGGCTACTGGCACTCGACTGATATGCTCAACTGGAAATTCATCACCCCCTCTATGTGGCCGATGGAAGATATGTGCGCCCCGGCGGTAGAGTCGGTGGGCGATACGCTGTATTTGTTTCAGTCTACGTTCGAGCAGCGACCCATTCTGATATCGACGGCACCGGAAACGGGGAAACTCCAGTTTTATAACCGCTGGCTACCCCGACTACCCAAAGACATTGGTCCCTGGGACCCGGCTCTTTTCCATGATAAGGATACGGACAAATGGTACATGTACTGGGGGTCGTCGAACGTGTATCCAATTTTTGGGGCTGAACTCGACAAGAGCCGCAACCTGACCTACGCCGACCGTAACCCCGCCACCGCTGCCAAGCCCATGTTCTGGCTCGACCCGTGGGTGCATGGTTGGGAACGCTTCGGCCCGAACCACGCCGACCTAGTGAAACCGTTTACGGAAGGGGCCTGGATGACCAAACACAACAAGGAAGGCCGCCCCGGCACCTATTACCTCCAATATGCCGCTCCCGGTACCGAATACAACGTCTACGCCAACGGTACCTATACCAGCAAGTCGCCACTTGGGCCGTGGGACTACGCGCCCTATAATCCCATTGCCTACCACCCCGGCGGCTATGCCACGGGCTGCGGCCACGGCAACACCTTTCAGGACGAATTTGGCAACTACTGGAACACGGGTACGTCGTGGATTGGTCTGGTGTGGGGCATGGAACGGCGCATGGTGATGCACCCGGCGGGGTTCGACAAAACGGACCAACTCTACGCCGACACCCGCTTCGGCGATTGGCCGCACAGGCTGCCGACCCAAAAATGGGACACCCAAAATGGCCCGAAAGGAGAGGACACGTTTACTGGCTGGATGCTGCTGAATTACAAAAAGCCCGTTACGGCCAGTTCAACGCTTGACACGCTCCGGGCCAGCTTTGCCGTGGACGAAAACCCGCGCACGTTCTGGGCCACGCGCAACAAACCCGGCGAAACCCTGACCGTCGATCTGGGCAGCGAACAGACCGTGCGGGCGGTGCAGGTGAATTACGTAGACCACAAAAACAACGTCTTCAAAACAGATGCCTCAGTCTACACGCAGTTCAAACTGCTGGGTTCGTCAGACAGAAAAACGTGGCGCACCCTGGCCGATTTGACCGACACCACCCGCTACGGCAAGCGCGACCGGGCCTGTGCCTATGTAGCCCTTCTGAAGTCAGAAAAAGCCCGCTACGTGCGTTACGAGCATGTTTACACCGCCGGACCGTATCTGGCCATTAACGGCTTTCGCATTTTCGGGAACGGCATGGGCAAGGCTCCGGCCATGCCTGCGGGCTTGCTGGCAAAACGCCAGAAAGATGACCGCAACGCCGACCTGAGCTGGCAGTCGGTGCCCAGCGCATTGGGCTACAATATCCGCTGGGGCATTGCCCCCGACAAGCTTTACCAGACCTACCAGTTTTGGGCAGACGATACGGCTGGTCGCCCCGGCGCTCCGTTTGAACTCCGCGCCCTAAACCGGGGGGTGCCCTATTATTTCGCCGTCGAAGCCTTTAATGAAAATGGGGTTTCAGCGGTGAGTGGCGTGGTTAATGCACAATGAATAATGCACAATGGCTCCGCGCCCTTAGTATTGTGCGCGGAGCCATTGTGCATTCCTTCCCCCTCAATTCAAATGCACAAGCGCCGACTTGTACACGCGTGACTCTAGGGTGTCGAGCCACTCGCGCAGGTCATGGCTTTCATAGCGGGCGTTGGTGAGTTCGGCGTCGACCTGGCGGAGCAGGAAGTATAGCTCATGCACGTGGCACCACTGCTGGTTGAGGGCGGCGGCATGGTCGGCGGAGGTGGGGCGCAGATGGCTTTCGGCGGTGAGGCGGCGCAGGCTTTGGCGCAGGTGATACCGCAGCGTTATCAGGCGGCTAGCCACGGGCAACGAATGATGTTGCCGTTCAAGTTGCGATATACCCCGCGAAAGGAGCGTATTGCGGTGATTGAGTTGGTCAGAGACCACCATCCAGGCTTGTTCGGCCTGTAGGGCTTCGTACGTTATGGTTCTCATAGTAGTGATTGTTACGGACTCAAATCTATCAATTTGACAGAATAAATACTGGGCCGGTTTAACGATAGCACAGATTAAATTTTGCAAATTGAGCTGTATGCCAAACAACTACTCAGTTTTTACTGGAAGTAAGGCAATGGCCGACAAATACGGTAGTGAATTGGGGCAATTACTTGTGATTATCGGGGTAAAGGGCTACTTTTGCGCACTCATTTCGGAAACCGAACACATTCAGTACCAATGGCAAATCATAAAAATACCAAAAAAGCGATACGGACTAATGCCAAAAAGCGGCTCCTGAACCGCTATCAGGCCGTAACTGCCCGTAACCTCGTGAAGCGGCTGCGTCTGAGCCACGACCACGCCGAAGCCAGCGACCTGCTCAAGACCGTGATCTCGAAGCTTGACAAACTGGCCAAGAAAAACATTATCCATAAAAACAAAGCCGCCAACAACAAGTCGAAGTTGACGCGCCTGGTGAACAAAATGGCACCTGTAGCCGCGTAAGTAACAGGCTGCTTTCTACTACCACACGGACCTTATCTGCCTAGTCGGATAAGGTTTTTTGTTGTCCGGTCAGTACTTTGCGTGCCCACTCGTAACCTACCTAACCATGACCGACCAGACCCTTTACCAGCCCCTGCGCAGTATCAAAAGCTGGGCTGAAGAAGACCGCCCCCGCGAAAAATTGATGCTCAAAGGTAAGGCCGCCCTTTCCGACGCCGAACTCCTGGCCATTCTGGTCAACTCCGGCACAACTGACCTGTCGGCGGTGGATGTGGCGCGGAAAATTCTGGAAGGGGTGGGCGGTAGCCTGCACGAACTGGCCCGGCGCAACGTGAAAGAACTCTCGAAGTTTCGGGGTATTGGCGAGGCACGGGCCATTACCATCGTGGCGGCGCTGGAACTGGGGCGCAGGCGGCGGGAGCAGGAACCCGTGCAGCGGCGGCGCATCACCTGTTCGCGCGATGCGTATGACGAGATTCGTCCGCATCTGCTTGATAAACCCCACGAAGAATTCTGGATATTGCTGCTCAACCGGGGCAACGAAGTGATCCGGCCTGTGCAGATCAGCGCGGGGGGCATTTCGGGCACCGTGGCCGACCCGCGCATCATTTTCAAAGCGGGGCTGGAGCAACTCGCCAGCGGGATTATTCTGGTGCATAACCACCCGTCGGGTAACCTGACGCCCTCGCAGGCCGACAAAGACCTGACCCGCAAACTCAAAGACGGTGCCCGCCTGCTGGATATGCCCGTTCTGGACCACCTCATCTTCACCGACCGAACGTACCTTAGTTTCGCGGACGAGGGCATTTTATGACTTCTTTTTATGAAAAACCTCATTTTCGACCTTGGCGACGTGATTGTGCCGATTGATCTGCGGGCACCGTTGCGCAATTTTGCCATGCTGGCCAACATATCTGAAGAAGCCACTGAAGCACTCTGGCAGCAGCACGGCATCTGGCAAACCCACGAAACCGGCCTCATCGACGACGATGCCTTCCGGGCGGCGGTGCGTGAGATCATGAACAACCGGCCCAATACGCCCGACCATTGGGCCGACGAAGTGATCGATACGGCCTGGAATTCGGTGCTGCTTGACCTGCCCGTTGACCGGATCGACCGGATTTTGGCCCTGGCCCCGCGCTACCGGCTGTTCTTGCTCAGCAACACCAACGCCATTCATATCCGGGAAGTAAATAGGCGGCTGGTATCATTGGGAAAACCCACACTGGAGGCCATTTTCGAGCGGGTTTTCTATTCTCACGACCTGAAAATGGTGAAGCCCAGCCCCGACATTTTCCAGTACGTCTTGCAGGAAGCAGGTCTGGTGCCTGAAGAAACTACCTTTTTCGACGACAACGCGGGGAACATCAAGGCGGCGGCTGCGTTAGGTATTCAGGCTGTACACGTGGTGCCGCCCAAAACAATGCTGGATTACCTCAACCAATTTTAGTTGAACCGGTCCGCCAGTCCAACGCCTTTGCCGATGCAACCACCCAAATACTGGCTTCATATTCTCCTCTTTCTCGTTACGCTTGCCACCACTACCGCCGCCGGGGCCGAATGGACATACGGTCGGTTTTTTATTGGACCACAGTCCCTGGGCTGGCCTGAATTTTGGGCTGGACTACACTTCTCGATTCCGTTTTTGACGGTGCTGACAGTACACGAATTCGGGCATTATTTTGTGGCGAAGGCCAACCGCGTACGGGTCACGCTGCCCTACTACATACCGCTTTGGCTCGGCTTTGGGATTGGGGAGAGTATTGGCACCATGGGCGCATTTATTCGCATTCAGGACTTCATCAAAAGCCGTCAGAAATACTTCGATATTGGCATTGCGGGGCCGCTGGCCGGGTTTGTGGTGGCACTGGCATTGCTCTGGTATGGCTTTGCGCACCTGCCGCCCATCGATTATATTTTCACGATTCACCCCGATTACAAGCAATTTGGGGCGAATTATGGTAAGCACATTGACGAGGTAATGGCCAAAGGCAACGTGAACGCGAATGTGATCGCGTTTGGTGATAACCTGCTATTCTGGTTTTTCAAGACGTACGTAGCCGACCCCAGTCGGCTGCCTCACCGGTTCGAAATGATCCATTATCCGTATCTACTGGCGGGCTATTTGTCCCTGTTCTTCACCTCGCTCAACCTCATTCCTGTTGGCCAACTCGACGGGGGCCATGTGCTCTATGGGCTGATTGGCCGTCGCCGGTTCAATGCGCTGGCCCCGGTGCTCTATACGGGTTTTGTGTTCTACGCCGGACTGGGTTTATTCAAGATATCGGACTTTGCTACGTCAGACGATGCCGTTTTTCTGGATCAGTTTAGCAAGCTGATTTTCTACGTCACGGCCCTGTTTCTAATGTTTTCGCGGGTGACCGAGCAGTGGATTACCAATCTGCTGATTGCGCTTAGCATCGTGGCGGTGCAATTTGGGGTGTCGTTTTTCTTTCCGCAGGCGGAAGGATACTCTGGCTTTCTGGTCTTTGGTTTCGTTTTAGGTCGTTTTTTAGGCGTTTACCACCCCGAAACCGAGCAGGACGAACCCCTGAGCACCAACCGTCAACTCCTCGGCTGGCTGGCCCTGCTGGTGTTTATTCTCTGCTTCAGCCCGAAGCCGTTTGTATTTTCCTGAAACCTCACCCTCAGCCCCTCTCCTGCTGAGAGGGGAGCTACTCTGGAGCAGCTTTGCCACCCTAACGGGAAGCGGAGCTTACGTCGAAGTGGCTCCCCTCCCCGTTAGGGAGGGGTAGGGGGTGGGGTATCTCTTCATGCTCCTTTTCTATAACCTCTCCATTTTCCTCTACAGCGCAGTCATTCGGCTGGCGGCTCCGTTCAACCGGAAGGCGCGGCTGTTGGTGGTGGGGCGGTGGCGGTGGCGTGAGCCGTTTGCCCAGAAGCCGCTTGACCCGGCGCGACCCGTGGCGTGGTTTCATGCCGCATCGCTGGGCGAATTTGAGCAGGGGCGGCCCGTTATCGAGGCGTTTCGAGCGAAATTCCCGGATTACCAGATTGTGCTGTCGTTTTTCTCGCCATCGGGCTATGCCGTGCGCAAGGCCTATGCCGGGGCGGACGTGGTTACGTATCTGCCCGCCGATACCGCTGCCAACGCCCGCGACTGGATGGCGTTGGTGAAGCCCCAAAAAGCGTTTTTCATCAAATACGAATTCTGGTATCACTACCTCCGCAGCCTGCATGAAGCCGGGGTGGCAACGATTTCGTTCTCAGCCATCTTTCGGCAAAATCAGCTTTTTTTCCATCCGTGGGGCCGTTTTTACCGAAACCTGCTGACCTATTTTACGCATATTTTCGTGCAAAATAAGGCGTCGGTCAACCTGCTGCGGGGCATCGGCATCACCCACGTTACGCTGGCGGGTGATACCCGTTTCGATAGGGTGGCGCAGGTGGCGGCGGGTAAACGGGCCATCCCCGAAGTAGCGGCTTTTGTGGGCACCGACCCCGTGCTGGTGGTGGGTAGTGCCTGGGCCGCCGATATGGCCGTACTCATCCCGTTCCTGAACCAGTTCGACCAACCGTTGCGCGTCATTATTGCCCCCCATGAAATCCATTCCGCCGAAATCAGCGGCTGGCAATCGCAGCTCACGAAACCATCCGTTCGCTTTTCAGAATTAAAGAAATTGGCTGATAGTCAGTTAGTTGCTACGCCATATCTGTTCATCGACAATATCGGGATGCTTACGTCGCTGTACCATTATGGTACGTTTGCGTTCATTGGTGGCGCCTTTGGCAAGGGGTTGCATAACTGCCTCGAAGCCGCCACCTTCGGCCTGCCGCTGTTCTTTGGACCCAATTACCAGAAATTCCAGGAAGCCATTGACCTGATCGCTCAGGGCGGGGCATTTTCTATTCAGGACACAAACGGTTTATCCTTACTAATCAACGACTTATACAAAAATACCCCGGCACGCGAACGGGCCGGGGCAGTTTGTAGGCAGTATGTGTTGGATAATGTCGGGGCAACGGAAGTGGTGCTAGGGGGCTAGCATCTTGATAAAATACCCACCTACAACAGACCGGGCCTGGAAGCCGATTTTGTGGCCGTTGGTGGTTTCGTGCCAGTCATTCAGGGGTATTCGTTGCGGAGTTTCGGTGGCGAAGCGGAGGATCGGTTTGATGAGTGCCTCGAAGTCGGCGCGGCTGTCGGCGAGGGTGGCCGTCCAGACAATCCAGTCTGATTTGGTGTAGGTGCGGCGGCTGTCGAGCGGCAAACCGAAGGGTTGTTGTTTGGTGAGGTAAAAGGCCATTTCCTGTTGCGCCACTTCGTCTGGGAAGATGTTCAGGTTCAGTAGTTTATCCCAGACCAGATTGTATTTCTGGCTCCATGTGCCAGGGTTTTCAAACGTCAGGTTGTAATGATCGCCGGTGGGGTCTTTGGCCAGGATCATCCACTTGTTGGCCAGTTCGCGGGCCAGCATCAGGTATTCGG
The DNA here is from genome assembly GCA_038230755.1 of Cytophagales bacterium. Lineage (GTDB taxonomy): Bacteria > Bacteroidota > Bacteroidia > Cytophagales > Spirosomataceae > Fibrella. The sequence continues at coordinate 15,275 of JBBRMP010000066.1, read as the reverse complement.
TTTCGGTGGTGGCGTCGCCCAGTTTTCCGGCGAGGTAGCCGTAGCAGGCAATGCCCATGATAGCCTTCACGCTCAGGTTGGCGTTGCGGGCAATGTGGCCGGCAAAGTCATCGGTGCAGAGCTGGTTGGCGGGGTCGAAACCAGCCGTCTTTAGGTACTCGACCCAGGTGGTCAATACCGGCCAATGTTGCCGGGCATAGTTGGCGTTGCCCTCTACGTGGGCCAAAGCGGCGGTCAGAATCAGCATGTTACCGCACTCTTCCACGGGCATGTCCTCGCCATAGGTTTGGCCGTTGGCAATGGGGTACGTGCCCACGTCGTGCGCCGCAAAGGGTTTTGTCCACCGCCCGCTTTCCGAATAATGGAAGATGGGTTCCAGCATCCCCTTCAGCAACGTGGGGTTGTATTTCAGAAACAGCGGTGCCGACGGATAGGTCACGTCGACGGTGCCGATGGAGCCGTTGGAGAAATTCTCTTTCGAGAAAAACAGTGGTTCGGCCGCCAGCCCGGTACCGGTAGGCCGGGCTACCAGTTTGTGGGCCGCAATAGCCTGCCGGTAGGCCAGCACGCAGAGGTCGGCGTAGGCGGTGCCACCCGCTCGCAACGCATCGGCATGAAGGGTTTGGTCGAACGACGTGCAGGCCTGCTTCAGCGTGACATAGTCTGTTTCTGCTACAGAGAGGGCTTTTTCCATGATTAATTCCGAACCAATACCGCCCATCTGCTTGTCGTGACGTCGCCACCACGCGTCGAGGGGTTGGCCGAAATACTCGACGGCTTTCAGGTCATCGTAGCCCACCAGCAGATGGCGCTCCACGGGTTGGTCGGCCACGCGGCCCAGGTTGAACGACGTAGCCAACACCACCGTGCCATCGGCGATCATGTTGGGACGCCCACCGGCGCGGATGTCCGAAACGAACCCCTCACGCTCGAACTGATTGACCGCCCCCGCCAGCGTGCCGATGCGGTGGCTGGTGCCGGATTGGTCGGGCGCGGCGATGTATAGGTGCCCCCAGTCGATGCGGACGTTATCGCCTTTTTTGCCCAGCATCTTCTGTTCGGCGTTGCCCACCCGCAACCAGCGCAGTGGCTGTTTCCCGCCCACCCGTCCGCGCCGCCACGTCACGGGTTGACCGGGGTAATCGACGGCAATCTCGGACGAGGCATCCTGATAAATCTCGACCTGGTGCGCTTGGCCGTCAAGTGATTGTGCCTGATAAGTAACGTACTGCACGGGCCGCGACAGCACGTCGAGGTTGTCCATCAGCAGGGGTGCCATAAATGTCACGGTCAGGCCCAAACCGCCCGCTTCAAACGTGTATTGCGACTGCGTAGCCGACATGGATTTGCCCGTTTGCGTAGCCGCGCGAAGGTCCATACTGCGCTCCTGCAAGAGGCTCAGATCGACCAAATGCGGACCCGATTCCCAGCCGTGACGCTGGCTGTGGAAAGCAATCACGTTCCGGCCCGGTTTCAGGAGGTCGGTAGTTTGTCGCCCGGTGCTGGTCAGTTCGTAGTTAGGCGATACGCCGCCCGCAACCGCCACGCGTTGCCCATTGATGAACAGTTCGTAGTGGTCGTTATAGGCAGCATTCACCAGCAAACGCCCCGACGGCACTCGGTCGAGTACCACCTCGCGGCGCACCCAAATATCCCTGGATGTCCAGGCCGTTTTGTCACTGGGGCGTGAGCCAAACGGGGCTTGTCCGGTTGCCCATTGGCTGTCGTCGAACGTGGGTTGCATCCATTGGTCAGCGCCGGGTGAATCGCTTGCCAAACTGGTGCAGAATCTGGCTTCATAGGGTGCGCGCTGTGCTGCCGGTACAACCGTGTCGCCCACGAACGTAGGGTTACCCATAAAACGAAAAATCCTGCCATCTACGCGCAAGAGGCCGTTTAGGGCGTGAGACCGGCCCGTCCAGTGGCGGGTGGGCTGGTCATTTAATTGGTCTCCGAATGACCAGATGCTGGTGTACGGATCAACCGTGATGAGGGGTGTGGCGGGTGGATTCAACGCCGCGCTGGCCGCACCGATGAGGGACTGAGAGAGTCCGTCGTTGTGGTTCATAAAGACGAGAAATAGTGCAAGTACAAGTGGTCTTGCAAACATACGTTTTGTTGATAATTTATAGCATCTATAGAATATATTTTTTAACTATTTTAATAAAGGCGCGGAACACATGTGCAATCAGGTTCCCTGACCCAACTGCACATATTGTGACAAAGACAACGCTACGCGAACATATCAACCTCTTTTTGCCTTCTAAACTAACCAGGCATGGGTTGCCTCTCTGCCCTACGCCCTTGGCTCGCTGCTCCCTCATGTCTCAACTACTCTCGCCGCTGACGATTCGCGGCATCCAACTGAAAAATCGTATCGTGGTATCGCCCATGTGCCAGTATTCCAGCGTCGATGGGTTAGCCACCGACTGGCACCTGGTGCATTTGGGCAGCCGGGCGGTAGGCGGCGCGGGCCTGATTATCTCCGAGGCCGCCGCCATCTCGCCTGAAGGCCGGATCACGTCGCACGACCTGGGTATCTGGTCTGACGAGCATATTCCCGGCCTGAAACGGATCACCAGTTTCCTGAAAGCCAATGGTTCTGTGCCGGGTATTCAACTGGCCCATGCCGGACGGAAAGCGAGTCATAATCGGCCCTGGGAGGGTGGGAAGGCTATTTTCCCGAACGAATCGGGCGGCTGGCAAACGGTAGCACCCAGCGCGGTGCCCTTTGCCGAAGGCGGCCCCGTGCCCACGGCGCTCGACGACGAGGGGCTGCACAAAATCCGGTATGATTTCCGCGAAGCCGCCGAACGGGCGTTGGCGGCGGGGTTTCAGGTGGCCGAAATTCACGCCGCCCACGGGTATTTGTTGCATCAGTTTCTGTCGCCGATCAGCAATCAGCGCACCGATCAATACGGCGGCTCATTTGAAAATCGCGTTCGGTTCGTGCGCGAAATCATCGGCGATGTACGCGCTATCTGGCCCACCGATTTTCCGCTGTTCGTGCGTATTTCGGCTACCGACTGGACCGAAGGCGGCTGGACCCCTGACGATTCTGTAGCATTATCGGCATTGCTAAAAGAGCAGGGCGTTGATTTGATCGACTGTTCGTCGGGCGGAAATGTACCCCGTGCCACCATCCCGGTTGAACCGGGTTATCAGGTAACGTTTGCCGAACGCATCCGGCGCGAAACGGGCCTACTCACGGGGGCCGTGGGCCTGATTACGGATGCCACGCAAGCCGAAGCCATAATTGCTAACGGTCAGGCTGACCTCATCCTGCTGGCCCGCGCCTCCCTCCGCGAACCATACTTTCCCCTCCACGCCGCCCATGAACTGGGTGACGATATGATCTGGCCGGTGCAGTATGAACGGGCGGAAGTGAGGAAGTAGGCAGAAGCGAGAAGCTACACAGCGCGAAGCTCCTTATGCCAACGGCTACTTATCTTTGCCCTCATGCGCTACGCTCTACGCCCTCTGCTCTTCGCTCTCTGCTTCGCCACTCCCGCTTTCGCCCAAAAAACGCTGCTACTGCGTCCGGCGCGGGTTTTTGATGGCGAAACCAAGCACGACAACTGGTCTGTTCGGGTGAAAAATGACCGGATCGATGCCGCCGGACCGACTGCATCGCTGGTCCAAATCGCTACGGATTCGGTGATCGATCTGCCCGGTGCTACGTTGCTGCCGGGGCTGATCGAGGGGCATTCGCACCTGTTGTTGCACCCCTATAACGAAACAAACTGGGACGATCAGGTGCTGCGCGAAGCCCGGTCCATGCGGGTGGCGCGGGCCACGGTTCATGCCCGAAAAACGCTGCTGGCGGGCTTCACCACCGTGCGCGATCTGGGTACGGAAGGGGCTGATTATGACGATGTTGGCCTGAAACAGGCCATCGAAAAAGGGGTCATTCCCGGTCCACGGATGATTGTAGCTACGCGGGCGCTCATTGCCACGGGCAGCTATGCCCCCAAGGGATTTAGCCCCGACATCGACGTACCGCAGGGAGCCGAAGAGGCCGACGGGCACGACCGGTTGATTCAGGCCGTGCGGCGGCAGATTGGCAAGGGTGCCGACGTCATTAAAGTCTACGCCGACTACCGGTGGGGCCTGATGGGCGAGGCCAAACCAACCTTCACGCTCGACGAACTGAAGACGATTGTGGAGGTCGCCAAAAGCAGCGGGCGACCTGTGGTGGCCCATGCCGGGTCGGCAGAGGGGATGCGGCGGGCTATTTTGGCGGGCTGCGAAACGCTGGAACACGGCGACGCGGGTACGCCCGAAATCTTTGCGCTGATGAAGCAGCACGGCACAGCGCTTTGCCCCACCGTGGCCGCTGGCGATGCCGTGGCGCAATACCGGGGCTGGAAAAAAGGGACGCCTGAACCGGAGCGGCTTAAACAAAAAAGAGAAACGTTTCGGCAGGCGCTGGCGGCGGGGGTGACCATCTGCGCCGGGGGCGACGTGGGCGTGTTTCCCCACGGCGACAATGCCCGCGAACTGGAACTGATGGTCGAGTACGGCATGACGCCAATGGCCGTTTTGCGGTCGGCTACGTCCACCAACGCCGACGTGTTTCACCTGGCCGACCGGGGCCGCATCCGGGCCGGTTTACTGGCCGATATGGTGGTTGTACTGGGCGATCCCACAACAAAAATCAGCGACGTGCGGCGGGTGTTGCTTGTCCTGAAAGGTGGGCAGGACGTTGATCATGAGCCGAATTGATTTTTTCAAGATGCGATGTGACAAAAGCCAATTTTTGCGAAAACTATAGTGGCAACAATACGTTAACATTGTTACTCGACAGCGCTTTGTATTTAGACTACTCCACCGAAGGGCTTTACGTATGACGACTACTAACCGATGTGTTTATCTGGCTGATGACGACGATGATGATGCCTTCTTCTTTTCCATAGTCCTCCGTAGCTGTTTTCCCGATTGTCAATGCTGCCATTTTGCCAATGGTAGTCTGCTAATGACCGCTTTACACGAGACGAGTCATCCGCACCCGGAGCGAATTTTTCTGGATATGCAGATGCCCGTGCTGGATGGAGCCGAAACGTATCAGGCACTACAGGCTCACCCGGTGTGGTCGGCCATCCCCGTGCGCCTGTTAACCTCCTCGCAAGACCTGGAGTACGTGGCCCAAAAGCACGGAATAGTTCGCCAATTGCTACACACAAAGCCCGCCACTATCGAGGCGATGAAATCGCTCATTCTGGACCATATGTCCAACTGACAGTGTAGTCTAAGGCGGTTGTATCGTTACGCAAAAGCTCTGGTAACGGAGTACGAAACCGTTTCCTGTCCACCACCCAATTGTTGCCACACGAGCCAGTCGTGGGTCGATAAGTGTTGTTTCAGGTAGATGCCGGCGTCTACATTACTGATCAGATTCTGGTAGTCGTGGGTTAGATGGCGGTATTCCTTAACGGCACAAATGATGCGCCCCAAAGCGGCTAATTCGGTGGTAGCTTGCATACGGGTAAGTAATTTGTTGTTGAGTAATTGCTTAACTCACGTTGAAAATAGAGGCCGGTGTGGTGGCTGGCAACCCTTCGGCATAGGCCAGGCTCAGCAACCAGCTAACCGGCTGTTTGTCAACGGCTAGCTGCCGGTCGGGGTGTTGCCAGGCTTTCACCAGTACATCGACCAGCATACTTTCGGACCGGGCGGGTGACAGGTTAGCCAGCCGCATCAGCCCCCAGAGTTTGGGCGCGTAGGTGGCGTAGAAAACGCTGAACTCCCGCTCATCCTGCCTTGCAGGTGATGGCTTAAATAAAGGCTTCATGGTCAACGTTGATGAACGAGCAATAAAGGTCGCTGGTCCAGGCTATGGTGCCTATGACCGTTGATGGCTCGGTACAGATAATTATCAGCCCCTGCCATGACCGATGTCAGGAATTAGGCTTGACTGCCAGTAAGTTGTCAGCGCCTGGAACGGTTGCATGTGTCAACGCCAGGCCAATCTAGTGGCGGTTTGTGTCGTAAAACGCTTTAAGGGTTTTTAAAATAATGGAATCATAAGTTTGGGTAGCGGCCTCTTTCCACTTATTCAGTGCCACCACTTCCTCAACGTCAGTAAATTGCGACTCAGTCAGGGTTTCGTAGGCCATGCTCCAACGGGCAAAAAGACGCTGGTTGATCGGGCGGTTCAGTACGCAGACCACGTGCGTATGCCGCTGATCTTTCGCAATCCGCGCATACAACGTTTCGATGGCTTCTTTTTCGCCTTCCAGCACCTGAATGATGCTCCCGTTTAAATAGAGCAGCAGCCCCGTGATGTTGGCTTTGGCGTTGTTATGGCGGCTTTTTTGAAGAATATACGTGATGTCTTCTTTCTGAAACAGCCCGACCGACGTGCTGAAGTACACCAGGCACTGGTCCGGTGCTGGCGGTTGATCGAGTTTATCGCTGTTGGGCTGGTTAGTCAGCGCATTGCCACTGTCCGATTCGTCTAACGTCTGTCGCCAATCTTTTGCCAATTCCTGAACGATCGGGGAGGCAGGTTGCGCCGCATCGGTTTTCAACGGCAGGCGCGTTGAGCCGCCTTCATCCAGTATGCGGGCCTTTACCAGGGTATGTCCTTTGTCATCCATATAGGTCAAGAGGTCAAATCCATTTTCTAGTTGGGGGAGTTGGCAGGAAAATTCCCGCACCTCGCCCTGTCCATCGATAGCAGTCAGTAGCAGAATCATAATAGTATCATTTAGGACGTTGAAAGCATGATAAAAATCAGCGCTTGATCTGGGTGAGTTTGTAAATGTTGAGCAGGGTAATCTGGCTGGCGGTGAGGTCAATCAACCCCTCGGCCCGCAGGTCGCTCAGAATACGGATCACGGTTTCGGTTGATGCCCCCACCAGATGCGCCCAGTTCTCGCGCGAGAGTGTCATGGGTGGCGAGGTGTTGGCAGTGGCTGGATCACCGGATGCTGGATAAAATTTACGCTGAAACATGAGCAGTGCCTCCACTACCCGTTTCCGTACCGGCTGGTAGGCCAGTTTCAGCATCCGTTCCTGCTGGTCGGCCACGTTGCCCGCCAACAGGCGAATAAACTGACTGGACACGGCCTTGTTATGGTCGATAAGGGCCAGAAAATCAGCTTTGGGAATGAGGCACACGTGGGCATCATCCAGTAGTTCGGCGGTTTCGCCGTAAGGCATTTCGTCTAGCAGGGCCAGGTGGCCCACAAAATCACCGGGGCCAAGCAGGGCCGTAATAAACTCATTACCAGTCGTGTCTGTTCTGAACAGTTTGACCTTACCCTGGCTGATACAGTAGAGGGCCGTGGGCCAGCTACCGGTGGTATAGAGCCGGTGTTTACGGATAAACTGCGTGGTGGGGTAGTGTTCGCAGAGCGTTAGATGCGCATCCATTTCGCCCAGAATGGCCCGCATCAATTTGTCTAAGTTGGCAGGGGGCGTGAGGTCGGGTTGCCTGCGTCCGCCTTTCCGCAGCCGCAGGGCCACCATATTGAGCAGGGTGAGGTCGTCGAAGGGTTTGGCCAGGTAATCATCGGCGCCGAGGTTCATGCCCGCCCGAAAATCGGCCGGTTCGGCTTTGGCGGTCAGAAAAATAAAAGGCACGTCGGCCAGTTCAGGGTCACTGGCCAAAATATGCAACACGCCAAACCCGTCGAGTTCGGGCATCATAATGTCGCATAGGATCAGGTCGGGGCGGGTTTGGCGGGCGAGTTCAATGCCCTGTTTGCCGTTGGCCGCCTGCACCACGTCATAGGGAGCCAACGCGAGAATTTCGGCGATGTTCTCCCGCATGGTCAGGGTGTCTTCAATGACCAGAATGGTTTTCATGGCGAACGCTAGTTGGCATCATGAAGGCCCAATCCATGCGTTTTTTCTGATGGGGTGTTTTGCCGCGAACCGTCACGTCGCCCGGCTGCGTCCAGAAAACAAATTTTGAGGGCCTGGGCAATCTGGCCTAATTCCTGAAAAGAGGCTGGCTTCTTGATATACCCGTTTATGCCGTTCTCGTACGCAGCCATTACCAGGGTTGGTTCGGCAGAGGTCGAAATCATCACGGCTGGAATATGGCGCAGCATGGGGTTTGCTTTCAGCGCCAACAGGGTTTCCATGCCATTGAATCTGGGCATATTCATGTCCAGCAGAATCAGGTGTACAGGCAGGGATACGGGGCTTTGGGTCCACTCGTTGAGCATAGTCAACAGATCGCCACCATCTTCGGCTTCGACAATAGTGACCGACGGGTCGACGGTTTGGAAGGCTGTACGAATAAAATGACGATCATCGGCGTCATCGTCGGCCATGTAAATGACGGATTTAGAAAGATTCATAAGGTTAAGCGTCACGCTAAAAGAGCCAACAACAAAGATGACCGCAAAACGGAGTGATTAGCTATGACGGATGTCATAGTCAATTATGATGAATATCATAATTGCCCCGGCAAGCTAGCCGCTTTTAACCCCTTTTTAAGCCTCATCAAGGGGCATAACGGCAAGTTCACCCTCGGCTACCAGAACCGGCCCTATTACCAGTACCAGACGGCGGCTGACCCCAGCCCACTAAAAGCCGGTGGCCGTTTGGGGCAGCTAACACTTCAGTATCAGGTGTTCATATAGAATGAAGCCAGATAATTTGCCCAAATCCATGTAGTTTCGTGGCCTTTGCCTCCATATCACCGTCTAATGAGTGTGTTTTACGCGTTGGTTGAGGCATCGATTTATTCACCTGGAGACCGATTATTGCTGCCTGGTACTGCTGTAGACATCTGATCCGTTTTCCACACCGTATATTTGCATAAGCGTTTATACACTACATGCACTTCCTCATCTCATTTCGATTCGGCACGTTTGCCATTGTGTTTTGGTTGCTGGCCCAACTGGCTCAGGCTCAGACCGCAAGCTATGTGGTTAGCGGTACGGTGGTCGACGCCCGCACGGGCGAAGGCATCCCATTCTCCAGCGTGGCACTAGTAGGCCGTAGCGTGGGCGTCACCTCCGACGAGAACGGGGTATTCACCCTGAAAACCAGCCGGCTTACGGATTCGCTCTACGTGAGTTCGATGGGGTTTGGCATCAAGCGGTTTGCCCTTGACAAAACCAAACTCATACAGGTGTTGCTGCTGAAACTGCCCCCCGCCGGGCGGGTGTTGCAGGAAGTAGTCGTGCGGGCCGGTGAAAATCCGGCCTGGGGCATTCTGCGCAACGTGCGGAAGAATCTGGAGAAAAACGACCGCCGTCGCATCCGGGCTTATGAGTACGACAGCTACTCGAAAACGGCCGTTTCGCTCACCCATATTTCTGATAAGCTCCGGTCTAACCCACTGATTAAGAAGGTGATGGCGGCAATGGACAAGAAAGACTCCGTTACCGACGACCTGGGCCGTAAGATGATGCCGATCATGATGACCGAGTCGGTGAGTCGCTATTTCTACCGCGAATCGCCGGAGCGGAAGCACGAAGACATCGTGAAAACGCGCCTCAAAGGCATGGACATTGTCGAGCCGGAGGTTCTGTCGCAGTTTGTGGGCGGCAACGCGCTGAGCTATAATTTCTACCAGAACTACCTGCGTGTGCTGGGCAAAGACTTCGCCTCGCCGGTGGGGGGTGACTGGAAAGGCTGGTATTCGATGTACCTGGCCGACACCACCCGGATCGGCGATTTTGTCTGTTACGAAATCCAGTTCGACCCCAAGAATAAGCAGGATCTGGTCTTTACGGGCAAGATGTTTATTGACACCACCACGTTTGCGCTCACCATGATTGAGGCGAAAGTGGGAGCCGAAGCCAACCTGAACTACGTGCGGCGCATGGAGATCGAGCAGGAACTAGAACCCGCACTCGATTCATTAGGTAACAAAATTGGCTGGATGCCCGTATCCATGCGCACCACCGCCGAGGTCTACGGCGTGGGCAAAAACTCGGTAGGGGCATTGCTTCAGCAGACCACGCGAAACAGCGGATTTCTACTCAACCAACCCAAGCCGCTCAACTACTATGATCGTACTGTTTCGGTTTCGGATACCGCCAAATCGAACACGATGGCGCTGGAGGAACTGGCAGGTGATGACAAGGAAGCCGCCCTGGCCGATGAAGTCTACTGGGCCAAGGCCCGCAAGAATCTGGGCGGCATGGATTCGCTGAGCACCAACGACCGGAAAGCACAGGGCCTGATCGACACGCTACGGTCGGTACCCATTGTGCGCACTACCGAGATTCTGACCCGCATTGCCACCACGGGCTGGTACCGGCGCGGCCCCGTCGACTGGGGTCCGTATCCGTATGCTGTGGCGGTGAATAATATTGAGGGGCTGCGGCTGCGGGCGGGCTTCCGCACCAACGGTAACTTCAGCAAGTCGATGGTGTTCCGGGCGTATGCCGCCTACGGTACCGGCGATGCCCGGTTCAAGGGCGGGGCCGAATTCGACTATATTGTCTCTCGCCGGAAGTGGACCATCATCGGGGCACGGGCTTCGTATGACCTCGACCGGCTGGGGTTCACGCCTGAGCTGATCAACGGCAACAAGATTTTTCAGGCGTTTGCCCGGTTTGGGAAGTATCAGGGCGGTTTTTATACCAACCAGCAGGAGCTATACGTACGCACCGAACCCTTGAAAGGCGTGATGCTGACGGCCACCATTGGCGACCGGACGTTCATGCCCACGTTCCCCTTCCACTACCGCACCAACCCCGACCTGGATGATAACTCGCCCACCCGCCCTGACTATACCGATTCGTACTGGTCTGTTGAAGCGCGGCTGGCGCGGCAGGAAACGTATGTGATGGATGGCAACGAGCGCATTCCGGTGGCCACCAAGCGCACACCCGTGCTCTGGATCAAATACCAGCGTGGGCAGCGCATTCTGGGTGGCGATTTCATCTACCACCGCTTCTCGTTCCGGGCGTTCCAGACGTTGAAATTTGGTAAGATGGGCCGCTCTTCCTACGTGCTTCAGGCGGGTTTCATCCCATCTCGGTTGCCCGCGCCGTTGCTGTTTCCGCACACGGGCAACCCCACGTTTTTTTTTGCGCCCAACACCTTCAACCGGATGCAGTTCTACGAATTCGTGTCGGACCGGTTTATGACGCTCCACTGGCAGCACAACTTCGACGGCGTGTTCTTCAACCGGATTCCGCTCATCAAAAAGCTAAACTGGCGCCTGTGGGCCAACGCCGACGTACTTTGGGGTAGCCGTCAGGCACGGAGCCGTCAGGTCGATTCACCCCTGCCCATAGCCACTGGTCAACGGTCGACTGTGTTTGGCGTGCTGGACCCCAACATTCCTTATATGGAAGCGGGCTACGGCATCAGCAACATCTTCAAATTTTTGCGTATTCAGGCCGTTCACCGCCTCAATTACCTCACCCCCGGTACCGACAAGTTTATCATAAAAGGGTCGGTCGAATTTAGTTTTTAATGTTTCCCCTCAAATACCCTCTTACGCTGGCGTCGGGTTCGCCCCGACGTCGGCAACTGCTCAGCGACATGGGCGTGGCGTTTACCATCGAAACCCGCCCCACCGACGAGATTTTCCCCGCCGATATGCCCGTCGATGACGTGGCTGAGTTTCTGGCCCGCGACAAAGCCGCCCAGTTCATCCCCGATTTGGGTCAGCGGCTGGTCCTTTGCGCCGATACGGTTGTGATTCTAGACAATCAGATTCTGAATAAACCTGCCGATGCGGCTGAGGCCCACCGGATGCTTCGGAGCCTGTCGGGCCGGGTGCACCGCGTTCGTACGGGTGTGTGTTTACTCTCGCCTGAGGGGCAAACATCCTTCACCGACGAGGCCACGGTCCAGTTTGCCGAGCTAACCGACGACGAAATCAATTACTACATCCGCGTTTGCCAACCCTTCGACAAAGCCGGTGCCTACGGGGCGCAGGACTTCATTGGCCTGGTGGGCGTTACCCGCCTCGAAGGCTCGTTCTACACCGTTATGGGCCTGCCCACGCACCGGGTGTATGACGCGTTGAAGGCGTTTAGGGGGTAGTGATTTACGATGTAAATCACATCATTCAAACCGCAAATGCTTCACTGACTCCCCCGACATAGCGAGTTCTTCGAGTGATTCGATACCGATTTTCAGGTGCGTGTCCACAAAGTTGGTCGTTACCTTCTTGTCGCTTTCTTCGGTTTTTACGCCCTCCGGCACCATCGGGTTGTCCGACACGAGCAGTAATGCCCCGTGCGGAATGGCGTTGACAAAGCCCACCGCGAAAATGGTGGCCGTCTCCATATCGATGGCCATGGCGCGGGTTTCGCGGAGGTATTCTTTAAAGGTTTCGTCGTGTTCCCAGATGCGGCGGTTGGTGGTGTAAACAGTGCCCGTCCAATAGTCAAGCTGGTGTTTTTTGATCGTCGATGACACGGCCCGCTGCAACCGGAAGGAGGGGAGTGCCGGAATTTCGGGACGGAGGTAATCGTTGCTGGTACCTTCGCCGCGAATGGCCGCGATGGGCAGAATCAGATCGCCAAGCTGGGTACGTCGTTTCAGCCCCCCGCACTTACCCAAAAACAACACGGCCTTAGGGCTGATGGCCGACAGCAAATCCATCACGGTAGCCGCCATAGGACTGCCCATGCCGAAGTTGATGATCGTGATGTTATTGGCCGTGGCCGTTTGCATAGCCCGTCCGATGCCGTAGATTTCTACATCATACATTTTGGCAAACAACTCGACGTAGTTGATGAAGTTGGTGAGCAAAATGTACTCGCCAAACTGTTCGATGGGCGTACCTGTGTAGCGCGGCAGCCAGTTGTTTACTATTTCTTCTTTAGTTTTCATGGTAGGGAATGAGTGACGGACCGGCGTTCCGGTGAGCGTCACTCACCGGAACGCCGGACCGTCACTCATTATCTTTGTGTATGGATGCGCTGAACTTGCCTGAATTTGACTGCAAACTTACGGAGATCGACGGGAAACAGTATATTTTCGATTTGTTACGCCGCAAGAACGTCCGCCTCACGCCTGAGGAGTGGGTACGGCAGCACGTGGTCAATTTGCTTATCGAACAGTACCAGTACCCCAAAGCACTGATCCGGTCGGAGGGGGGGCTGTTGCTGAATAAGACCCTGAAACGCACCGACTTGATGGTCTTTGACCGGTCTGGGAATCCTTACCTTCTGGTGGAGTGTAAGGCCCCGCAGGTGGCCTTGTCGCAGGCCGTTTTCGATCAGGTAAGTCGCTATAACCATGTCCACCGTGCCCCGTATGTCGTGGTCACTAATGGCCTCACGCACTACTGTTGCGCCGTGTGCCACGAGACCCAAACTATTGCGTTTTTAGACGATTTTCCAGCATTTAGCGAATAGATCGCTTTCTTTGCCCTATGACAACTGCGAACCTGTGATGAGTTATAAATCGCTTTCCTACGCAACCAGCAACGGCGTACTTACCCTCACCCTGCTCGGGCCCGGAAAAGGCAATGCCATGGGGCCTGATTTCTGGGCCGAGTTACCCGGAGCAATCGACGAAATAACGGCCATGGACGACGTGCGGGTCGTGATTGTGCGCGGCAGTGGTAACCACTTCTCGTATGGCCTCGACCTGCCCCAGATGATGCCGAAACTCGGCGCTATGGTGGGCGGTAACCAGATGGCCGACCGACGGCGTGAGTTGATGGACATGATCCGGCAGATGCAGTCTGGTTTCCAGAAAATGCACGAATCGCCGAAGCCGTTTATTGCGGCGGTACACGGCTGGTGCATTGGGGGCGGGCTGAACATGATCTCGGCGGCTGACATCCGGCTCTGTTCGGCAGAAGCCAAATTCAGCCTCCGCGAAGCCAAACTCGCCATCACGCCCGACATTGGCGGGCTACAGTGGTTACCGCACATTGTGGGCGAGGGCATCACCCGCGAGATGGCCTTCACCGCCGCTGATTACGACGCCCAATTTGCCCTCCGTACCGGCCTGGTCAACCACGTTCTGGATACGCCTGATGCGCTCTTTGCCAAAGCCAGCGAAATAGCTCAGCAGATTGCCGACAACGCCTCCCTGGCAGTGCAGGGGGCCAAAAGTGTGCTAAATTACGGCCTCGACAAAAGCATTGACGCAGGTCTGCAATATGTGGCCGTCTGGAACTCCTCGCAACTCCAGTCGCCCGATTTCTCCGAAGCCATGCAAGCCACCTCCGAACGCCGACAGGCTGCTTTTAACAAAAAATCGGAGCGGGGGTATTAGGGTTAACTGGTCTTTCACTCATTCACAAAACCTATGACAACTACCGGTATGCTGCGCGACGACGCGCTGAAGGGTAAAACCATTATTGTAACGGGCGGCGGCACGGGCCTCGGCAAGTCCATGACCCGTTACCTGCTCCAGTTGGGGGCCAACGTCACCATCTGTAGCCGTCGGCTGGCGGTGCTCGACCAAACGGCGCAGGAGCTTACTGCCGAAATGGCCGAACACCCCGGCGCGGGCCAATCCAGGCCGGGCAAAATTCTGGCCGTTCAATGCGACGTGCGCAACCCGATGGAGATCGAGAACGTGCTGGCCGAAACTGTAGCCAAATTTGGTCGGGTCGATGGGTTGCTCAACAATTCGGCGGGTAATTTCATTAGCCCCACCGAGCGACTGTCGTACAAAGCGTTCGACGTGGTGGTGGATATTGTCTTGCGTGGCACGTATTATTTCACGCTGGCCGTGGGCAAATACTGGATCGAAAACAAGATCAAAGGCACGGTGTTGAACATCTCAACGACCTACGCCACCACGGGTTCGGGCTATGTGGTGCCGAGCGCGGTGGCCAAAGGCGGTGCGCTGATCATGATGAAATCGCTGGCCGCCGAGTGGGGCAAATACGGCATCCGGCTCAACGCCATCGCGCCCGGCCCATTCCCCACCAAGGGTGCCTGGGACCGTTTGTTTCCCGAACCGCTCGCCAGCATGATGGACCCCACCAGCCGCATCCCGCTCAAACGCGTGGGCGAACACCAGGAACTGGCCAATCTCGCCGCCTATATGCTGTCTGATTTCTCAGGCTACATGACCGGCGAGTGCATCACCATCGACGGGGGTGAAGTGCTCGCCGCTGGTGAGTTCAGCCACCTCGAAAAAGTGACCGAAGAACAATGGGACATGATTGGCGAGACCATCAAGCAGGCCAATAAGGAAAGCAAGAAGGAAGGCCAGAAATAGTAGAGGGTAGCCAATAACAATGGTTCGTCAACTTTTAGGGGTATGAAAAAGGCGTGTTAGTTTTGGGTATCTGACATCCAAACCAAACCACGCCTTTATGCAAAGACCAGCCCTGCTGGCTACAATAGTAGCCAATCTGCCCGATTTGACAAAGC
>JBBRMP010000065.1:0-24738 GCA_038230755.1 Cytophagales bacterium | reverse complement strand
TTGTCAAAGATAGAAGCCGTAATTATCGTTTTGGCTTTCGAGAGAACTTGATGAAAACTGCTTGTGGGTTATACAATTTCAGAAAAACACACCCTTCAATTGTACAAAAACAAGAAATAGTGTGTTAAAAACCTCTACTGTCGATATCTCTTGAACAAGAAAAGGCTTGCCAGTATGGCAAGCCTTTTCTTGTTACGTCAATCTTCGTTTTCTGAGGCGATACGTACAAGAAAGAGTTCTGCTGATTACCTACGGGGGCCTTGTTTCATGCTTTTTAGTGGCTTTGGTGCCCAATCAATGTCAAAGGACCATATTGCAGACATGGGGCGCACCCTGGCTTGCTACTTCACAAACAACATTTCCCGGTATTTTACCAGTGGCCAGTCTTCATCGTCAATGAGCAGTTCGAGTTTGTCCACTTCATACCGGATCACGTCGAAATAGTCTTTTACTTCGGTGGCGTAGAGGCGGGCCATCTCGGCGGAATTGCCAATATTGTTGGCGCGTTTTCGGGCTTCTACCATCGCTTCCACGTTCTTTTTGATTGCCACCACCCGGCCCGACAGTTCGCGGATGATGCCTTTTACGGGCTGCGCTTCGTTCGCCATATCAATGTCGATCAACGCCTTGGCCGTCTGCGACAACTGATTCATGTACTTCAACGTGGTTGAGACTACATGGTTCGTGGCCAGATCGCCGATCACGCGCGATTCGATCTGCACGTTTTTGATGTACTTCTCCAGCTCAATTTCGTAGCGGGCTTCCACTTCGGCGTGGTTCATCACGCCCATCTTCTCGAACAGGGCCAACGACTCCGGTTTCAGGTACACGGCCAGAGCTTCGGGTGTTGACTTGATGTTCGACAGGCCCCGCCCTTCGGCTTCGGCCACCCACTCGTCGGCGTAACCGTTGCCTTCAAACAAAATCCGTTTCGAGTCGCGGTAGTATTGTTTCAGCACTTCCACCACGGCCAGTTCTTTCTTCTCGCCCGCGTCCAGCCGCGCGTCCATATCGCGGCGGAACTGGATAAGTTGGTTGGCCACGATGGTGTTCAGCACAATCATTGTCGAGGCCGAATTGGCCCCACCACCCACCGCCCGGAACTCAAATTTGTTACCCGTGAACGCAAACGGCGAGGTGCGGTTGCGGTCAGTATTGTCGCGCATGAGAGCCGGAATCCGGTTCAGGCCTAATTTATAATAGACATTGTCGCCCTTGTTCAGCGAGATCTCGGACTTGTTTTCCAGGTCGTCCATCGCCTTCGTCAGCGTCTCGCCCAGGAAGATCGACATGATGGCAGGCGGGGCCTCGTTAGCACCCAGCCGGTATTCGTTGCCCGCCGAGGCAATACTGGCGCGGAGCAAATCAGCGTGGTCATGAACGGCCTTTACCACATTGACCACGAACGCGATAAACCGTAGCGTTTCTTTAGGTTTACTACTGGGACTCAGCAGATTAACACCCGTGTCGGTGCTTAGTGCCCAGTTGTTGTGCTTGCCCGACCCGTTGATACCCGCGAACGGTTTTTCGTGGAAAAGTACTTTCAGGCTGTGCCGTTCGGCCACTTTTTCCATCAGGTCCATCAGCAGCGCATTGTGGTCGATGGCGAGGTTCACTTCCTCGAAGGTGGGAGCCACCTCAAACTGTCCGGGGGCCACTTCGTTGTGCCGCGTCCTGACGGGAATACCCAGTTTCAACGCCTCGAATTCAAAGTCGACCATAAAGGCGTTGACCCGTGGCGGGATCGTGCCGAAGTAGTGGTCTTCGAGCTGCTGCCCACGGGCGGGGGCGTGCCCAAATACCGTCCGCCCGGCCATAACCAGGTCAGGACGAGCCACATACAGGGCTTTGTCGATCAGAAAATATTCCTGCTCGATACCCAGCGTGGGCATCACTTTGTCGATGTTGCGGTCGAAATACTGACAGGCGGCGGTGGCGGCTTTATCCAGCGCGGCGAGGGCTTTTAGCAGCGGCGTTTTGTAGTCCAGCGCCTCGCCGGTATAGGAAATAAAGACCGACGGGATGCAGAGCGTTTTGCCGCCCGCGCCGTTGTCCATCAAAAACGCGGGTGAACTGGGGTCCCAGCCGGTGTAGCCCCGTGCCTCGAAGGTGTTGCGCAACCCCCCACTCGGAAACGACGACGCGTCAGGCTCCTGCTGCACGAGCGCCGACCCTTTGAATTTTTCGATGGCCTTCCCGTCGGCATCCAGGTCGAAGAAGGAGTCGTGCTTTTCGGCAGTCGAGCCGGTCAGGGGCTGAAACCAGTGCGTGTAGTGCGTGGCTCCTTTGCTGATTGCCCACGACCGCATGACGTTGGCGACCTCATCGGCAATGTCGCGATCAATGCGCCCGTTGGTGTCGATGGCTTCGGTAATCCGCTTGTAGGCGTCAGCCGATAGCAGGGTCCGCATCGTGTCTTTGCTGAAGGTATATTGACCGAAATAATCGGCGATGCGCTCGGCGGGGGCAGCAACAGGTAGCGACTGACGGCTTTGCGCCGTGGCGAGTGCGTTAAAACGAAGGTGGGCCATGGGGGCGTTCAAGGTTCGATGTGCAAAGTTCAATGTTGTGCAATGTAAGCCTTGATTTCAGACACTGAACATTGAACTCCTCCTGCCAAACAGACGACAAACGGCCTTAATCCAGTTTGTACAAGGCCAGTTCACCCTTGAACTTCTCCATGTCGATTCCCAAATCGTTCACGGAACCGGTGGCAATGTCATAAACCCAGCCGTAGATATGCGGGTAGAAACTATTGGCCCGACGGCGCTGGATGAAACTGAGTTTCATGATGTTGATGCACTGCTCCTGCACGTTTAGTTCAACCAACCGCCGAAATTGGGCTTCCCTGTCTGTAATGGCCTCCAGTTCTGCACGGTAGGTCCTAAAGACATCGTCGATGTTACGAATCCAGGTGTTCAGTCCACCCAGGTCTTTATTGTCCAGGGCAGCCTTCACCCCACCACAACCATAATGCCCGCAAACGACAATATGCTTCACGTTCAGGTGTTCAACAGCATACTGAACCACCGAGAGCGCACTCAGATCGTTGTTGGGAACCAGGTTGGCAATGTTCCGATGAACAAAAACCTCCCCCGGCGATACACCCATAAAATCTTCGGGTTGTACCCGGCTGTCGGAGCAACCGATATACAGGAATTCCGGCTCCTGCCCATCGGCCATGTTGGTAAAATAATCCGGGTCGCGCTGCACCTGCTGGGCAACCCAATCGCGGTTGTGATCGAAAACACGTTCGTAGAGCGTCATTGGGAAAGTCTTTCAGGAGCTAACTATCAAACCAGTAGGAGTGTTAAGGCCATTCATCAGGTGCGTATCCACAAAAAACGACCCGCCATTACTGACAGGCCGTTCAGGAGAAAGACTCAAATTAGGTACGTGCTGGTGCCACTAGGCCGGCACCTCGGCCATCTTCACGGTTTTGATGATCTCAGCCGCTACTTTATACGGGTCAGCCGCCGAGTTGGGGCGACGGTCTTCGAGCCAACCTTTCCAGCCGCGCTGCACGGTAGCGATGGGGATACGGATCGACGCGCCCCGGTCAGAAATACCGTAGGAGAATTGGTCGATTGATTGCGTCTCGTGCTTACCCGTCAGGCGCAGGTGGTTGTCGGCACCGTACACGTCGATGTGCGCCTTGATGCGCTCGGCAGGGGCAAAAGTCTGACAGATAATGTCATAGGTCTCTTTGTTACCAGCTTCCCGCAGTACTGAGTTCGAGAAGTTAGCGTGCATACCCGAACCGTTCCAGTCGGCATCGACGCCGAGGGGCTTACAGTGCCAGTTGATGGCCACGTCGTAGCTCTCGCCGATGCGCTCCAGCAGGTAGCGGGCCACCCAGATCTGGTCACCGGCTTCACGGGCACCTTTGGCAAAAATCTGGAATTCCCACTGGCCAGGGGCTACTTCGGCGTTGATGCCTTCCACGTTCAAGCCCGCGTCGAGGCACACGTCGAGGTGTTCTTCGATGATGTTACGGCCAAACGCGTTGTTGGCACCTACCGAGCAATAGTAGGGACCTTGTGGGCCGGGTTCGCCCTCTTCGGGGAAGCCCAGGGGCTTGTTGGTGTCGATGTCGTAGAGGAAGTACTCCTGCTCGAAACCGAACCAGAAATCGTTATCGTCGTCTTCAATCGTGGCGCGACCGTTGGTAGCGTGAGGCGTGCCGTCGGCGTTCAACACCTCGCACATCACCAAAAACGCGCTTTTCCGTTGTGGATCGGGGCAAATATAAACGGGCTTCAGCAGGCAGTCCGACGAACCGCCAACGGCTTGCTCGGTCGATGAACCGTCGAATGACCACATCGGGCAGTCTTCCAGGCTCCCGGAGAAATCACCTTCAATTTTGGTTTTAGAACGGAGGCCTTGGGTGGGCTTGTAACCATCGAGCCAGATATACTCTAATTTAGACTTTGCCATGATCGGTAGCGGTCGTTTAACGGACTAAGTACGTGGTTTGCTTGTGTCGGCATCAAATATAGACCCCCACTGGCAAAATAAAAATAGGCGATTTGGTACGTTGGCAGGATTTTATACAGGCATTATGCTTGTATTACAATTATTATTCGTTAAATCCTATTTATACGAATGATTCGATGGTTACACGTCTTTTTTGTATTAAACTACTTAGTGCGTGAATTATCGTTTTGGTCCAAAAACAGGACGAATTTGACACACCAATCACATCATGTGATCTATTTTCAGCGAGATTTTCCTATTTCCAATCAGATTAGGGGTGGGGGCAAGCCAGGACCGGTGCGGCGGGACCGCCCGCCCCTACCCTACTGCGGCTTCACGTTCACATATAACGTATCGGTGTTCACGCCGGTGAAAATACCGAGACCATTGACGACGGTGGTAGGTGGTGTGGCGATGTTTTGGGTGCTGGTACTATTCTGTTTGTACAATGCGGCATAGTCAGGGTTGAGGTGGAACAGGACCATCCGGTGGCGGCCATAGTACTGAAAACTCTGCCCGCGCACATCGTCGAAATCGCTTTGCGTGGGCTGATTGCGGAAACGGCGGTTCTGTTGCAAAGGCCGGTTGGGGTTCACAAACTGATTAATCAAAATGGGGGTCACTTCGATGTTATCGACCACCACAAAATAGTAATCGGCGGTGGGGTTTTGCCAGCTTAGGCGCACGGCTCCCTGTTGCTGCCCCCCGCCACCACCCGGCCCGCCGGGGCCACCCTGCACAGGCGCGGTACGGATCAATTCGATCACATCCTGCTGATAACCAATGGGTTTCGATGGCATCTGTGTGGTTGCCGTCACGCGCTGACCCAGGTAATCAAACGCCAATGTATACGCCTGTCCAAGGCGCGGTTTCACGTCGGCGTTGCTCTGATAAACGCCATCACTTATATAACGAAGGGGATAAGTACCGCCTCCACCCGTGATGGTAAGCATTTGCCCGGTGATGGGTTGGCCCTGCCCGGTGGTGTCGCTGAAGGGCACCTGTCTGGTAAGCCGCACCGACATGGGCTGACCGGGCGCGAGGTAGGCCTCCACCACGGGCTTATCGTCGGGGGCCAGGGTAGTTATGGTTTCCTGGCAGCTAAACAAGGTGAATGTGCTGAGCAGGATTGAGGCGAAAATGGGAGATAATTTCATGTGAGCTTGTTTAGCGGAGCGTTGCTCCGCTGTGAGCCATGTACGGTATCAAACAGCGGAGCAACGCTCCGCTAGACATCTGCTACCGCAGTCGATACGAAAAGGTGAGGTTGGGCGTGATACCCAGGTAGGTGACGTCGGTAACGACCAGTTGGCTGTCGCCGCCGTCCTGCACGGAGGTGAATTTTTTGTACCAGACGTTCTTCCGGTCATAAATGTTGAACACTGATACGCCAATGCTGCCGTGCTTGAAGTTATAGGTCGCCGACATGTCGAGGCGGTGGTAATCGGGGAAACGGTTAGCGTTTTTGGTCGACGGGTTCGTAAACGTCTTGCTGGTGCCATCCAGCAGTTTTACGCTGTATTCGCCCACGATAGACGTGTAGGGTTTGCCCGTAGCGTAGATGAACGTGGCGGCGAGGTCGAAGCGTTTGTAGCGGAACGTGTTGATGGATTTAAACTCGTGGCGCGCGTCCTGATTGGCGTAATAGGGCTGGTCGCCAAACTGAGCGATGTTGCTTTTGGCCTGGGCGTAGGTGTAGCCAATCCAGCCGGTGTAAGCCCCGAATTTCTTCTGCACGAGCACATCCACACCGCGCACGGTGCCGGTTCCGTTGAAAAACGTCTCCTGTGGCACCAGCCCCCGGCCAATTTGCGGGGCAAACCGGAGCGTATATTCCGTGACGCCGCTGAGGTCTTTGGCGTAGGCTTCCACGTCGAAGAGGTAGCCCGCCGTTTCGTAGCTGCCCCCTGCAATGTAGTGCCACGCGCTCGCCACCGGCAATGACGGCGTACCCGACAGCAGCCAGAACGTGCGGTTTCCCTGCGAAATATCTTCGCGCGTGACCTGTTTGATGAACTGATAATACTGCCCAACGGCGGCTTTCAGGCGAAATTGATTAGTCACCTTGTAGGAAGCCGACAGCCGGGGTTCGGCGTAGCCTTTTCCAGTAACGCCGTATTGTGTGGCGCGAAGGCCGGGCGTGATCATCAGCCGGTTGTCGAGCAGCGACAGGCGGTCCGAGACGTAGGCGGTGAGCAGGTTGCCCCGGTCGTTTTTACCCAGCACCGTCAGCGTGTCGTTTTGTTTGTAGGCGTAGTCGATGGCGAGTTTGGAAAACTGCAACCCCGCCTCGATCTGCTGCGCCGCCGACGGTTGCCACGTCAGATCAGTTTTGATGGACTGGTCAACGAGGTTATTGTCTTCTAGGGTGCCGAAGTTGGCGTTGTTACGGACATTATTCCCCCGCTGAATCGACACCTGATTCGAGATATTCCGCTGACTGTAATAATTGGAAAAGCTCACCAGCGTGTTGGTGTAGAGCTGGTCTGACCACCGCCGCGACCATTTCAAACTCGCCCCGGTGTTGCCCCAATTCGAGAGATCGGTGTTCGACAGTGTGCCGCCCGTAACGGCGGGCTGCCCCCCGCCGCCCCGCCCGAAGGCCGGGAGGTTAACGCTTTGCCCGTTGTCGAGGTAATCCTGCCCGTTATACACACTCAGCGTCACCTGATCCAGATCGGTGGGGCGGTAAGTGACGCGACCGTTGACATCGTAGAAATACGATGCCACGGTTTGGGTGGTTAGGAGCGCGTTGGCCCGGCCACGGCGTTGGGGCTGGGGCTGGGCAGCGGTCTGTGTAGTCTGAAATTGGTCGAACAATTTGGCATATAACGGTCCCTGAAACGACCGCCGACCCGCCACCAGCACCGATACTTTGTTGCCGATGGGTGCTTCGGCAAAAATATTGGCGCTCAACGCACTGATGTCGCCACCCACGTTGATGGCCTTCCGGCTTCCCTCCTTCCCCGTCATTTCGGCCACGCCCGACAGCCTGCCGCCGTACTTGGCACCGAATCCACCTTTCTGTAACTGTATGTCTTTGAGGGCGTTGTAGTTAAACGCCGAGAAAAATCCGTAGAGGTGGTCTACCTGATAAACCGTGAAGCCATCGAGCAATACCAGCGTCTGATCGGGGGTGCCGCCGCGCACATACAGGCCCGCCGACGATTCGTTGGCCGCACTCACACCAGGCATCAGTTGCAGGGCACGAAACGGATCTCGTTCACCCACGTTGGGCAGTTTGGTGAGGTTGCGGGGCGTAAGCTGAATCATGCCGATGGTCTCGGCGGCCCGCATCACTTCGGTTTTCTGGCCGCGCACCTGCACCTCCTGCAAGTCGGTCCGGTTGGGGTCAAGCTCAATGCTCAGCCGCTTCGCCGACTCGCCCGGCACCAGCGGATGGGCTACGTCTTTGAAACCGATGTAGCTGACTTCCAGCGTACACGTATCGCTCGGCACGTTCAGCAGCGTAAAAAATCCATCGACGTTGGTTTGGGCGATGCGCGTGGTGTTGCGCACCCGGACGTAGGCGAAGGGCAGGTTTTCGGCGGTGGCCGCGTCGGTGACGCGGCCCGAAACGGTCAGGTTGCGCTGTTGCGGCACGCGCCTCATACGCATCGGTGGCAGGTCCTGCGCCAATGCCGTTAGTCCGATAAATACGCAACAAGTCGTGAGTACAAGTTTGGTCATAGAGAAGGTAAGTATGCGTAGTTACAGTTACTCAAATCTACGCCTTCTCGTTGCAGGCACAGCCCCCTAGCCCCCGAAAGGGGAACTGCTCTTGCGCAGGCTGGTTCCCCCTTCGGGGGCTTGGGGGCTGTGCCGCTTCTTAAACTGCAACGGATTTTCGCCCGTGACGCGGCGGAAGATTTTGTTAAAATACGACAGGCTCTCAAAGCCACTTGCCTCGGCGGCTTCGGTGACGGTATGGTTGGTCAATAGCCGCTTTTGGGCCTCGTTGATACGAAACTGATTCAGCAACTGCGTGAAGGTGAGGCCCGTCATCCGTTTGATGTAGCGGCAAAAAGCAGCTTCGGTCAGGTTGGCCACGGCGGCGATTTCGTTTAGAGGGATGGGCCGTTGGTAGTGGGTTTCGACGTATTGATACGTCTGCCTAAGTCGCTGTCGTTCAGCTAGATTATAACTCCCCACCACGGGTTTACCATGCAGCGACGTTGCCTCCGGGCTGGTAGCAAGTTGCTGAAAAATGGTTAGCAACGCCATGATCCGCTCGAAGGGTTTCAGGTTGGGCAGTTGCTCTAACTGCGCCCCCACCCTCGCTTTGGTTTCGCCCGAAAACGACAGCCCCGCCCGCGCCGCCTGGAATAATTGACCAATGGCGGCAAATTCGGGGGCTTGCAAAAACTGCTGTCCCAAAAAGGATTCATCGAGTTGCACGACCACTTTCCGGTAGTCGGTTTTTAGGCCATAATCGAAGTTAAGGTGCGGAATGTTAGGACCGATGAAGACGAGGTCGCTGCCTTCGTAACGCGAAATATGGTCGCCCACGTGCCGGGTACCGCTGGCCCCGGTGATGTACACGATCTCGTATTCGGGGTGGTAGTGCCAGAGAAACACGTTCTCCAGATGGGGAGTCAGCAGGATATGAAACGAGCTGTCTACGTCGGGTCGGATTTTTTCGAGGGCTAGTTTCATGTGTTTAGCGGAGTGGTACTCCGCTGATTGGATACAGTAGATGGTATACAGCGGAGTACCACTCCGCTAGACATTTTTTTGCTCAAATCTACCGCCTAGCGTTCCAAATCGTCACATCAAGAGCAATATCGTGCAAAAATAGGCTATTTTCGTGATAGCAACGGCCAATTGAGCAGGCGTAGATTTGTACTAATCAATCACAGCAAAATCAAACACGGCCATGCAACCGACAATGACTCCGACAGGAACGCCTGCCGCCATGATTCCCGATAATGCCCATACCGACATTCCGGGAAACCCCTCTACCGCTACCAGCAGCAAACAGGCGCTGAATGACCGTTCTAATGGTAGGCCGCTTCGCGTGCTTTCGGAAGAAGACTGGGCATTTTGGAAAAAGAATGGCTACGTCATCATCAAGCAGGCCGTACCGCGCGAACAGGCCGACCAGATGGCGAAACTGCTTTGGGCGTTTGAAGAAAAAGACCCCAACGACAAGGCCACCTGGTACGCCCCGCCCCGCGCCGACATACAGATGAAAGAACTCATTGGCAGCGGCATGGTGGAACTCTACAACCACCAGTATGAATGGGACAACCGGCAGACGCAACGGGTGTATGATGCCTTTGTGGACATCTGGGGCACCGAAAAACTCTGGGTCACCATCGACCGGGCTAACCTCAACTTCCCCGTCTCACCCGACCAGCCGTTCAAGGGCTTCATCCACTGGGATTATGACCCCGAAACCCGCCCCCAGAATGTGCAGGGCGTGTTGGCCCTCGCCGACCAGACTGACGAAAACATGGGCGGTTTCCAGTGCATTCCTGAACTCTACCGCCACTACGACACCTGGAAACTGACCCAGCCCGAAGACCGCAACCGTTTCCGCCCCGACACCACGGGCTTCGAGATGGTAAAGGTGAAACTGGAAGCCGGCGACCTGCTCATTTTTAACAGCACCCTCGCCCACGGCATCCGGCCCAACCACACCGACAACAAGGTTCGTATAGCCCAATATATTTCGATGATGCCCGCCCAGCCCGAAAACGAGGCCCTGCGGCAGTGGCGTATCAACTCGTGGCGCAACCGGCAGGCCCCCGAAGGCTACGCATTCCCCGGCGACCCCCGCAACTGGGAAAAAACCCGCTACCAAACCGCCGAACTCAGCGAACTTGGTGAAAAATTGTTGGGGCTGAAAGAGTATTGATTTACGATTTTTGCTGACGCGTAACCCCCACCCCATGCGCCCTCTCCTACTCGCCCTGCTCCTGTTGGCTGCCTGCCAGAGCAAGCCCAAAACCGAAGCCAATTCGACCACCGCCACAGCCTCTGTTGACCTGACCAAAAAAGCTGGTCCTGACGCACCTAGGACCGCCGCCGACCGGCTGGTGCGGGCGTTGTATTTTGAACATCGGGTAAAAGAAAATCCGTTTGCCGAGGCCAAAGACCCGACGCTGGCCGGGCAGTTTTTTACCAAACCCGTGGCGGCAAAGGTGCTTGCTTATGCCCAGAAAATGGGCAAAAAGACCACGGTGAGTCCCCTGTTCAACATTCCTGACAAACAGGCCGTGAAGATGTGGGTGCTGCCCGCCACCATTTCGGGCGACGAAGCGTCGGTGTTCGTGACGTATACCGACAAAGGCAAACCCCAGGAAATGCGTTGCGAAATGACCAGGCAGGCCGGTCGGTTCCGCATCGCCGATATTATGTATGCCGATGGGTCACGGTTGACCGAGAAGCTGAAATGAAGCCCTGTGTTTAGAGTTGGCTGACGCAGGAGTAGCTTCGCGCTCAGCCAATAGTAAAATGCCAAACTCTCTTCCCCCCTTTTTGTATTTTTGCAGGACAATGGCCCCGTGGCAACAGCGGGGCCGTTTTTTTGTATGAGAAAAGTAGCTTTCTATACACTTGGCTGTAAACTGAATTTCTCCGAAACATCCACCCTTGCCCGCATGATGGAGCAGCAGGGTTACGAGCGCGTAGAGTTCAATCAACAGCCCGATATATTCATTATCAACACCTGCTCGGTGACAGATAATGCCGATAAAAAATGCCGCAAGATTGTCCGCGAAGCACAGAAAATTAACCCCGACGGATTTGTGGCTATTCTGGGCTGCTACGCCCAACTGAAACCCGTTGAGATTTCCGGGATTCCGGGGGTCGATGCGGTGCTGGGTGCCGCCGAAAAATTCCGGCTGGCCGAACTCATGCCCACCTTCACGAAAGTCGATGCCGGGCAGCCGGGGCGGGTGCTGAATTCACCCATCGAAGAAGCCATTGACTACCACGCCTCGTACTCGTTGAACGACCGGACGCGCACGTTTTTGAAGGTGCAGGACGGCTGCGACTACCCCTGCGCTTACTGCACCATCCCGCTGGCGCGGGGCAAAAGCCGGTCTGATACGGTGGCGAATGTGGTCCGGGCAGCCCATGACATTGCTCAGCGCAGGGTTAAAGAAATCGTGCTGACGGGTGTGAACATCGGCGATTTTGGGCTGGTCAACGGCCACCGGAACGAGACATTTCTGGAACTGATTCAGGCGCTGGACGAGGTGACGGGCATTGACCGGTTCCGCATTTCGAGCATCGAGCCGAACCTGCTCACCGACGAGATTATCCATTTTGTGGCCCAATCGCGGCGGTTTGTGCCGCATTTCCACGTGCCGCTGCAATCGGGATCGAACACCGTGTTGGGTCTAATGCGCCGCCGCTACAAGCGCGAACTGTATGCCGAACGGGTAGCGAAAATCAAGGCACTGATGCCCCACGCCTGCATTGGTGTCGACGTGATTGTGGGCCACCCCGGCGAGACCGACGCACTCTTCAAAGAGGCGTATCAGTTCCTAAACGAGTTGCCCATTTCATACCTCCACGTGTTCACCTATTCTGAGCGGCCCAACACGCTGGCACTGACCATCAGGCCCGTGGTGCCGGGCCACGTCCGTGCGGAACGGAGCAAGATGCTGCATATCCTGTCGGACAAAAAACGGTGGGCTTTTTATGAGTCGCAGGTGGGACGTGAGGCGGTTGTGCTGTTTGAAGATGATGTGGACGAGGTTACGGGGCGGATGCAGGGTTTCACCGAAAATTATGTGCGCGTGGTGGCCAATTATGACCCGCTGCGTATTAATGAATTAGTGCCGGTTCAGCTTTCCGAAATCAATTCAGAAGGATTGATGGAGGCCAAAGAAATTATGTTGTTTGACGCACATTGATCTATTTGTGTGTCTTCCGTTTGCAGTTTACTATCTTCTGTTAGCTTCGCGCTTTAGTGTGGCTTCGCGCTGCGTGCCCGGACGCGGGCGTATTCATAAGTAAAACGTAACATTACAATCGCTTTTACGCTCGTTATGCGCTCAACGTCTCTTCTGTTTTTCTGTTGCTTGTTTTACGCAGTTGCGCAAGCCCAGGCCATTGACAGCACGGCCCAACCGGCAACGCAATACGCCCTTGCCCGATATGCCGCCACCAACAGCGGACCCGAACGCCTCTATAGCGGCATTGAATACATTGGGTATGACCGCCGGTTGACAGTACATCCCTTTTTTGCATCCGACAGTATGCAAAACGGCTCCATACATACAGAGGGGCAGGTTTTCACCATTCCATTGCTGTACGATATTGTGCGCGATGAGTTGGTATTAGCTCACCCAACCGGCTACCGCATGGCCCTCCACAGTGATCGCATTCAGTCGTTTTCGGTACAGGGACACACCTTCATCCGCAGGGCCGACAGCACCCGACAGGGCCTACCCACGGGCTTTTACGACCTGCTCTACGATGGCCCCACTCAACTAGTAGCCCGGCACACAAAAACAATCGTAGTCAATCCGTCGGCCAATGGAACCTATGGCGTATTTGACCCAAAGACAACTTATTTCATCCGAAAATCAGGCCACTATTTTCCAATAAAAAATAAGCGAACATTATTGATTGTATTGGACGACGGTAAAACCCAGTTGACAGCTTTTACGCGAAAAGAAAAGCTCAAATTCAAATTAACTATCGACGAATCATTCAGTAAAATGGCGCGGTATTATGACGAATTACCTCACACGTTATGACGAAATTTCTCCGTTTGTTTTTTTTCATAAGCTGCATCAGTCTTGCGCTCACGGCGGCGGGTCAGCCGCCTCCAAAAACCACCATCAGCGGAAATTTTACCGGACTGTCGTTTGGCCAGTTTGTTGAGCAGATTGAACGCATCAGTCCGTACCGGTTCTTTTATAATTCAGCCGACGTAGATAGCCTCCAGGTAACTAGTCAGGCCACCGACCGAACCCTTGCTTCGCTACTCACCGACATGGTGGCGGGCACCCAGCTTCGCTTTGCCATCGACGCCCGGAGCCGGGTGTTTATCACCCTCGATCAGGTTATTCGGACCGAGTTGCCCATCGGCTTTTTTGAGCGCGGCGGGGCCGTAGACACCACCACCATCGACTATGGCGCGGGGCGCGAAAAAACCCGACTGACGCTGGAAACGAAGCTTTTCGAGATCGGGTCGCGGGCGTTGGCCGGGCGGCCGGGTAACGCTACCCTGGCCGGACGCATCAAAAGCGCCACCACCGGCGAACCCGCCGTGGGCGTGACGGTGCTGATTGACAAACCACGCATCGGGGCCGTAACGGACCAATACGGCTTCTATTCCATTGCCCTGCCGCGCGGTCGGCATGAGTTGAAAATCAGGAGTTTAGGCCTGCGTGACACCAAGCGCCAGCTCATGCTCTTCGGCGACGGTAAGCTCGATATTGAGATGGACGAGGAGGTGGTGCCACTGAAAGAAGTCATCGTGGGGGCGCAACGCGATGCCAACGTGGCGAGCACGCAGATGGGGGCCGAACGGCTCGACACCAAGACCATCAAACAGGTGCCAACGGTGCTGGGCGAGGCCGACCTGATTCGGGTGGTTATGACGCTGCCCGGCGTGAAATCGGTGGGCGAAGGCACGGTGGGTTTCAACGTGCGGGGCGGCTCGGCGGGGCAAAACCTGATCCTATTCAACGACGCCGTGATCTACAATCCCTCCCATTTGTTCGGCTTCTTTTCGGCCTTCAACCCTGACATCATCAAGTCGGTTGAGCTCTATAAAAGCGGCATTCCGTCGCGCTTTGGGGGTCGGCTGTCGTCGGTGCTGGACGTGGCTACGCGCGACGGCAACAAAAAAAAGCTGACCGGCGCGGGTGGTATTGGCCTGCTCACGGGGCGGCTCACGCTGGAAGGCCCACTCATTACCGACAAGACATCGATCCTCGTTGGCGTCCGTTCTACGTATTCCGACTGGTTGCTGAAACAGTTGCCGGGCAGCTACGCCAACAGCCGGGCGTCGTTTTATGACGTGAACCTGAACCTGACCCACGAAGCCAGCGACCGCAATAGTTTCTATGGCTCGGCCTACCTCAGCCACGACCAGTTCAAGCTCAACAGCGACAGCCTCTACGGCTACAGCAATCAGGTGGCGGCGCTGAAATGGAAGCATGTATTCAGCAACAAACTCTACGGCGTATTTACCGGCACCTACAGCCGCTATCAGTATTCGGTGTCGAGCGATAAACGGCCTGCGGAGGCGTTTCGCTTTGGTTTCGACATCCAGCAGAGCGGCCTGAAAGCTGATTTCAACTATTTCCCCAACACCCGCCACACCATCGACTTCGGCGTGGGCAGTACGCGCTACGACCTCAATCCGGGCAGTTTGCAACCGTCGGGCACCACATCGCGCATCCGGTCAGACGTGGTGCCGGGCGAACAGGGTCTGGAAAGCGCGATCTACATCGGCGACAAGGTTGATGTCTCGCCCCGGCTGTCGGTCAATATGGGGTTGCGGTATTCACTGTTCATGAACCTTGGCCCCGGTCAGGTCTTCACCTACACTCCCGGCATTCCCCGCGCCGAAAGCACCATTCGCGACACGCTCAACTACGGGTCGGGCAGTGCGGTCAAAACCGACCACGGACCGGAATACCGGCTGGCCCTGCGCTACGCCATCACAGATGCGTTTTCGGTAAAGGCCAGCTATAACCGGATGCGCCAATACCTGCACCTGGTCTCGAACTCGGTGGCGGTGTCGCCGCTGGACATTTACAAGCTGAGTGATACCTATTTGCGGCCACAGGTGGGCGATCAGTTTTCGCTGGGTTTGTACCAGAACCTCCGCGCCAACACCATCGAACTGTCGGCAGAGGGATATTACCGGACGTTGCAAAACCAGCTCGACTACCGCAGCGGGGCCACGTTGCTGCTCAATCACCACCTCGAAACCGACGTGGTGCGGGCCGAGGGCGTGGCCTATGGCGTGGAGCTGATGATCCGGAAAATGACCGGCAAGCTCAACGGCTGGCTCAGCTACACCTACGCCCGGTCGCTACTGCGCACCAACGGCGAAGATGGCTCGGACGTGGTGAACGGCGGCCAGTTTTACCCCAGCAGCTACGATAAACCCCACGACGTGACGCTGGTGGGCAACTACAAAATCAACCGGCGGCTGAGCATCTCGTTCAACGTCACCTACAGCACGGGCCGCCCCATCACGTTGCCGCTGGCCAAATATGTGCTGGGCGGAGCCGAACGGGTCTACTATTCCGAGCGTAACCAGTACCGTATTGCCGACTATTTCCGCACCGATCTGGCCATGAATATCGAAGGCAACCACAAAGTGCACAAGCTGGCCCATAGCTCTTGGACGCTAGGCATCTATAACCTCACGGGCCGCCGCAACGCGTATTCGGTCTATTTCAACTCGGTTGGGCAAACCATCAAAGGCTACCAGCTGTCCATCTTCGGCCAGCCCATTCCCACGCTGACCTATAATTTTAAATTCTGAACGGTATGCAAAATCAGGCAAAGTGGCTACGGTGGTTACAGGGGGTGTTGCTGCTCGCGGTGGGCAGTTGCGTTGACCCCTACCGCCCGCCCGAAATCACCGCCCCCAACACGTATCTGGTGGTGGAGGGCAACCTGAACGGCGGCACGGGCAGCAGCACCATCAGGCTGTCGCGGACACAAAATCTGGCCAATTTCAGCAAACCCACGCCCGAACAGAAAGCCACGATTCGGGTAGATGGCACGGCCTATTCATTTGTCGAAAGCGCCAAGGGCACCTACACGCTGGCCTCGGCCAGCCTGCCCATTGGCAGCAAATTTCAGGTGCGCATAAAAACCACCGACAGCAAGGAATACCTCTCCGACCCGATCACGATGAAGCAAACCCCGAAGATCGACAGCCTATCGTGGGACGTGGTGGGCAGCGGGCTTCAGGTATACGTGAATACCCACGATGCCAGCAACAAAACGCGCTATTACCGCTGGGAATATGAGGACACGTATGAGTTTTACACGCCCTTTGAATCGACGCTGGCGTTCATAAACGAGCAGGTGGTACCACGCACCGGACCGCCTATAAACCACTGCTGGCGCACCGAATTGTCGACTAGTATTCTGCTGGGTTCGTCAGCGCGGCTCACGCAGGATGTGCTGCAAAAAACGCCTCTGCTGTTTCTGTCGGCCAGTTCGCCCAAGCTCAACATCAACTATAGCCTGCTGGTGAAGCAATACGCACAGTCGGCAGAGAGTTATGCGTACTGGCAGAATCTGCTCAAAACCACCGAACAACTCGGCGGTCTGTTCGACCCACTGCCGTCGCAGGTGGCCGGGAATCTGCGTTGCGTCACCAACCCGTCTGAGCCGGTGCTGGGTTTTCTGGATGGCTACACCACCGAGCAGCTTCGCGTGTTTATCAAACGCCCTGCTACCCTGTCGCGCAGCCTGATCCGGACGGGGTATGAGGGTTGTTTCACCGACACCATTCCGAAACCGAAACAGCCACTCTCTGTTTTTCTTGCTCCCGGCGGCGGCTATAATGCCATTAGCCAACTAGATGGCACCACGAATTACGTGGCCACGGGGGTTGCCTGCACCGATTGCCGCGACATTGGCACTATCGTGAAACCGAGCTACTGGCCATGAAAACAGCCTTTTCTGCCCTCCTGCTGCTGGTCAGCCTAGTATCACAGGCGCAGTCGCAACCGGCCATTCGGGGTCAGTTTGAGCGGTACCAGCAGCAGCACCTGTCCGAGAAACTGTTCGCCCATACCGACCGCGAGACCTACACAACGGGCGAGTTGCTGTGGTTCCGGCTGTTTTATGTCGATGGCGCGGCGCACAAGCCGCTGGACGTGAGCAAGGTGGCCTACCTGGAATTACTGGACAAGGATCAGAAAGCCGTGTTGCAGACCAAAGTAGCCCTCGATTCTGGTCGGGGCATGGGGTCGCTACCGTTGCCAGTAGCCTTACCGTCAGGCCATTATGTGTTGCGGGCCTATACCCACTGGATGAAATCGACCAGCCCAGATTTTTTGTTTGAAAAGGCCATCACCATCATCAACCCCTTCCGCAAACTAGGCCTGTCTGCCCACGTCGATTCGGCCAGCTACGATGTGCAGTTCTTTCCCGAAGGAGGCAATCTGGTGAGTGGATTACCGGCGAACGTGGCGTTTAAAATCGTGGACAAACAGACCGGGCGAGGCGTGAATAGGGACGGCGTGGTACTGACGCAGACCAACGACACCGTGGCGCGATTTGCACCAAATCGCTTTGGCATGGGTACATTTTCGTTTACGCCCTCCGACCAGAACAAGTACCGGGCGATGCTGCTTTCGGGCAAAAATGCAGCATCAACGCATTCATTGCCAGCTATTTACAAAACCGGCTACACTATGCAGGTAGCAACCGAAGCCGGTCAACTACGCGTGACGGTGCGGGGTAACGTTCCCATTTCCGACACGGCACAGACCTTGTATCTGCTGGGCCACACGCGGCAGGTGCTGACCGTATCGGAAACAAAAACGAAGGCCGGTAATGCCGACGTCGTGTTCACGATACCCCAAAACAAGCTGGGCGAAGGCATCTCACACCTGACCGTATTCGACGGGACGGGGAAGCCCGTTTGTGAGCGGCTTTGGTGCAAACGGCCTGAGCCGGGGTTACTCCTTCAGGCCAAACCTGACAGAGAAACCTACGCCACGCGCGCGCCGGTTTCGGTCGATTTCACGGCTAAAAACAAGGCTGACACTCCCGAAATGGCCGATTTGTCTGTTTCCGTGTACCGCATCGACTCCCTGCAAACAGGCGAAACCACCACCCTGCCCGGCTACCTCTGGCTTACGTCTGACCTGCGCGGCACCGTCGAATCGCCGGACGAGTACCTCACCCACACCGGCCCCGATGCCGACGTGGCCCTCGACAACCTGATGCTGACCCACGGCTGGCGGCGTTTTCGGTGGGAGGCTGTGCTGCAACCCAAGTCTGCCCAACCCACCGTCGCGCCCGAACACGGGGGGCTGGTGGTGCGGGGTCGGGTGACGAATGCCCGCACCGGTACGTCCGCCGCCAACGTACCCGTTTACCTGAGCATTCCGGGAAAAGCCGTCCGGCTCTACAGCACCCGGTCCGATTCGGCGGGGCTGGTTCGGGTTGAACTGACCAGCCTATATGGCACCAACGACATTGTGCTTCAAACCGCCACGCCCGACAGCACCCTGCGCGTGGAGTTGATGAACCCCTACACCGAAACCGCCGCCAACACGTCCCTACCCCGTTTCAACCTGGCCCCATCAGCAGCAGAAGCCGTGCAGGAACGGAGTTTGGCCATGCAGGTACAGGCCAGTTATTACAGCCTGTTCATGAACCCGCCGCTGCCCCCCAACCGCGACAGCACCACGTTCTACGGCACCCCCGACGAGCGCTATAACCTGGATGCCTACACCCGATTTACGGTCATGGACGAAGTGCTGAGCGAATACGTACCCGGCGTGGTGGTGCGGAAACAGAACCGACACGCGGTGCTACGCGCCATCAACCTCCCCTACCGAAAAATCTTCGACGAGGCCCCACTGATGCTGATTGACGGGGTGCCCGTTTTCGATACTGACCGGTTAATGGCACTTAGCCCGCTGAAAATCAATATATTGGATGTGGTTACAAGACGCTATTTTTTGGGCTATGCCACCTTGCCGGGTATCATCAGTTTCCGCACCTACCGGGGCGACCTGGCCGGTTTCCAACCTGATGTTCGCGCCGTGGTGCTGGAGTATGATGGCCTGCAAACCCCGCGCGAGTTCTACGCCCCCCGCTACGAAACACCCACCCAGCAGGCTAGCCGCCGCCCTGATTTCCGCACGTTGCTGCACTGGAATCCACAGGTGCTAACCAACGCGCAGGGCAAAGCCAGCCTTTCATTCTACACGGCCGACCAGGAAGGTACGTACCTGATTGTGGCGCAGGGCATTACCGCCAGTGGCCAGCCCGGTTTCGTTCAGCAGCGCATTACGGTGCGGGGCGGTTTGAAGTGAGAGGGAGAAAAGGGATTCCAACCGTTCCAGTATAAAACGAATCAGGAAAGAATAAACCGCAAAACAGATGAAACGCTTAGCCCATTCACTACTGCTGGTGCTGATTATAGGGGCGTGTAAAAATGACAGCATTCCGGCTGGCACACCTTCATGCATCGTTGATCGAATTGAACAGATGAAGAAGGCACCTGCGGGTAACCCAGGTTACAGCATCACACGGTATTCGTATAAGGGAGGACTTGTCTACTACATCCCCCCGCAGTGCTGCGATCAATTCAGCCAAGTACTCAACGACAAGTGTGAAGTCATCTGCGCCCCCGATGGAGGATTTACCGGGGTTGGTGATGGCCGGTGTACCGATTTTTCATCAACGGCTACAGACGGAACACTGATCTGGAAAGACCCCAGAGGAAGGTAATTTTTAGGGCATTGTAAATAAGCGGGTGGTTCCCTCTCCCTAAAACATGAAACAGCCCGGCTTACTAAAGCCGGGCTGTTTCGTTTACGCCACAATTCACCTACTGTTTATCCCACCAAACCCGCGTGTCGAGGTTATCGGCGCCTTGGCGGTCAATGGCGGCCTGCCGGTTGGCGATGTTGACGGAATTTTCCGAATCAGGATACGACAGGCGATTGATGAAGTTACCCTTGATCTCTTTGCCCGGATACGGATTAGGCGTCAGTTTGGGAAACCCGCTTCGCCGGAAGTTAGCAAACGCTTCGGGGCCATTGAGGAATGAAGCGATCCAATACTGGGTATTGATCTGTTCCAGCCCCTTCGCCGCCACATATGGATTGGCCGCCAGGTAGGTTGTAATGGCCGTCGGGGCTATAACCGAGTTGGCGTCGGTGGTACCCAGTTGTAGCATATGGGCCGTAATGCCCGCCGCATAAAAGTCAGCGGCGTTGCCCGTGGTCCAGCCGCGTTGGGCGGCTTCGGCCAGCAGCAACTGCGTTTGAGCGTAGGTGACCAGAAACGTGGGCGCATCGAAACGGCCCAGCCGGGTGCGGTCAAGCTGCGAATAGTCGTAGAAACTGGCCAGTTTGTCGGCCAGAGCGCGAGCGGGAATCGTGCCATTATCGAAGCCCAAGGGCATGCCGATCTGCTGAGCGGGGTCACGAACGGCCTTAGCAGCGGTTTGCTCAGGGCCACTTTTGGCCCCTACATACCGCACCGCAATGGCCGCCAATCGGGGGTCGATAGTCGATTTGAGGTAATCCACAAAATAGCCCGTCAGGTAGTAGTTGGCGGCTTCCGTCGAGTTGAGGGTGTTGCCCACTGCATTTTTATAGTTGGCATCATTCCGAACGGTCAGGTTGTCGGTATTGGCCCCCATCAAACCACCCGCCACCGCTTTCTGCACCGTCGATTGGGCCAGCGTGGGGTTTATTTTCGAGAGGCGCATACCCACCCGCAGCAAAATCGAGTTGCCCGCCCGTTTCCATTTAGCCACGTCGCCGCCGTAGGTAATCTCCCCCGCTTCGGTGGGCTTGGTGGCATCCAGCGCAACAGTAGCCTCGGAAAGCTCTTTGATCAGATCGTCGTAAATGCTTTGCTGGGTGTCGTATTTGGGCGTTACGTTACCTTTCAGATAGCCTAGTCCCGCTTCGGTATACGGAATATCGCCGTAGCTGTCGGTGAGTACCATAAACACGTAGGCTTTCCAGATGCGGGCCATGCTATTGAGGTTGCTCCGCTTGGCATCACCATTGGTTTGGTTGATCACATCCACCAGATACCGCACTACGTTTTGGTAATAGCCCTGCCAGATACCGGCGTTCGGCCCCGTCGGTCCCCGGTTGTCGATGTTGAAATTGCCCCCGGCCAGCACGCCCGAATTCGGCGAGAACATCTGTTGCACAATGGGTTCTTCAAACACCAGCGTCGACCCCGGAAAGGAGGTGCTGATCATGGCGTTGTTGAAGGTAAACACCGGGTTAAGGCTCGTAGCTGCCGTGGGATTGATGTTGAGGTTATCGAACCCCTTGTCGCAACTGCTGATACCCGTCAACAGGGCAATCAGAACACTACTATACATGATCTTTTTCATGGTTGCGGGGGGGTCAAAGCCGAACGTTGAGGTTAAAGCCAATGCTGCGCGTGGTGGGCAAACCCGTCGCTTCCAATCCGACGAGGTTATCTGAGCTAAAGCCGAATTGCTCGGGGTCGATGTTGGGCACCCACTTTTTCAGAATTGCCACGTTGTTAGCCACGGCACTCAGCCGTATACCCTTGATAAACAGACTCTTGGGCAACAGTTTGGTGAAATCGTAGCCGAGGCTGATCTGCCGCAGTTTCCACAGGCCCGCGTCATACACCACCTGTTCGCCCAGGCTCTTCGACCGGCCCACCGAGTAGTAGTCCTGCACAAACGCCCGCACGGTATTGACTTCGCCTTTTTCGTTTACCCCGGCGCCTACTAGCTTGTTATCGGGGTCGCCCCGGCCCACCAGCGTTTCCGATTGTAGGCCGTGACGGAACAGGTTCAGGTTGGTGCCCGACATCATCTTGCCGCCCAGCTTGAAGTCGATCAAAAACGACAAGTTCAGACCTTTATACGTAAACGAGTTGGTGATACCGCCGACGTACTTTGGCAGGGCCGACCCAAACGAAATAGGCGCATCGGTACGAACAGGCAGGCCATCGCCGCCGTGTATGATCCGTCCCTGTGTGTCGCGCTTGTAGCCATAACTGTAGAGCTGCCCCAGTTCCTGGCCAACCACCTGCCGCAGTTCACCCACAAACACGCCGTTACCCACCACAATCTGTTCGGCTTTGCCGTCTTTGTTGTAATCTCTTTCAGGCGTACCGTCATCGTCGGTCAGGAGTTTCAGCAGCTTCGTTTTGTTGTACGAACCGTTGAGCGTGATGTCCCACGAAAATGATCCGGTCCGAATGGGGGACAGATTTAGCAATATTTCGATGCCCTGGTTGCGGCTTTGGCCATTGTTAATCAACGTGCTGGTATAGCCCGACGCGTCGGACGACTGCGCCGACACGATCTGGTCGCTGGTGATTTTGTTATACACCGCCACGTCCAGACCCACACGGTTGTTGAACAGTTTCAGTTCCAAGCCAATCTCAGTTTCGGCGGTGCGGCTGGGTTTAAGCGTAGCGCTCGGCACCGTGTTGGAGGTGATAAAGCCCACTGGCTGGCCCTGCCCCGACGGGTTCGGAAACAGGTTGGCATTCACTGCGTAGAACAGATTATTCGAGTAGGGCCCCACGTCGCCGTCGCTGCCCACTTCGGCATAGGCCGCCCGGAGTTTACCAAAATTCAGCCACGACGGCAGCCCCTCGAAAGCCTGCGAAAACACAAAACTACCCGTTACCGAAGGGTACAAAATACTCCGGTTGGCCGGGGCCAGGGTCGAAAACCAGTCGTTGCGGACGGTGCCGTTCAGGAACAGGAAATCTTTGTAGGCAAATTCTGCCGCACCATAGAGCGAGTTCACTTTTCGCTCGCTGAGGCCATAGAGCGGGTCTTTTACGCGCCCATTTTGAGGTACGTACAGGCCCCGCACAATGAAGTCCGTTGCCAAAACGCTGTTCAGGTCGCTACGGCGGTAAAGCTGGTTGCCACCCGCCGTGAGGTCGATACCGAAGACCCCAAACTTGCGGTTGGCCCCGATCAGGAAGTCGGCGTTGACTTCGCGAAAGCGGCGGGCCTCCTGCACGTAGGATCCGTTGACGAAACCAGCCGGCGCTGCCGACAGTGAGGCCTGCCCCGTGGGGAAGTTATAATCCTGATCGCGCGACCAGTAGTCCTGCCCTAACCGGCCCTGCACATAAAGCCAGTCGGTGACGTTATACCGCGCCGAAACATTACCAAAAAGCCGGTCGCGCCGGATGTTTTCAAACTTGTTGTTGAGCACGAAATACGGGTTGGTTCGGTTCATAAACCGCGAAAAGACAAACTCGTTGCCCGTGGCGGGGTTGATCTGGTTGGCCTCCAGCACATCGAGCGGTAGGGAGTTGGCCAGCGTATAAATCACCGTGGGCGTGCTGTTGTCCTGCTGAGCGATCTGGGGTGGATTCTTGTTATACTCGTTCGAGTAATTCATTGTCCCAGAGACTGTTAGCTTCGGCGAGAGGTTGTAGCTGAACCCCAGATTGAGCGTTTTGCGGTTGAAGGTGTTGTTGCGCGTGATGCCGTTGTTATCCAGATTCGCCAGTGACAGGCTAAACCCGCCCTTGTCATTGCCCGACGAAATAGCTACCGAGTTGGTCCAGGTCGAGCCGTCGCGGTAGAAGGTGTTGATGCGGTTACGCACCGGCTGATACGGTACGCTCAATCCGCCAAATAACACCTGCGTCTGCCCCGCGAATTTCTCGCCAAAGCTCCACACGCCCGACGTGGGGTTAGCCGCCTGAGGCCGAACGCCATATTCACCTTGCCCGTATTCGTACTGATAATCCGTGTAATCGAGCGGGTGGTCAGACGTGAAGTTGGTGTTGTAGGTCACGCCAATGCCCTGCCCGGTGCCTTTGGTTTTGGTGGTAATCAGGATGGCCCCGTCTTTGGCCCGCGACCCGTAGAGAGCCGCCGCCGTGCCGCCTTTCAGCACCGTCATCCCTTCAATATCATCCGGGTTGATGGATGACAGGCCGTCGCCGCCGTCCGAGTAGTTGCGGTCGCGGTTGCCCACGGAGTTATCGCCGCCGGTGTTGCCCGTGTTTTGCCCAAAGTTGGTGTTATCGATGGGTACGCCGTTGATGACGATGAGCGGTGAGTTCTGCCCCGAAAACGACGACTGCCCCCGAATACGAATCTTGCTCGTCCCCGCCGCGCCCGTACCTAAGCTGCTGATGTTCACGCCCGCAATCTTGCCTTGCAGGGCGTTGATGAAGTTAACGGTCCGATTGGTAGTAATAGCCTCCGGGTTCACAATGGCCGTGGCATAGCCCAGCCGTTTGGCTTCTTTCTTGATGCCCAGGGCCGTCACAACCACTTCCGTCAGCGCCTGTTCAGCCTCCTGTAGCGTAATGGTCAGTTGCGACCGGTTGCCCACGGCCACCTCCTGCCCCTGATAGCCAATGGCACTCACCACGAGCGTGGCCGTGGGTGGGGCGTTGAGCGTAAAGTTGCCGTTGGCGTCGGTGGTACTACCCTGCTGACTACCTTTTACCACCAGGTTCACGCCTGGTATGGGCTGTTGATCTTTGCCGGAAACAACGCGGCCCGCGATTCGGCTGTTTTGCGCCTGCGCCGACAGGGCGCAAAGAAGCATGGCCCAGAGCCACACAACCTGTATGCCGACGTGT
>JBBRMP010000064.1:0-24743 GCA_038230755.1 Cytophagales bacterium | reverse complement strand
GCGGGCCCCCGGCGGCCCCCCCCCCGCGTCTTCCCACCCAACCCTCACATGCTCCCCGCGCCCCCCCCCCCCCCGCCCGGAAACGCTCCGCTAAACAGTTATTCCCCAAATCACTATAATCAATGCTGCTCACTGCTTTCCAGTCGGTACGAAATCATTCCGCTGCCCTTTGCGCGAACCTCGAAACGGAGGACTATGTGGTGCAACCCACCCTCGACGCCAGCCCGGCCAAGTGGCATCTGGCGCACATCACCTGGTTTTGGGAGGCGTTTATTCTGCTGCCGCACATGCCCGGCTACCGCGTTTTTCATGATGATTTCAGTTACGTTTTCAACAGCTATTACGAAACCGTGGGCAAACGCGTACTCCGCGCTGACCGGGGTAATATGAGCCGCCCCACCGTGGCTGACGTGTATCGTTACCGAGCTTACGTGGATGAACACATGGCCCATTTTTTGGCCAACGACCCCACCGATGCCGACCTCCGCGAGCTGCTTATTTTGGGCCTGAACCACGAACAGCAACACCAGGAATTGCTCGTGACCGACATCAAATACACGCTGGGCCACAATCCACTGCTGCCTGCGCTACAGATTCCCGTTACAGAATACGTTGCCAACCCCGTTTCGGTACCCATCACGTTGCCCGAAGGCATCTACGAAATTGGGTATCAGGGCAGTATGCCCAGCGACGAGAATCCGTTTCATTTCGACAATGAACTGGGTGTGCATAAGGTCTATCTGGCCGAAACAACGCTGTCAGGTGCCCTAATCACCAATGGCGAGTACCTCGAATTTATGAAAGCGGGCGGCTACCGGCACTTCGGCTACTGGCTGGCCGACGGCTGGGCGTGGGTGAATGCCAACGCCGTGCAGGCCCCGCTTTACTGGCATAACGTCGATGGCGTCTGGCACTACTACACTTTTAGCGGGCTGGTGCCGGTTGACCCCGCCGCGCCCGTGGCCCACGTCTCGCAGTACGAAGCCGATGCCTTTGCGCGGTGGCGGGGTACGCGATTGCCCACCGAATTTGAGTGGGAAGCCGCAGCCGGACTCGCCCCACTGAACTGGGGGCAGCGATGGGAGTGGACCAATTCGGCCTATTTGCCCTATCCCGGTTTCATAACGGCGGGCGGTGCCGTGGGTGAGTACAACGGCAAATTCATGAGTAACCAATTGGTGTTACGGGGTGGCTCGGTGGCCACGCCCGCCGGGCATAGTCGCCCCACGTATCGCAACTTTTTTCAACCTGACAAACAATGGCAATTCACGGGAATCAGGCTCATTCAGGCCTAAACGGCACTACCCAACCCCTTTCGGTGCTGGATGCGCCAATGGCCGAAGCCGAAGCCCTCGACCTGGCCGATGCCGTGCGGCGGGGCCTGACCCAATCGCCGAAGCACCTGTCGTCGCGGTTTTTTTATGACGACGAAGGCAGCCGGTTGTTCAGCGAAATCATGCACCTGCCGGAGTACTACCTCACGCGTTGCGAATATGAGGCACTGGACACGTACAAGGCCGACTTGCTGGCCCTGTTCAGTGCCGATAATCGCCCGTTTGATCTGGTGGAACTCGGCGCGGGCGACGGCTTGAAAACAAAGTTGCTGCTCGATTATTTCTGGCAGCAGAAAGCCGATTTTACGTACTCGCCCGTCGATATTTCCAAGGCTGCGCTCGACGGGCTGGTGGACGATATTGCCCGTCAATGGCCCGACATGGCCCTTGCTCCCCAACATGATGACTATTTCAACACCCTGAAACGCCTCGGTGACCGCGCCACCACCGACGGCAGCAACACTCGGCTGGTAGTGCTGTTTCTGGGGTCGAACATTGGCAATTTCAGCCCGGCAGAGGCGGTGGATTTTTACCGGCAAATAGCCCGGCACCTGCAATCCGGCGATCTGGTGCTGACGGGTTTTGACCTGCAAAAACACCCCGCCATCATCCACGCAGCCTACAACGATAGTCAGGGCGTTACTCGGGCGTTCAACCTCAACCTGCTCCGCCGCCTCAACCGCGAACTCGGTGCCGATTTTGATCTGGCGGCCTTCGATCATTACGAGACCTACAACCCCGAAAACGGCGAGGCCCGTAGTTATCTGGTCTCTGAAAAAGAGCAGGTAGTGAACCTCACAGGGCTAAACTTTTCGATACACTTTGTGGCGGGTGAAGTGATCCAC
The DNA here is from genome assembly GCA_038230755.1 of Cytophagales bacterium. GTDB lineage: Bacteria > Bacteroidota > Bacteroidia > Cytophagales > Spirosomataceae > Fibrella. The sequence continues at coordinate 22,564 of JBBRMP010000064.1, read as the reverse complement.
ACCGAAATCTCGCGCAAGTTCAGCCGGGCGGGTATCGAACACCTTGCCACGCAGTCGGGATTTGGTTTAACTAGCTGGTTTACCGACGATAAATCGTATTTCGCTGATGTGATTTATCGGAAATAAAACCGGGTTCGGAGTGGTGTATCCGGTCAATAAACGCCTTTATTGAGGTGGTCGCTGCGGCGTTGTTTGGCGGGGTTTACCGGAATCTGTAGCCCGCCCGTGTCGCGCAGCCAATCGAACAGATCTGAGCGCATTTGTTTGGCAATCTGTTGATGGTCAGGGCTTTTGATCAGGTTATTTACTTCGTCAGGATCAGATTTCAGGTCATACAGTTCATTCGTATCCCAGACACCGTAGTTGAAAATGTATTTATACTGGTCGTTGCGCACGCCAAACATAGTGGGCGTAGAGGGGAAATCCACCTCCCAGTAATACTCGTAAAAGGCCCGGTCGCGCCAGGGAATCTGCTGTCCACGCAGGAGGGGCAGAAATGAATTGCCCTGCATTTGGGCTGGTTTGACCAGCCCTGCCACGTCGAGCAACATGGGGGCAATGTCGATGTTCTGCACCACTTGCGTCACCTTTGTTTTGGGCTGAATCAGGCCGGGGCAACGCGCCAGCAGTGGCACCCGCATCGACTCTTCGTACATATGCCGCTTGTCGATGAGGCCCCGTTCACCGAAGCTAAAACCGTTGTCGCCCATGTAAACGACCAGCGTATTTTCGTCTAAGTCGTTGGCTTTCAGCCAGTCCAGTACCCGACCCACACTGTCGTCGACGCCCAGCAGCGTTTCGGCGTAACGATGATAAAAATCGTTGAAACCGATTTGGCCGTGGTACATATAATCGACGCCATGCCAACTATAGCGTTGTTTCTTCACCCAGTCGGGAATCCCCGCGAGGTTCACTTTCAGAGGTCCGTTTTCGGGGCTGCGGCTGGTTTTGCCCCAAATCTTGCTGCTATCAGTGGCGGTGAGGTACATGCTTGCCGGGTAGTTGATGGGCATATTGGCATACTACCCCCGGTGGCGCTTGGTAGGCTCGAACATGGCATGGACGGCCTTGTGTGAGAGGTACAGACAGAACGGTTTTTTTTTGTCCTGTGCGCCGAGCCATTTGATGGCGTAATCGGTGAGTAAATCGGTGGTGTTGCTACTGTCTTTGTAGGTTACCTGCTTGCCGTTGATGTTGAAGGTGGGGTTGAAATAGTCGCCCTGCCCCTTGAAACTGAGCCAATAATCGAAACCGGGCTGGGGGGCATCGTCGGTGTTGCCCATGTGCCATTTGCCCAGAAAAGCCGTTTTGTAGCCCGCTTTCTGGAGGTATTGCGGAAAGAACCGCAGGCCGACCGGTAGCGGCGCAAAATTGTCGACTACCCGGTGGGTGTGGGCATATTGCCCCGTCAGAATACTGGCCCGGCTGGGTGAACACAGTGCCGTGCTGACGAAGGCATTCTGGATGTGGGCACCTTCGTTGGCCAGCCGGTCAAGGTTAGGGGTTTTCAGGCCAGTCACTTTTCCCGTAAACCCCATGAAGTCGTAGCGGTGGTCATCGGCCAGAATAAAGATGATGTTACGCGGCCGATGCGCCTTTGGTGGCCGATCAGGCAACGGTCGAAACGCTACTACAGCTAGCAGCGTGACGATTGGCAGGACGAGGTAGATAGCTAAGCGGTTCATAGGCTTACGGGCAGCGGATGGCAATGGAATTAATTTGTAACTAACTGACTATCAAATGATATTGGCCACGTATCCACTTCGTTGGTAGCCAATTCGTTGGGCCACGCACGTAATTTTTGTGGCTGCTGGCACCATAAATGGCCCGGTATAAACCCGCCAGCCGGTTGTTTCGTCGCCAATCCGGTAGCCAATAGAGGCGCCCTCGGTGGCGCAGTGGAGTCGAACCTGCCCATTTGACTGTGCCATTGTTGGTTCGGCGGTAACGGGAGGCTTGTCGGCACCGCGCCACCATTGCTTTATCAACTCTTTTTCGGGCACAGCACCCAGGTCGGGCACGGTGCGTTGCCACTGCGAAAAGGCTTGCCGCAGCCGGTTTAGCTGGGGCGCAAAAGCCTGATCAGCAGCCAAATTATGCAGTTGATGCGGGTCGGTTTTAAGATCATAAAACGTCTCGACGGGCTTGGTGGGCAGGAACCACTGCATCTGAACGGCGTTGAGTTGCCCCGCATCCCGAAGCCGCAACAGTTCGGCCATCATGGGTTGCTGTTTCCTGAAATCGATGTTTTGGTAGAGCGGTTTATTAGGGAAAAAGTTGCGGATGTATTCATACCGACCGTCGTGAACAGCCCGCGCCCGGTCATATTCCGAGTCCATACGGTCGCGGGCGGCGAATACATATTGGCGGGGGTTATTACCCGACGGGCCTCCATTTCTGCCGAAAAAAGCCTGCCCGTTCATGTATGTTGGCGTTGGTAACCCCGCCAATGCCAACACCGTTGGGGCAAGGTCGATCATGGAAATAAGGTCATTGCGGGTAGTTCCGGCCCCTGTTTTGTCTGGGAAACGCACAATGAGCGGCACCCGCAGGCCCCGGTCATAGAGTTCACGTTTCACAAAAGGCAGCCCATCGCCGTGGTCCGACCAGAAAAAGACGATGGTGTTGGCCAGTTGGCCGCCCGTGTCCAGTTCGTTCAGCATGGTGCCCACCCAATCGTCCATATCGGCAATGTTGCTAAAATGGCGGGCCATGTCCTGCCGAATGGTTTTAGTGTCGGGGTAGTAGGGAGGCACCTGAATGCGGTCGGGGCTAACGCGCAGGGGCAGTTTGGCGCGCACCCACACCTGTGATTCGTGGGTGACGAGGTTGTTGAAAATGGCGAAAAAGGGTTGCTCGGCAGGCCGGTTTTTCCAGTGCGCCTGTTTGCTGTTTTCGTCCCAAACGGTGGGTGGCGAGTCGAACTGGTAATCGGTTTTGTCGTTGTTGGTGCAGTAATAACCGCTGGCCCGCAGGTATTCAGGGAAGGCCCGCACGGCGGGCGGTGGCACAATGGAATAGGCTTTGGGCAGACCCGTCTGCTCTGGATACGTATTCAGCAGCGTGCGCATATTGTGGCCGCCGGTGGCCGTCTGGTACATCCCCGTGATGATGGCGTTGCGACTGGGGGCGCACACCCCCGCCGTGCAAAAGGCGTTGGTAAACCGTACGCCCTCGCGGGCCAGCTTGTCCAGATTGGGCGTTGGCACGGTCGTATCGCCGTAACAGCCGAGGTGGGGCGACATATCTTCGCACGACAGCCAGAGTATGTTTGGCCGTTGCGGTGTATCGACTGCCGGGTGCGTGTACAGTACTGGTTGCCAGCGAAAAGCCAGCAACCCGGCAACGATGAGGGCGAAAAACAGGAGACGATAGGGCAGCATATACCTACCAAATCGCCTCAATCGGATGGCCTACTGTTGGTCCAGTACTGCCTGTAGCTTTTCGGCGAAAACTTTGTCGTTGGGCGGCGCGAAAATGTAGCTGTGTTCGCCTGGCACATCGTGGACGTGAACACCCTTGCGGGCAAAATCGCGCCAGCCGTAGAAGGCATAATCTTCCATGTAGAATGTCTGCACCGTGGCGCGGAAGAGGTGTACTTCCAGGTCAGCGGGGAGGAGCTGGAATTCTTCGAGGGCCAGATCATTAATGGCTTCAATGCGGAACGTGGTATCGAAAATAGCCTCCTGTTGCTGTTGCTGACCAAATTTCAGTTTCCAGTACGCCTGAATCAGCGAACGGGTCAGCGCTTGGTCGAGCCGTTTGCTGGGCTTTAGCTGCCAGTATTTTTTAATCAATCGCCGGTCAATCGACTCCATTTTGTAGGCCACGCCCTGCGCCCGGTGCTTCCGAATCAGGCGCAACGTGTGCGCCACTTTATTCATGAACAGGCCCAGCCCCTGCGCCTTGCGTTGCCACCACGGATTACTACGGCCCGCATCATAGGCGTAGGCATCGAACAGGGCGATCAGGCTCACATGCCGACCCTGACCCTGCAACTGCCGCGCCATTTCGTAGGCCACAATACCGCCGAATGAAAATCCACTCAGCAGATACGGCCCCGTGGGGTTGTGCGCCACAATCTCGGTTACGTAGGCTTCGGCCATTTCGGTGATACTCCGAAACGGCTCATCGACCCCGTTCAAGCCCCGCGCCTGTAGGCCGTAAACGGGCTGGTCGGGATGGAGATTGTTGGCTACAGCGTTGAACAGCAGCACATTAAGCCCGGCTCCGTGAACAATGTAGAGCGGCTGTCGCGTGCCGTTGGGCTTGATCGGCACCAGCGAATTCCAGGAAACCGGCTCGGCGTCGTGGTGCAACAGCCGGGCCATTTTGCGCACCGTGGGGTACTCAAACAGCGTGGAAAGGGGGAGGCGTTCGCCGGTTTGTTTTTCCAGCCGGGTCATCACCTGCACCGCAATCATGGAGTGGCCGCCAAGCTCAAAGAAATTATCGTCGATACTCACCCGCGCCACACCCAGCACGTCGGCCCAAAGCGTAGTTAGCAGTAGTTCTTCGGGTGTTGACGGTGCGTCCTCCTGATCCGTTTTGGGGGCATCGACTGCCGTGGGGGCGGGTAGCGCCTTGCGGTCTATTTTGCCGTTGGCGGTGATGGGGAAACGGGGCAATACCACAAAATCGGTGGGCACCATGTAATCGGGCAGGCGTTGGGCGGCCTGCTTTTTCCACTGCCGAATCTGCTCTGCCGACACCGTGGGCATGGGGGCGTAGGGCTCATTCACAAAGGCACGGGCATCAGCCTGCTCTAGTGACAGTTCGGCGGGCGGCGGGGACAATACGTGACCCAATCGCTGCGGAATAAACACGGCCTCGAACCGGTTGTCGTGCCCGTTGTTGCACCAGCGCACGTGTGTCTGATACCCCAGCGAGTCGCCCAGTTGCCAGCACGAATCGGGGTTAACACCCGGCGTGACGTCGGCGAGTTTAGCCCGCACCAGATCCATCGGCATGGTCTGATCGGTCGTGTCGAGCAGGGTCAGCAGGGCAAAATCCGGTGCGGTGCGGTGGTTGGGCATGCCCGTTATGCACACGACCTGACCGGGATATGCTGCCAGCGCCTTTTCCAAAAACGCCGTGGGCGACGTATTTGCAAGGGCAACCGTTTTCCAGTCAACTGTTTGACTAACAGGCTCTACTGTAACAGCATGGCCTACGTAGAGCCAAACGTCGAAGTGGTATTTGGTGGTCTCGTTGATGAATTTTCCTTCCCGAAACTGCACATCGACCGCCGTAATGGATGGGAACAGTTGCGGCAGCAAGTAAAAGAATGCTGGGTCGGCCATCAGTTCATCGTCCATCCGAACGCGCCGGTCAACGGTACGCTTGAAATCGGCTACGGTCTGCCGGTCCGACGAGCGTGGCAACTGATCCTGCGCGTGGTGCATGGCCTGCAACTGACGGCTCTGCATGTCGCCCACGAAAACACAACCACCCGGAGCCGTGGCCAAAACGGCCTGCTCGATGGCCCGGAGCAGGTATCGCCCGTCGGGAAAATATTGGGCTACGCTGTGAATCAGCACTAGATCGAGCGACCCTTTTTCCACCCCCGAATAATCGTCGGCAGTGGCCGTTTTGGCCGTCACGTGCGCCCATCGGTCGGGTTGTGCGGCCAACTTCTGGTTCAGGTTGTCGATGGCCGGTTGGGCATAGTCGGTGGCAATGTACTGATCGGCCTCGTCAGCGAGGGCAAAGAGCAACTGCCCTGCCCCGCTGCCCACCTCCAGAATTCGCCGCGCCCGCAACGCCTTCAGTCGCCTGACCGACTGCCCCAGCCACTCATCGGCCTGCGCCTGAATGTCGGTTTGGTTGGTGAGTTGTTTAGCAATGGCCACGTCGAGGTCAGCCTCCTGAGCCTGCCCGTCTGGGTTCATCTGGTCGGCGGCGCGGGTGTAAATTACGTCCCAGCGTTGGTGCCAGTCGGTGCCATCGGCGTCGGTTTGGGTCAGGCCGGGCACCACGTAGGCTACCAGGCGTTGGTCATTTTCGCGGTCTTCGCGGGCCATCACCACGGCTTCTTTGATGCCGTCTACGTTGACCAGCGTATGTTCAATTTCGCCCAGTTCAATACGGAACCCCCTGATTTTTACCTGCTGATCGATTCGGCCCATGTACAGAATACCGCCGTTGGACAGCTTTCTGGCCAGATCGCCCGTGCGGTACAGCTTGTACTGCGTCAGGTAGGCTGGGATTTTGGCCGCGCTCTTGGCATGACCATTTAACTTACCCGTTGGCGCGTGGGCCACAAACGGATTATCGATGAATTTTTCGGCGGTCAGTTCGGGCTGATTCAGGTATTGGCCCGATACGCCTTCGCCCGCAATGCAGAGTTCGCCCGCCTCGCCGGGTTTGGCCAGTTGCCCCGTTTCATCCACGATATAAACGGTGGTGTTGGCAATGGGAGAGCCGATGGTGATGCGCTCGTCGGTGGGCAGAATCTGTTTTCCGGTGGCGTAGATCGTGGTTTCGGTGGGGCCGTAATAATTCCAGACCTCGCGGCAACAGGCCAGCAGCGTTTTGGCCAAATCCATCGGCAGCGCCTCAGCGCAGGATATCACGCGCAGGTTTTTGTTGCCCTGCCAGCCCGCTGCCAGCAACATTCTGAACGCAGCGGGCGTAGTTTGCAGGAACGTAATGGCCTCCTGGTCAAGTAGTTTCGCCAGCAACTCACCGTTACGCGTGGTAGCCGGGTCAACCAGAATAAGCTCGGCACCCGTCAGCAGGGCCGTATAAATTTCTACCACCGACAGGTCGAATGCGATGGTCGATAGGGAAACGGTTTTGTCGGACGGAGCCAGGCCCGGCTCGCGCTGCACGCTGTAGAGGACGTTGGCTACGCTATGGTGCCGGATGGCCGCGCCTTTGGGCCGCCCGGTGGTGCCGGAGGTATATAGGATATAAGCAATGCTCTGCCCGGTTGGAACTGGCGTGGGGGCTGTGGTCGGGTACTGCGCCAGCGTCGGCCAAAGGGTTTCTACCACCAGTTCGTCGCGCAGGCTGTCGAACCGGCCTGTTTGCGCCGCCGAGGTAAGCACCAGCAAACAGGCGGCGTCGGCCAGGATGTAGTTGATCCGGTCGGTTGGGTGTTGCGGGTCAACGGGGACGTAGGCGGCACCCGTTTTCAGAATCGCCAGCATGCTCACTACCAACGCCAGTGACCGGTCAACGGCCAGCCCCACGCGGTCACCTTCGTTGACTCCCCGCGCCAGCAGCAGGTGTGCTAATTGGTTTACTTTTTGGTCTAATTCGCTGAAAGTCAATGAGTCAGTAAGGTAGTGGATGGCCGTTTTATCGGGGAAACGCATGGCCGTTTCACTCAGCAACGTGGTCAGCGCCTTCTCGCGGGGATAGGCTAGTTCGTTGCTTTTAGGCGGAAAAGCTGCCGTGTCGATTTTCGTTACCGCGTCTACGGGAGTAGAATCAGCAACGTCAACGGCCACGCCAGTATCGTCAAGCTGCTCTAACGGCAAGTCGGGGTGTTGCACCACAGCCTGCAAAAAACGGGCAAACGAGGCGTGAAACCCCCGAATGGTTTCTTCCCGAAACAGCCCAACGTTATACGACCATTCCAGTATCAGCGTCTGCTCCGACCCTGTGGCGTTGAGCGACAAGTCAAAGTTTTCAAAGGCGCGGGGGTTGCTGATCAGCGTGTGCGACAGTCCCACAAACGACACGCCCTCGTCCAGCCCCATATCGACGTTGAACACCACCGGTACAAAGGACACCCGCGCCGGATCACGCCGAATTTGAAGTTTCCGTAGTAGGCCCCCAAACGTAATGCGCTGATGCTCAAACGCATCCATCCAGCTAGCCCGCCGTTCGCGCAAATGGGTTTGGACTGATTTACCGGGCGAATAATAACTGCGCAGGGGAAGCAGATTCACGCAGTGGCCCACCAGCCCATATAAATCGGTCACGGCCTGACCAGCGGCGGGCAAGCCCAGCACCAGGTCATTTTGGTGAATCAGGCGCATCAGCCAAAGCTCAAACGAGGCCGTGAGCGTGGTCACGAAACTGCAACCGGCTCGTATACCTGCCTGCTTCAACGCCTGTACCAACGCCTTGTCCAGCGCTACGTCGACCCGATTTCCGGCAAAGGTGCGCGGTACGGGGCGGGGGAAGTCGGTGGGGAGTTCAACCAGCGGAACGCCGTCTCGGTAGAGGTTCAGCCAGTAGGCTTCGTGTTGTTGGTAGGCCGTACTTTCTGTATAGGTCTGCTGCGCCAGCGCATAGTCGCCAAGTTGCGGCGCGGGGTCAAGTTTTGGGGTAATTCCCTGTACCAGAGCCGAATACAGCTTGCCTAAATCCTGCAACAGAATCCCCGTTGACCAGCCATCGCAAATGATGTGGTGGGCTGTCAGGGTGAACTGGTACGTGGTGTCGGCCAGTTTCAGCAGCGTTGCTTTCACCAGCGGGCCATTGGTCAGGTCAAACCGGTGTTGCGCATCGGCGCGGGCCAGATTGATGACCTGCTGCTCGGCTTCATTAATCGGTAGTAAGCCAAAATCCTGATATGTCAGTGGTCCCGTCAGTTCGCGGAAAAGGCAACTTTGCTGCCCATCGGCGCTGAACGCAGTGCGTAAGGCTTCGTGGCGCTGCACCAGAGCCAGCCAGGCCGACTCGAAGGCGTTTTTGTCTAATTGCCCCACCAACCGCAGTGACACCGATTCGTTATAGGAACGGTTGGCATCGTCGCCCCCAAACTGGCAGGCTGTCCATATTTCGGCCTGCGAGTCGGTTATGGGCGATACCCTGACGAGTTCGGGACCTGCGAACGGATCAAAGTCAACGACAGTAAAGGCAGGTTGGGTGGCACGCTTCATCGGATAGCCAAATCTACTACGGCTGTATTGAAAACAGATGATATTCTGCTGATTTCTGGACAGATGCACGGTTAAATAAACTCAGCGGTTGATACGCTGAGGCTGAATGCTGGGGCTGCCATTCGTTTGGTTAGGCTGCGACGAAGAAGCCCCGGCATCGCCAATGTAGTTGTTGCCCACCCGGTTCAGCACCGTCAGAATCGGCTGTTGGGTTACGCGTTCGTAGAGCGACAGCAGTTGCTTTTCAGCCCGCGCCCATGAACTGCCGGCATCAACGACAAGCAACGACAACGCGCTGTTTTTGAGCAGATAAACGGGCATCTGGTTGTTGGCCAAAGCGGGCAATTCCAGCAATATCCGGTCGAACTGGGAAGCGTCGAAATCGTAGCTGTGGTCGAGCAGGTAATCAACGCTCGTGACGTTCATGAAATCGGGCTGCACGGTGTAGGGCAGGTAGCTCACGTTTTTGTCAAATTCGCGCTGTTCAGTACCCGCCTTGCGAGGGTAGCAATAGGCTACCCGGTGGTCAGCAGCGGTGTAGAGCCGTACCAGCCCGTGCGCCACCCAGCTTTTACCCTGCCTGGGCTGCATACTAAACAGCGTGATGATGGGCGGAAATGGTTTGTCCTTCACCTGCGCAACCTCAATGTTGAGCGCGTTGAACAACTGCTCGAACATGCTGGTAGCCGCCCGGTTGGCCCGGCTTGACGCCAACAGGTTTTTTACCGTTGGAAAAAATGCCGTAACGGGCCGACCTATCAGTACCTCGGCCTGTTCGGGCGATTGAATGCGCTTGTCGAGCCAGAACCGCAGGGCCATCAGCAGCAGGGCCAGAAAAATGCCCACGCCAATGCCCACAATGACGAGTTGTTTCCGCTTGGACGGCTGCGGGTCGAGCGGGAAATCGGGGGCGTCGAGCACCTCCAGTTTACCCCCCACCGACACGTCCTGTTGCCGGGTGCGCGATTGCTCCACCTGCTGAAGCAGCGCGAAATAGGCTTTCTCGGCCACACTCAAATCACGCTCCAACTGCCGCAGTTGTGACCCCAGCGGCTCATATTCGCTGGTTTTGGCTTTGTATTCACCAATGCGTTTTTGGTACAGGTCCAGCTTCGATGCCGATTCTTCATACTCCAGCGACTTGGTCAGCCGGTCGGCGGCCAGCGCTTGTTGGGGCAGCGCGTCTGACGTACTAGTGGCGGCGTCGTACTGCTGCGCCGACGCTTTCAGGTCTTCCTGCGCCGTCGTGACTGTTGCCTGTAGCCGTGTCAACGCCGACTTTGGTTGACCATACGCACGGGCATTGGCCAGTTGGTTTTCGGCTTCGGTCAGTTTCCGTTGTTTTTCGTTCAAATCGGAGTTGGCCGTGTGGATGCTGCTTTGCTGCCCCATGCGCTTGTTGAGCGCATCGAGCGAGGCTTTCGCGGCATTTTTGCGCATCAACTCCTGATTATACTCGTTGGTCAACGCCTCGCGTGAGGTGGCCATGTTGCGAGCCTCTTCGTCATAATCCAGCACATTATGGTTGGTGTTGAACGCCCGCAAGTTGCCCTCTGCTTTATCCAGAGCGGCTTTTGCCAGCTTCAGCCGGTCTTCGTAATAGTCAACTACTGAGTTAGTTTCCGACGTTTTAAAGTAGGAATTACGCTTGTTCAACACGTCGATGGCGTATTTCAGCGTCTGTTGGGCCACGGCGGGGTCGTTGGCTTCGTATTCCATCAGCAGCACGTCGTTGGTATTCTTCCGGGCCGAACCTTTGATTTTTTCGCTCAACAGGCGAAACGAATAAATCGAATTTTCCTGCAACACCAGCGTTTTGATGGGGTTAGGTGTTGGCGAACGAACGAGACTATCGAGTGCCCGGCGCAGCGCCAGCGGGTCGCCGTAGAGGGGTAATTCGATCCGGAAACTGGCCGGCACTGCTTTTTGCAGGTCGTAGAAGCCATTCCAGCCCAGTACCATACTATCGGGCTGCGCCAGCCGGAGGTGATCGGCCAGCAGGTCAACGCCCACCTGGAGCAGGGTTTCTTTAGACCCCAATGTGCTCAGCAGGTTATCGAACGCGCTCACTGATCGGTCCATTACGGCCCCCATCCGGTCGGTCATCAGTGAATAACCCGACGCCAGACCGGTGTAGAGTGAGGTCTGCGATTTATATATTTTCAGTTCGTTACGGGTAACGTAAAGAGCCGTGGCGGCTGTCAGACAAGGAATCAGCACGAACCAAAGCGCGTGCTGCCTCAGCAAACGCAGAAAGACGGAGATAGACATACGCCAGATCAGTTTCGTTTTAACCGTTGAATAGGTACGCCCACCAGTGCCTCGAAGGTGTGGACATTTTTCAAAAACTCGCCTTTTACCTGCTCCGAAATCGACTTTGTTTGCACGTAGCGCGTGGTGGCGTTGGCCATCAGTTCGGCCGATATGCGCCCCTTTTGCAACTCTATCTCGGCAATTCGGTAGGCCGTAAGCGAGGCCTGTTCGTCGATCAGGCGTATTTTTAGTACCTGTTGCGCCGTCAGCATATCCTGATAAATGGTGATCAGTTCACGCTTCAGTTGTAACAATACCACGTCTCGTTGGCGTTCACCCGCCTGTTGGGTGGCTTCGGCCTGCCGAATCAGGTGCTTACGACCAAACAGATCGTAGAGCGAAATGTGGGCTTCGATGCCTGCCCGCCAGCCGTTTGTCAACTGCCCAACGCTGCCTCTGCCACCAGTGGCGTCGGGTACGCCTGTGGCCAGCAGGGTCTGGTTACCACCCGAATAATTGCCAAACCCCGTCAGGTTCTGTAGGATCTGTGACCGGGTTACGGCTGTGGCAGCATTCAGCGAGTTGATGACCTCGTCCTGGTATTTAAGGATGGGTGAATTGGCCGTGGCAATTTTTACAATCTGGTCAAATGGTAATAACTGTGCCCCAACATCCTGGTTGACATCCAGATAGAGCGTATCGCCCGATAATCCCGTTGCTCTACCGAAGGCAACCATACCCCGCGCACCACCCTGCCCAAAGCTGGATGTGGTAACTAGCAAACATACTACAAACAGCAAACTGAGCCGACGAAACGTTTCGGTCATCAGCGTCGGTACTCGATTCATTCCCAAAGCGCGTGTTGAAACAATGCGCACGCTGCCCAATTGGCCAGGGTACAGGCATCATTTGGTTATTTTGACTTTTACTTGGTAGTAATGTCACAACAAGCTCCTGAGGCATGTATCAGACCTGCTTGGCATGGCTAACAGGTTCTGTGGAGTTAATGTGATTAGTGTTCCTAAACAAAGATAAACAACCCAACGGATTGTTTATCGGCTATTGCAGATGATTTGAGGATGCCGACATCGAACTAGGTCAAACGGTGGTGGTGCTTGCAAAAAGCACTGTGCACAATATACTATGGTGTAGGGCGTAACCAACGCAGTCCGGCTTAAACGGCCCGACCTACGCGGCCCGAGCCGCCTTTTCCCAGATGCCTGATAATCCGCCGTTCCAGAAGCGTACCAGACCGAGCATGACGCACCAGTTCATGAACACGAAGTAGTAGGGTACAAAGGTGGCTTTCCAGCGGGTTTGGCGGTTTTCGAGGTAATAGCCCACACCAGCCATTATGTAGAAGAGTACCTGGCCAGCCAGCATAGCGCACCAGAACAGCCACTGTCTACTACCCGCAGGCACTTCAGCGATGATCAGGATATTGAGTAGCACCAATAAAGGAAGGCAAAATGGGGCCACCGCCCAGCGTAACACCCGGTGCGAGATGTACTGAAAGCTAAGCCAGCCGTACCGAAATGGATTCAACAAGGGTAACAACCGACCCATCGACTGAAAACCACCCGCCGCAATACGCACTTTTCGCTTTTTCTCTTCCCGGATCGAGTGCGAGGGGCGTTCCATAGCGTAGGCGTCAGGGGCATAATCGACGCGGTAGCCCCGCCCGGCAATGCGTAGCGAGATCATAAAATCGTCCAGCAATGTGTCGGCTTCAACGGGTTCGTAGAGGGCGGTGCGGATAGCGAAGAGTTCACCCGCTGCGCCCACAATGGTGTGTAGCTCAGCGTCGAGCCGTTTCAAAAACGATTCGTAGCGCCAGTAGAGGCCTTCACCACTGCCAGAGGCTGCTTCCGTTGTTCCGGTGCTGATCCGTTTTTCGCCCGTTACAGCCCCTACGTTAGCGTCGGCAAAGCGGTGCATGATTCTGCTCACGGCTTCGGGGTTCAGCAAGGTGTTGGCATCGGTGAAAAGGGCAATGGGCGTTTGCACCAGGGGCATGGCGTTGTTCATCGCCTCAATTTTGCCCAACCGCCGTGCGCCCGACACCACCGTGAGGTTGGGCACCTGCGCTTTCATCGCTTCCAGGTATTCCGCCGAGCCATCCGTCGACCCTTCGACTACAAACAGCAATCGGACGTGCTGAGCGGGGTAATCCTGCGCCAGACAGTTTTGCAATTTGGTGGGCAGATAATCGATCTCATTATAGGCAGGTACAATGAGCGTAACGTCGGCGTTGGTTGTTGGCGACGTGTTGAGCTGGTTTGTGCGGCCAAACAAACGCCGCAGTTTCACAAGGCCATAGATTATGAAGCCATAGCCTACGTAAGTATAGGCGATCAGCCCCGCTAGGAGCACAAAGAGCAGTACGGAAAGTATTGGCATGAAGCGACTGAAAACAGTGTTTGTCAATTGATGGTCAACTGATAACGAACCAGGTATGTAGCAGCGGTTGGTTGCGCTGCGCGCAACGAGTACTGAATAACGATGTTATCTTGCTCAGCAAAGGCTACTTTGTGGCCGTCATAATACGCTGTCTGCTCATCGGCAAAGACAAGATTTACTACCGATACGGCCACCGGTTTTATTGGCTTCGGCTGTTGGTACGTAATCCGGTCGGTGATGCGCATGTTGATGGATAGGGTAGGCGTTTACACATTTTCTTTCTGCCAAAGGCTGAACAGCGTTTGGTAGATAAGGCTTATATCACGCCCAAACGAGAAGGTACGGGCATAGTCAATGTCCAGATCAATGCGCTCCTGTTCGCTCATGTTGCCCTCACCTTTTGCCCGTTTCTTCACCTGCCAGAGGCCCGTAAGCCCCGCAGGCCCGGCAAAGCGCCGCACAGCATGGTCGGTGGTGAGCTTTTCGGCTTCGTAGAGGGGCAAAGGGCGATTACCTACCAGCGACATATCGCCAATCAGGATATTGACCAGTTGGGGTAGTTCGTCGATGCTGCTATTGCGCAGAAAACGACCAAGCCGCGTCACGCGCGGATCATCGCGGAATTTCAGGAACGTGCCACCTTCGTGGCTTAGCAGGTAGTGGCGTTCGCAGACATAATGGTCTTCGTCGAACAGCAGGCGTTGACACGAACCCGCTAATGCACATGTTTCGCAAAGCGCATTGGTGTGGTTGGTATCGCCCCAAGTATGCGCTACGGGATTGGTATCATACAGATTTTGCGCCGCCATTGTACTCAGCATCTTGTCGGCCTGCGCCGACATGGTGCGGAATTTGATCATGCTAAAAACCCGGTAATTGGCCCCCACTCGTTTAGAACGATAGAAAACCGGCCCTCTTGAATCAAGTTTGATCAGCACGGTGGTGATCAACAGCAGTGGACTGAGGGTGAGACAGGCTCCCATGGCTACCAGCATATCGAGGCCACGTTTCCAGAGGGGTAGCTCAAAACTAGCTGGTTCTGGCTGAACGGGTTCGTTTGCTGTTTGGGCAATGCGTGGCAGCAGTGAACAATAAGCCTGAAGCCGTTCACGAAACGATGGTCCTTCAACTGGGTAGAACGAAATAATATCGGTAGCGCCGCCTTCGGTGGCCAACTGCAACACAGCGCGCGTGATGGATGAGCAAAGCAGCAAGAGGGGAAGACCACGACTTGTGCTGAACGGGTGCAGACTGTTGAGCACCTCGGCATAATTGGCCGATTGGCCAACCAGGATTAAATCGACAGGGCGCTGATTGATGAGCCAGGCTAGCGCATCGTCAACCTGTTTGTGCCAGATGACATACTGCGTTTTGCCCAATACACTGGTAATCCGATTAAACACGGCTTCATCCCGTTCAACCAAGAGTATGTAGGTAGTGGTTAGGCTACTCATCAGTAGAAGGGTGGTTGGACGCGGAAAATGCTTATTCAGCGGGCCTGAAGTGTAGGCGTGGTCAGGCCAGATGCTGGCTTTCCTGTTTTGGTAAGCTTAGTGCTTAGAATAAATTAAACAGGGTGTTAAGCGACCAGGAGACCCTTTGACGGCTGACCTTGGGCGAAGTAACGGGCATTTGGTACACCTCTGGCAAGGCTGCGGTACGCCGCAACAACGATTGAAGCTTGGCCCGGGCTTCGAGCGGGTTAAAGGGCTTGGGCAGGTAGCTATCAGCCCCGGCTTCCAGACAGTCGATACGGGTAGCACTGTCGGTGGCACCAGAAAGTACAATAATGGGTGTCTGACCAATCAACTGGTTGGCACGCACAAAACGAATTAGCTCCAGCCCGCTGAATGCCGTCAGGTTCAACTCGGTCATAATTGCATCGAACCGGTTTCCCTGCACAAGCAGTCGAACCGCATCACGTCCTGACCGGGCAACCACACACTCGAAGTCATTTCTCAAGGTTTGCTGAAGAACAGAAATGATGTGCGGGTTTTCATCAATGATGAGCAGACGTTTGGCAGGCTTTCTCATAAAAATAATTTATTCAGGTCGTTGTGGCATGAAGTTTGTTAGGTATTGATGCAGTGGCAGTTTCACCAACTCATTTGCCGATTACACTAGCGTCAACTCGGTCATCAAACTTTTTTTCGTTGAATAATGAGATTGATCACTTGAAAATTGCTAATGGCATGGTAATTGTTACTGATTCACTGTATCCGTAATGCGTTACGGCTGCAAGACGCTCTCAGACGCAGATCAAATTCAACTTACCATGCCCAGCAAACTTTCGTAGGGTAGAGGTTCTTTGGACTTGAGGCGGCTCATCATGATGTTTCCAAAATCGTCTTCACGGTTCTTGGGCACATTATTGCTGTTTAGAACCACTGCACGGATTCTCGTCACAGCCGTCTATGAGTATAATACAGGTGATATTGTTATTGAAAGGTCTACAATTGTATATACAAATAGTGTAATCAATTGATAATCAAATAATTAAATTATATCGTTGACAAATTGCTAAGTTTTAAAATTTATTAGATAAGTCCTAGTAATTCATGGTTTTGCACTACATAAAAAATCATATGAAGGAGATAATGTGACCTACTTAAGTAGTTAATATTGGGTAAAAATAGGGTCGGATATGCTGTAACTCCCCGTTCAGCGCCTATGTTCGCTAGCTAAGTAGCCGGGTCGTATTCGTCAATACCTCATTCTATCCCTTTATCAGATTGACGGAATCATCGTGATCCACCCAAACTGCCAGCCCGTCGGTATGCACGCTATCAAGGCAGTTGAACGCGGCTCGGCATCTAGTATGGTCAACTCCCCTTTATGACTCTCCTCGGCCCGGATACCCAACGCGCTATTCCCGTTTTGTGCGGAACGCGTGTCAGCCACAGGGAAAGAGACCCCCAATCAGGTAGATGATTCAACCGCCGGTTTGACGAAGTGCGCCGAATGCTGTTTCTTCACACACCCGAATCTGCCCACTATGCACCGTTTATTGTTCTTCCTGGTTGGTTCCCTGACATTGGGATTGTTTCCTGCCATCGGGCAGATAAAGCGCGTAGACAATCTCTCGGATCTGGGCGAATCATTGGCGGTGCCGTGGGCGTTCCGGGTGGGCGATGATCGTGGCTGGAGCCGTACGGACCTTGACGACCGAACCAGCCCCGGTAAGCCCTGGCAGTTGCTCAATCCCGCTCAACCGGTACCTGACCTGTTGCCCCGTCTGCCCGGCCGCATTGGCTGGGTGAGGCTACACCTGCAACTCGATTCATCGTTTCGGCGGCAACCGGTGCTGTTGCGGTGGCAGCAGGCGGCGGCTACCGAAGTGTTTGCCAACGGGCAACTGGTGCGGGCCACGGGCATTGTCAGCTCCGACTCAACGATGGCCAAAGCCGTGCATGGGATGCACGATTACTACGCCGCCGCCCTGCCCGACTCGGTGGGCAATCTGGTGCTGGCGGTGCGGTTTGTGGTGGAACCAACGGGTTACCGGGCGCAGTATGGACAGCGGGTCAATAACCTGCTTAAGATGACCCTGCTGCCCAACGGTCAGGAAACTACCCAGCCCTATTACCGACGTTGGCAGTCACTGACGGGAACGCTGGTGGCGGGACTGCTGCTGATGATGGCCATTTTGCACGCGGCATTTTACGCCTATGATACCGGCGGGCGAGCCAACTTATTTGTGGCGTTGGCTACGCTTTTCCTGGGCGTGGCGTCGCTGTCGGTGGGGGTAACGTTTCTGCTGGTCGATGAACTGAGCAGCTACGAAACCTGGAGCCTGATCAACGTGCTGTGTTACCCGCTGGGCTACGGTTTTTTGCTCACCGCGCTTTACCGAATTTTTGAGCGGCCACAGGGCCTGGTTTATTATGGTTGTCTGGTGGCCCTGGCCACGTTTGCGGTACTGGGCTTTACGGATCGCCTCAACGGCGCAACCTGGGCCGAGACGGGTTCGGAAGTGGTGGCGCTAACGGAGTTACTCCGGGTAACGGTGCTGTCGTGGCGACAGCGGGGGGCCAACATTATTGGCTTTGGCATGGGTGGCGCATTGGTTTGTTTCCTGCTTTTTTTCGCCTACGACCGGCTCGAAGGGGCTGGCTTTCTGAAGCTCGATCAGTCAGACGTACATTTATTCTATATTATTGGCGTTTGCTGCGTACCCATCGCCATGTCGCTTTATCTGGCCCGCACGTTTGTGGCTACGCAACGCCGGTTGACCGGTCAACTGCTTGAGATACAGCGGCTGTCGAAACAATCCTTTGAGCAGGAACAGGACCGTCAGCAAATGCTGATGAGGCAGAAAGATATGCTGTCTCAGCAAGTGGCCGAGCGCACGGCGCAGTTGCAGGCCTCGCTCGACGAACTACGCACGACGCAGGATCAGTTGGTGCAGAAAGAGAAAATGGCCAGTCTGGGCGAGTTGACGGCGGGGATTGCCCACGAGATTCAGAACCCATTGAACTTCGTCAACAATTTCTCGGAAGTGAGCACCGAACTGGTGAAAGAATTACAGGACGAACGTGAAAAAGGAGCCGCCCGCGACACCGAACTGGAAGCTGAGATCCTGGCCGACTTAAACCAGAACCTAGAGAAAATTGGGCATCACGGGCAGCGGGCGTCGGCTATCGTGCGGAGCATGTTGCAGCACAGTCGTACCAGCACCGGGCAGCGCGAACCCACCGACATTAATGAACTGGCCGATGAGTATCTGCGGCTGAGCTACCACGGCTTGCGGGCTAAGGAAAAGGCCTTTAATGCCGCTATGGATACTGATTTTGCCCCCGATTTGCCGCTGGTATCGGTGGTAGGGCAAGACATTGGGCGGGTGTTGTTGAACCTGTTTAACAATGCGTTCTATGCCGTGCAGCAAAAGCACCTGAGTGGGCAGGGGGGCGCTGGTTTTCAGCCGCGCGTACGGGTACAAACGAAGGCAGTTAAGGGGGGCGTGGAAATTCGGGTTGCCGACAACGGCGTGGGGATGAATGAAGGCGTGGCCCAGAAATTGTTTCAACCCTTTTTTACCACCAAACCAGCCGGCAGCGGCACGGGGTTAGGGCTTAGTCTGAGCTACGATATTGTTACCAAAGGCCACGGCGGCACCCTCCGCGCCGAAAGCATCGAGGGCGAGGGAGCCACATTTATTGTTATGATTCCAAACGCCCGCCAACTGGCTTAATCGACTCAGCTTATGAATCCTGCGGTTTGTGGTGTTACCATCTTTTTGCTGTTTCAACTCCGTAGGTTTCTGGAAACAAAAACGCGGACGCCCGTCTGGGACCGGTGGCTGCTATGGTCAGCGTTTGGGCTGATTACGCTGTTTCCCCTCGATGCCATTCTCGACGATCAGGGGTACGTTCTCCGGGCTACGTGGCTGTGTTACATCGCGCTGATTTTTGCGGCCTACGTCACCTACCAACGGTCACAACGCTACTCACCTGCCCGTGTGCTGCTGCTGGGGCTGGTGCCTTTTGTGGCGGTGCATCTGGTGGTTTACCTGATAAAAACGGTGCTGACCAAGTCGGTATACCGGCCCAACCATCAATTGTTCGATGCGGCTTTTGGCTTTGCCTACGTCTGGCTGTTTGGTCTTTATATTATTGCGGCCCGGCAGCGAAAAACATACACTAAGGACCATCAGGTCCGGATTGACCGCGAAGAGGCCGAACAGCGGGAACGGCATGTGTTGGAAGGGCTGGTGCAGGAACGAACTGCCGAACTAACGCAACAAAAAGAGGCCCTGCAAATGACCCTCAACGAACTTCAGGCCACACAGGACCAACTGGTACAACGCGAAAAACTGGCCAGTCTGGGCGAGTTGACGGCGGGGATTGCCCACGAGATTCAGAACCCGTTGAACTTCGTCAACAATTTCTCGGAAGTGAGCACCGAACTGGTGAAAGAATTACAGGACGAACGTGAAAAAGGAGCCGCCCGCGACACCGAACTGGAGGCGGAAATCCTGGCCGATCTGAACCAGAATCTGGAAAAAATTGGGCATCACGGTCAGCGGGCGTCGGCTATTGTGCGCAACATGCTGCAACACAGCCGTACCAGTACCGGTCAACGGGAACTCACCGACATTAACGCGCTGGCCGATGAGTATCTGCGGCTCAGTTACCACGGGCTGCGGGCCAAAGACAAAACATTCAACGCTAGTTTCGTGGCTGATCTGGACCCCGACGTGGCTCCACTTAATGTGGTAGCTCAGGACATTGGGCGGGTGCTATTGAACCTGTTCAACAATGCCTTTTATGCCGTTCAGCAACGTCAGCAGCAGGAACGAGAAACGGGCACGCTGGCGGGCTACGCTTACCGCCCGGCCGTAAAAGTGTCGACCAAACAAACACCCGTTGGTATTGAAATACGGGTGGCTGATAATGGCATCGGTATTCCTGATGAACTGGAGGGTAAGATTTTTCAGCCCTTTTTCACGACCAAACCTACCGGCAGTGGTACGGGTTTGGGCCTCAGCCTGAGCTACGACATCATTACCAAAGGCCACAACGGCACGATTGAGGTAGAATCGGAAGAGCACAAAGGCACCACGTTCACCATCATGTTGCCGGGATGAAAGGGCAAATAGTCACGCTCAATAAATAAGCAGCCGGGTTATGGTAACTGGTTGATAGGCTGCTTACATTGAGCTGCACCGCCCAACTTAATCAGCCTCCTGCCATGCCGTTCCCACCCGTCACGGGCCTTAACTACAGGCTGCCGCTCTGTAGTTGCACTTACTGGCCCACTACGCCGCCATCAACATCGACAAAATTACCAGATTACTCACGGTGTAGGCAGGCTGTCGTTCAGGCTTCAATCCCTTTATGTTTATCAATAGTGTACTCCGAAAAATGGGCAACTGGATCGCCACTGGTTTAGCGGTTCGAGAAACGCGTTGATAAATGTCAATATGGGTTTGATTTGGCCTGTAGCCCTGAAACCATACACAACTGTCTTCTTCACTACATTTCGACCATGCTGACGTCGTTAAGTCAAACCATTCTAACAACATTGCCCGAACCGTATCACGACAAGAAAGATGTGTTTACGCTGCTACATTTTTTGGAGCTATTAAAAGAAGAGGAAGATTATTTTATCGGCGAACAGCATAACACGGCATTAATGATTACCCGGTTACGTAAAATATTCTATGATCAGTGGGGTTGGAACCGCGAATTGATTCGAGGAGCGGCATCCGTCGAGGGTCGTTATCTGGTCAACATAGTTGATGATCCGGCAACGCTCAGTGTGCCTATTCCGGAAAACCATACGAAGAAGATTCGTCATTATAGCGCCAATACCTATCAGCCGAAACATAGGGTGATTACGTACCGCGCCGATGACCGTGTATATGGCAATACGCGTGTGAATCAGGTGCCGGAAATCTATAAAAATGACCACCAGGAAATAGTGCTTCCAGAGGGTTACTACTGCGATATTGCCCACGTGCTGGCGGGGCTGGATGCCAGTAATCACCAGCAGGTTGTTAGCCCATTACCCAGTTTTTTGTCGTTTCTGAATAAACTAGTTCCCCACGTTGATTCAAATATAGATATTGTTACCTGGCTGGGTGATATCGCCAGTTCGTCGGGCGATTTTTTATTCTGTTATCTGAAAACCAATAAACAGCCGGTGCCTGTCAATCAGGAGCAACGGTTCATTGATATGGACGCGCCTGGCTCTGATATGCTGGGCGATATCGACCCCTATGTGATCCGGCAGTACTATGACGTTTTGACTACCAATGGTCGCAGAATAACCGATATTTTTTCGGACTACTACGAGCCTGACAAACCAGGCTTTATCTTTCGGCAACATCGTTTTTCTTCATTTAGTAAATCAATTGGTTTAATAGATTGGAATGGTGACTATTTTGCGAATGAACAGCAGTGGCTGGCCCGCTACCGGAAGCAGTTGCGCGACAATGTATCGTTTCAGGTCTACAGTCTGACAGAAGAAAACGTGAAAAGTATTTTTTTGTCGCTTGGCATCTGGCTTAATGGGTATCAGGATGTATTGAAATTAGATTTACTACTTCAGATTTTTTTGAACGCCCTGAAGGAGTGTATTAAGCGAGAGTCAACTATTCACTGAAATGACAGACGATAAAAAAACGCTCTACTTACTGACGGCTATTGGTGGTATTTTCTTTTTACCCTATGTGGGTGGCTGGATTGCCTTTGACGGTAATTTTGGTCCTGATTTTTTCGACTTCCCCGCGTTAAAAGCGCCTGAAAAAGCGCCCTTTAATCTACTAATATTTGGTATAGCCGCCCTTATTTTTGCGACTGTTTTGCTCATCTATTTATTTCCCGGACTAGCTGGATTTAAAAAAAGCGGATTATCTGACCCAAAGCGGCTGAAACGTGTGTTATTGCCTGTGTGGTTCTGGATTGGTCTGTTTACGTGGGGCATCACGTTGTTTGTGCTGTGGGGGAAATTCAATGCACCAAGGTGGTTGCTCAACTGGGCGGCCCTGCCACTGTATTGGGGTTTTACGCTCATGCTGGACGGGTGGGTATATGTGCGTAATGAGGGTAAATCCCTCATCAGCCGATCTGCACGGGAGTTAATTGCCATTGGAACTGCCTCTATATCAGGCTGGTTACTTTTTGAATACCTGAATTTTTTTGTCGACGACAACTGGATTTATCCGGCGGGTAACCTCATCGATGACGATGAATTCGTGATTTATGCGGTACTGGGTTCGTCGGGCCTGATGCCCATGTGCGTTGAATTGTACTACCTGCTGACAACAAGCCGGTTGTTCAAAAATCGGTTTAGTCATGGTCCAATTGTCCGTCTGAGCAACTGGGCAGGTACCATAATTCTGGTCATCAGTTTCCTGAGCCTGTTTGCTGTCAGCTTTTTTCCAGACCTGCTGTTTGGTTGCTTATGGGTTACTCCGTTGTGTATCTTATACTAATTCAGATTTACAATGTCGTATTTAGTATGTAAGGGAAACAAGCTAAATCAACGATCATTTTCCGGGTATCAAATAAGTCCCGCAAAATGGCCGCTACCCGATCTTGGGCCTCGGCCAATGTCGCAAACACACG
>JBBRMP010000063.1:0-25585 GCA_038230755.1 Cytophagales bacterium | reverse complement strand
GTAGAAAATGCTATTTGTGGTATGAAACGTTACCATTTGTTGACAACAAAATATCGAGGCAAGTCGATGAAAAGATTTGACGAAAGTATCGAACTTTGTGCAGGTTTGTGGAATTTTAAATTAAATAGTCGAAAGAATTAGACCGCAAGTCACTGATAATGAGGCTAAACAAGTCTATTCGTAGAAAGACACCATTATCTATTATATTGTGTCTAATAAATAGATTCGTCAGTGTATAAGTACACGATATATCTGATGAACTTTTTCTTTCACTTTTCAACTCACGGACTAGCCTGCCTTTTTCGTCATAGGTAAAAAATCTATCGTTATTCTTATAAATGGTATATGATTTTCCATTGACAGTTAGTTGCTCAGATTCGGTTTTGGAACCGTAATTATCACCTGTCCACGTTGTGGATTTAACAATAAGGCAAGATGGGCGAGGGGCTAGGGCAAACTTCGCATCGATGTTTTTATAGCAACCCGTTATGAACACGAGTAGCAGCAAGCAAATCAGGTGAATGATACGGACGGGTTTTTTCGCGGTCGTGTGCATATACGTGAGTGACTTGCCTGTATTGGGTAATTTCTACTGTAATCATAACCTTTATTCGTTTATTTAACAACAGACTTGTTCGGCTCATTGATTAAAAGGCAGTTCTGATTTTCGATCTTTGCCACCCTATGCGACTACTTACCTACAACGTAAATGGCATCCGGGCGGCCATCAAAAACGGCCTGATCGACTGGCTCCGCACCCAGCTCGTAGACGTGCTTTGTTTGCAGGAAGTGAAAGCGACTCACGACGTGGTGGACCTGGCCCCGTTCGAGGCGCTGGGCTATAGCTACCACTGGCACGCCGCCGAAAAAAAGGGCTATTCGGGCGTGGCTACGTTCTCGAAAATTCCCGCCGAATACGCCGTATTAGGCTGTGGACTAGCGCATTACGACTGCGAAGGCCGGATTCTGCGCACCGACTTTGGTGATGTGACGGTGCTGAACTGCTACTTCCCGTCGGGCACGTCGGGCGAGTTGCGGCAGGGGGTGAAGCTGGGCTTCCTGGCCGACTTCTACGACTACGTGCAAACCTTGCGGCAGGAGCGGCCCAACCTGATTGTGGTGGGCGACTATAACATTGCCCACACCGAGATGGATATCCATGACCCGGTGCGCAACAAAAACACGACCGGCTTTCTGCCCGAAGAACGCGCCTGGATGGACCGCTGGTTTGCTTCCGGCTTTGTCGATGTCTTTCGGGCCACCCACCCCGACGCGGTGGAGTACAGTTGGTGGAGTTACCGCGCCGGGGCACGGGCCAACAACAAAGGCTGGCGTATCGACTACATTTCTCTTTCCGAAACGCTCCGCCCGCGTCTCGTCGCCGCCGGTCATCACCCCGAAGCCGTTCATTCAGACCACGGTGCGGTGTGGGTGGACATAGAGGTGTAAGTCTGGTAGTCGTAAGTGGCTTCGTGTGCGGTTCGCCCCACCCGCTCCACTCATCCAGCCTGACGAGCACTTGTGTCGACCAGACGACGCTACTGCTCAGGTTCATAAAGCGGGTACTGGTGCGCTGTTTAGGTGGCAGCAGATAGGCATCTATTTTATAGGTTGCTTCTTATGCGGCAGCCATACGGTGCCACCAAATTGTGTAAGTATTCCGAAAAATTCTGTAATAATTCAGCCAGAAAATGCCTGTAAGTTTGTACCGATGAAAACCAAATTCCATACCCGGCTTATCTGCTGCCTGCTGGCCCTGTTGGTCCTGATGAGCAGTACGGGGTATGGCATGGTGGAACACTGGTGCCAAATGCGGGGACACTCCAAGAGTTTACTCCTGGCCGCAAAAGGGTGCATCAAACCCTGTGGCACCACGGAAGAGGAAGCTCCGCAAACCAACGGACCGCTGTTTAAAAAGGCACCGTGTTGTAAAACGACGCTGAGCTATGCCCATCTGGATGTCAGCCGCTTCCTGGCCGATCAGCCCGCCCAACCCGCGCTGCAACTGGCTGAGTTTATTCCCAATGCGCCGTTTCAGGCCCTGTTGTTAAGCCTGCTGTCGCCCGTTACGGTCAATACGAAGGCCGCTCCCTTGGCTACCGATCCGCTCTTCAGGCCCGGTCGGTTTCGCCTCCTTGCCGGTTGTACCTGGCTTCTTTGATCCCTTCCTGACCACGACTCGCTGACGAATGCCCCGCTGCATCTCGCCAGACGGGTTTCCTGTGTTTGCCCCCGGCGAACGTAGTCCCATCCCGCGCCATCAGCAGCGGGCCATTTCGTTGGCGTCATCGCTTACCAAACTATATATCCATATGAACAAGTCATTCCTTCCCGTGGCCGTGTCATCCCTGCTATTTACTATGTCAGGTTGCATGGACATGAATCACGGCATGATGGCTACCCAGCCAGTTTTGGCCATTAATTACCCGGCGGCCTACGTGGTCAATGCCGAGAGTAACAGTTTATCTGTCATTGATTTAGCCACGAAGCAGGTGCGGGAAACCATCTCCTTTGGTCAGGCCTCGATGACCATGATGCCCGGCATGGCCATGGGCGACATGGTGATGTGGCCCCACCACATTTACCGCTCGCCAGATGGCCGCAAGCTGAGCGTCGGCGTACCGGGCATGGACCTGAGTGCCGGACATGCGGGTGGGATGTCAGGGATGACCGGGCGGGTGCTGGTGGTTGATCCCAAAACGGGGCAAACGACTCTGAACCAGGCCACGCCAGTGATGAACCACAACGCGGTGTTTTCGCCCGATGGCACCGAAATATGGACCTCACAAATGGCTGACAACGGGATGGTATTGGTCTACAATGCCACGTCGATGATCCTGAAAAAAACGATTGCCGTGGGCATGGAACCCGCCGAAGTAACCATGGCCACCAACGGGCAATATGCCTTTGTGGCCAACGGCATGAGCAACTCGGTTACGGTACTAAACGTAGCCGACAAAACGGTGGTCAAAAGCATTCCCGTGGGTGACGACCCGGTGGGGGCGTGGCCCGGTGCCGACGGCAGGATGTACGTCGACAACGAAAAAGGCCAGAGCATCAGCGTGATCGACGTGGCCACGCTGGCCGTTGTGGAGACGGTGAAGCTGGGCTTTACGCCGGGTTATGCCGCCTACAATGCCATCCGCAACGAACTCTGGGTCAGCCAGGCCGGCACGGGCAACAAGGTGGTCATCTTCGGGCGAATGAACAACGCCTGGACAAAGGCGAGCGAGGTAACCACGGGCCTCGACGCCCACGCGATCACCTTTACCAAAGACGGGTTGATGGCCTACGTCACCAATCAGGGAGCCGCCACCGTGTCTGTCATCGACGTAAAAAGCCGGGCCAAACTAACTGACATCGTCGTTGGCAAGAAGCCCAACGGCATTGTCCTTACCGACTAATCCATCATGCATTCCTACGCGTATGCTGCGGCAGCAGGGTAGGACCAGTTAACTAAACTACTACCATGACAATCACCCGAATTATCCTCGCCTGTTGTCTGTCGGGCCTGTTCCTGACTGCCTCGGCCCAGACCACCACTACCACCCCGGCACTGCTGGCTTATTATCAGGTAAAAGACGCCCTCGTTGCCACCGATGCACCGCTGGCCCAAACCCAGGCCACGGCACTGATATCGGCGCTGGGGCAGGTGAAAGCCAAAAAGCTATCGGCATTGGGGAAAAGCGCATTGGCATCGGCCACCAAAACGGCCACTGCTATCCGTCAGGCTACCGACATCGACGCGCAGCGGGCGCAGTTTGTCGTCCTGTCGGCCAGTATGATCACGCTGGCGAAAGCGACTAAACCAGCCAACGCCTACGTGCAGTTTTGCCCGATGGCCGCCGATGGAAAAGGCGCGTCGTGGTTGAGCGACAAAGCGGCCATACGCAATCCCTACTACGGCAGCAAGATGCTCAAGTGCGGCTCGGTGAAGGAAGAAATTTAGGTAAAACAGCCCGCAAATGGTCGGGCCACGTTGGTCGGGCCACGATGGCCGGGCAGACTGACTGACAAGGATGACCCAGGAGATCTTTATAAAAAACATGGTGTGTAGCCGCTGTATCTGGGTGGTTCGCCACGAACTGGACCAGTTGGGCTACGACGTGGCCCACGCTGAACTGGGTAAAGTAGTGCTCAACGGGGAACCGGCTGACCTGACGGCCATTGAGCAGGTGCTTGCCCGACATGGGTTCGCGCTGCTGGCCGACCGGGCCACCCGCGTGGTGAGTCAGGTGAAGACAATCATTATCGACCTGATTCAGAGCGGGGGAGCCGAACGCTTACGCACCACCTTGTCTGACTACCTGGCCAGCCAGATGGAGGCCGATTACGCCCACCTGAGCCACCTGTTTTCGACAACCGAAAACCTGACCATCGAAAAATTCTGGATTATGCAGCGCGTAGAGCGGGCCAAAGAGTTGCTGAGCTATGACGAAACGCCCATTAGCGAAATTGCCCGGCAACTGGGCTACAGCAGCGTAGCCTACCTGACGAATCAGTTCAAACAAATAACGGGCCTGACACCAGCCGCTTACCGCAATCAGGGTATGCCCAACCGGAATTCGCTCGACTGGATTTAAACAGGATGTTATGCATAGTCAGGTATTGTTAGTCAATAATCATTAATTGCAAGTAGTTGACTAACAGTCGGTTAGAAGCGAATGGTGACGAGTGACAATACCTGACTATGAATGACATCCTAACCAATTGCTCCATGATTCGTCTCCTTTGTTTGGTATTCATCTGGCTGACGGCCACCGCCGCCCTGGCGCAGCAGCCCCTGTCGGAGGCCGATGCCGTGGCGCAGGTGCTGGCCGGTAGCCCCGCCATTCGGGCGTCGGTGCTGAGTGTGCAACAGAGCCAGCAACTGCTGAAGGGGGTCTACACGATCCCTAACCTGGAGGTGTTCACCGACAGCCCGACGGGTGGTTTTTACACCGTGGGCATCAACCAGTCGTTTCAGTTGCCAACGGTGTATCAGCGGCAGTACCAGCTTCAGCGTCAGCAGGTTGGGTTGGCGCAGGCCGAACAGCGACTTACCGAAAACGAGGTGCGTTACCGGGTGCGGGGCCTGTACCTGACCCTCCAATACGCCGATGCCGTGCGGCGGCAATACGGCTTGCAGGACAGCGTCTATGCCCAGCTACGCACCATCGCCGCGCGGCAATTCGTGGCCGGGCAAATCGACTTTCTGAGTAAAACCTTCACCGAAACCCAGGCCGGCGAGGTACACAACCAACGCCTCCAGGCCGAGGCCGACGTGCAGACGCTAACCCGGCAGTTGCAGCAACTCACCAGTCGGCGGGATCCGTGGCAGGTAACGCCGTTGCAACGGGCCGGGGCGGGGGCGACGCTGATCACGACCGATTCGGTGTCGCTGGGGCAGAACCCGGCGGTGGCTCTCTTTCGCCAGACGGAGGCGATCAGCCAGCAGCAGATTGGGGTCGAACGAGCCCGCCTGCTGCCCAGCCTGCTGGTTGGGTATTATAATCAGGGGTCGAAAGAAACCACGCCCCAGCTTCGGCTGCGGTTCGGCATTTCGCTGCCCGTCTGGCTGGGTCAGTACCGGAGCCGAACGCTGGCCGCGCAAACGGGATTGCAACTGGCCCGCCAACGCACCGACGCGCAGATTCAAACGCTCTTGACCGATCTGCAACAGGCGCAGGGTGACTTTGCCAAATTCCGCCAGTCGCTCGATTATTACGAGACCACCGGATTGCGGCAGGCCGACGACCTCATCAACACGGCCCGGCGGCTGGTAGGCAGCGGACAAACCGACTTCGTCTCGTTTCTGCGAACCACCAACGACGCCTACGCGATCCGGCAACGCTACCTCGATACCCTCCGTAGCTACAACCTGTCGCTGCTGACGATCAACTTTTTAACCGGGAACCTATGAACAAGCTCCTGCCCATTTTTCTGGCCCTGTGGCTCACCGTGGCCACGATACTGCCCGCCGGGGCCCACGGTGGCGAAGACCACGGCGCGGCCAAAGCCCCAACGGGCCGGGCCATGACCTACTTCACCACGCAGGCCGTCTCGGAACTGTATGAATTGGTGCTGCACTACGAACCGCTCGAAGCCGGGGAGGCCGCCACGCTGCGGTTATACATCAACGAGTTTGCTACTAACCGCCCCGTGGAGGGTGCTACGCTGCAACTCTCCAGCCCCGAAGATGCCAGGCTGACCTTCACCGTGAGAACCATCGGCAAGGGCATCTACGCGCTGACGGGTACGTTTCCGGCCAAAAAAGCCTATTCACTGACAGTCAATATGAACGCTAAACCCGGCCCCGATCTGCTGCTGCTGCCGGGTATCGAGGTGGGTAAGGAACTGCCCGTGGCGGGTGCTGATCTCGCGCCCGTTACCCCGGTTCACTGGTACACCTCACCCTACGTGATGCTGGCTGGCGGGCTGTTACTGGGCATGGGGTTGATGTTTATGCTGATGCGCAGCCGCAACAAACGGACGGTGGCCGGGCTGATGGTGCTGGGTATCCTGCTGCCCACGGCCCACTGGCAACCCGCCGCCGCCCACGGGGGCGACGACCACGGTGCGGCGGGTGGCGGCGGGGCGATGTCGGCTACGTTCGGTATTCCCAAGGAAACGCAGTTTGTGTTCAACCTGCTGACCCAGTCGCTCGAAACGGGCGACCAGAGCCAGACTACTAAACTGGCCGGAACCGTGCTGCCCTCCTCGACGGGGCAGGCGCTGGTGCAGTCGCCGCAGGTGGGGCGCCTTACGGCCCTGCGGGTGCGGGTGGGGCAATCGGTGAGCAGGGGGCAAACCTTGGCCGTGGTGGAGCAAACCATTGACGCGGCCACGCAGATCAATTTGCAGGCCGAACGCAACAACCTAATGGCCGAATACCAGGCCGCCAAACAGGAATATGAGCGCATAAAAACCATCGCCGACATTGCCGCCAAGCGCGACGTGACGGAGGCCGAAGCCCGTTTCAACAAAGCCCAGGCCAATTTGCGGGTGTTTACCAGTATCCAGCCGGGGGGCGGGTCGGCCCGGAGTATTGCGCTGAAGGCTCCCATTGCCGGGGTGGTGGGCACCTTCAACGCGGCCATCGGCTCGACGGTCAACGTGGGCGAAACGATTTTTACCTTGACTAATCTGAGTAAAGTGTACGTGGAGGCCCAGGTGTTCGAGCAGGACCTGGCGGTGGTGCGGTCGGCCAAATCGTTCCGGGCCGAGGGTGCCAATGAGCTGGGTAAAAGGGCCGTGGTACGGCTGCTCTCGCCCGCCCAGACCATCAATGCCTCCAATCAGTCGCAGCGGCTGCTCTTCGAGCTGGACAACGCGGGCGGCCTTTTCAAAATCGGGGAGTTCGTCAACGTGCGGGTGCAGTCGTCGCAGACGTCGCGGGGGCTGGTGGTGCCCAACGGTGCGCTGACCGAAATCAACGGGAAAGCGGTTGTTTTTCGCAAAGATGCCCCCGAAGTGTTCAGCCTCGTCTACGTCACGACGGGCACCGACAACGGGCAGTTCACCCAGATCCTGAACGGCGTCGAAGCGGGCGAACGGGTGGTGGTCGGCGGCACGTACCCAGTTAAAATGATCTACCAAAATCAATGAAGTTTAGCGGAGTTTAGCGGAGTGGTACTCCGCTCTTACAATAATCCGACAGCGGAGTACCACTCCGCTAAACATGTCAATCAAACCGGGGAAACTCCCCTAATTTTCCAATGAAATCAATGCATCGTTCGCTCATAGTAGCACTTTTATCAACTACGGCACTTTTTGTAAGTAGCTGCCAGTCAGGCGGCAAAAAAGAAAATGTCACCGAAGTAGACCAGAAGATGGTGGCGGCCAACGCGGCCACGGCAGCAGGTACCAAACCCGACGGGATGGACGGGATGGACCACAGTGGCACCCATACCTACGCCTGCCCCATGCACCCGGAGGTGACGGGTAAAGAGGGCGATATATGTCCCAAGTGCGGCATGAAACTGGAGCACAACGACAACGCCGGTAAGGGCAACGGCAACACCTACGCGATGGTGTTCAAGGCCAGTCCCGGCAGCGTGGCGGCGGGCAAAGCGGCCACGCTGACCTTCACGCCAACCATCAAAGGCAAGGAAAATGAACTGGTGCCGCTGGACGTGCATCACGAGAAAAAAATGCACCTTATCGTGGTGTCGGAAGATCTGTCATATTTCGACCATATCCACCCCGATTACCAGGCTACGGGTGGCTACAGCATTGCCGTGTTGCCCACTGGAAAGGCCTACACCAAGACGGCCAACATGGACGAAACACGTTTCGACAAGGGGGGCAAGTACATCCTGTTTGCTGACTATTTCCCCACCGGGGCCAACAACCAGATCGAGAAAATCAAGCTCGACGTGAGCGGTGCGCCCTACACGCCTGTGACCTACACAACCCCCAAACTTAGCTCGACCGTTGGCGGTTACACGCTGACGCTGGTGCCGGAAGGGGGTAAACTGACCGTGGGCAAACTGGCGCACATTCAGGGCGTACTGACCCAGAACGGCAAAAAAATTGATGCCTCGACGCTGGAAAATTACCTCGGTGCCAAAGCACACATGGTGGTCGTGGGCATCGATGACAAGCAGTACCTGCACGTGCATCCGGAAGTGGCCAACGGTGCCTTCGACCTGCACACGACCTTCGAGAAAGCGGGCGTGTACCGGGGCTGGGTTCAGTTCATGGCGGGGGGCAACGTCAATACGAGTGATTTCGTGATTGTGGCCAACTAGGCTACGTCGGAAGCGGGGATGAGTAAGAAAAGCTGTTTCCTTTACCCTTATCCCCTTCCTCTTTCCTTCTTTTATTCCTGCTTCCATGCTCAACCGGCTCATTCAGTTTTCACTCCATAACCGCCTGTTTGTGGTGGCGGTGGCGGCCTTGGTGCTGGTCTATGGCGTCTACACGGCCATTCACCTGCCCGTCGACGTGCTGCCCGACCTCAACCGGCCCCGCGTCACCATCTTTCTGGAAGCCAACGGACTGGCCCCCGAAGAGATCGAAACGCAGTTGGTCTTACCCCTCGAAACGGCCCTCAACGGCACACCGGGCGTAGAAACCGTGCGCTCGGTGGCCTCGCCGGGGCTGGGGCTGGTGTTTGTGGAATTTGGCTGGAAAACCGATATCTACCGCGCCCGGCAGCTCACCGCCGAACGGCTGCAAACCGTGCCACTACCCGGTGGCGTTACGCCCGTGATGGGACCCATTTCGTCGGTCATGGGCCAGATTATGCTCGTGGGCCTCACCGCCGACAGCACCAGCCCCGCCGACCTGCGGACGCTGGCCGATTTCACCATCCGGCGGCGGCTGATGGGCATCCGGGGCATCTCGCAGGTGATCCCCATCGGGGGCGAACGGCGGCAGTATCAGGTGCTCATCAGCACGGCCAAGCTCCGGCAGTACGGGCTAACCCTCGATGAGGTGGATGTGGCCCTGCAAGCCACCAACCAGAACACGACGGGCGGGTTTTTCGACCGGCAAGGCTCGGAAGTGCTCATCCGCAACGTGGGCCGGGTGCAAACCCTGGCCGATTTGGCGGGTACGGTGGTGGCCAACCAAAACGGCCTGCCCGTGCTGCTCTTGCAAATCGCCGAGGTCAAATTCGGTGGGGCCATCAAGCGGGGCGATGCCAGCGTCAACGGTAAACCCGCCGTGATCCTGACCGTGGAAAAACAACCTGGAGCCAGCACTGTGGAGCTAACGAAGCAGGTGGAATTGGCGCTGGCCGACCTGCAAAAGACGCTGCCGAAAGATGTTAAGATCAACCCGAATTTGTTTCAGCAGCGGCACTTTATCGAGACCTCGCTGCGGAATGTGGAAGATGCCCTGCGTGACGGGTTCATTTTGGTGGTCATCATCCTGTTTCTGTTCCTGCTCAACTTCCGCACCACCCTCATCACCCTGACGGCCATCCCGCTGTCGCTGGTGATTTCGGCCATTGTCTTCAAGGCGTTCGATATTTCCATCAACACGCTGACCCTCGGCGGGCTGGCCATCGCCATCGGCGAGCTGGTCGACGATGCCATCGTGGACGTGGAAAACGTGTTTCGGCGGCTGCGCGAAAACCAGACCCTGGCCAAGCCTAAGCCGACGCTTGACGTGATCTACCACGCCAGTGCCGAGGTGCGGAATTCCATCGTCTACGCCACCATCATCGTGGTACTGGTGTTCATTCCGCTGTTCTATATGCAGGGCATCGAAGGCCGGATTTTTGCGCCGCTGGGCATCGCCTACATCACCTCCATCGTGGCCTCGCTGGTGGTTTCGCTCACGGTGACGCCCGCGCTCTGTAGTTACCTGCTGGGCCAGCCGAGCCGCCCCATCAAGCCGAGCGCGGCACCGTGGCAGTTCTGGAAGAAACGGGTGCAAAAAACAGCCTCTGATGGCCCGGAAAGCCCGTTTCCAGAGACGGGCGACCACGACAGCGGCCTGGTGCGCTGGCTTAAAAAGAAGGACGAACGCCTGTTGCACTGGGGACTTAAACGGCCCCGCCTCATCATCGGCACGGCCATTGCGCTCATTCTGGTGTCGGTGGGGCTGGTGCCTTTTTTCGGGACGGAATTCCTGCCGCCCTTCAACGAAGGCTCGTTCACGATCAATTTTTCAACCCCCGCCGGTACGTCGCTGGCCGAGTCGAATCAGATTGGGGTGATCGGCGAAAAGCTGCTGCTTCAGGTGCCCGAAGTCCGGTATGTGAGTCGCCGGACGGGACGGGCCGAACTGGATGAACACGCCGAACCACCCGCCAACTCAGAAATCGAAGTGGACATCAAACCCTCGGACCGGAGCCGGGCGGCGGTGCTGGCCGATATTCGGCAGAAGCTGGATCAGCTACGGGGCGTAACGGTCAACATCGGGCAACCCATTTCGCATCGGCTTGACCACCTGCTGTCGGGAGTGCGGGCGCAGGTGGCCATCAAACTGTTCGGCAACGACCTCAACGACCTGCGGACCAACGCCGAGGCCATCCGGCAAACGATTTCGGCGGTGCCGGGCGTGGTCGACGTGCAGATCGAGAAGCAGGTGATGGTGCCGCAGTTGCTCATCAAGCTCCGCCGCGACGCTCTGCAACGCTATGGTATTCAGGCCGGTAAGGTAGCAGAAAACCTGGAAGTGTTCTACAACGGTAAGGTGACCGGTCAGGTGCTCAACGGCCCTCAATCGTTCGATATTCTGCTGCGGGTGCAAAACGACGAGCGCATCGACCTGGCCAAAATTAAAGCTGCGCAAATCAGCGACGCGCAGGGCAACGCCATTCCCCTCTCGCAGGTGGCCGACATTGGCTATACCTCGTCGATCAATTCCATTTCGCACGAAAACACCCTGCGCCGCATCGTGATTTCGTGCAACGTGCAGGGCCGCGACCTGGGCAGCACGGTGACGGCATTGCAGACGGCAGTAACCCAGAACGTGAAGCTGCCCACGGGCTATTTCGTGCACTATGGCGGGCAGTTCGAGAGTCAGCAGGAAGCCACCAGCCTGATTGGACTGTTGAGCATTTTCTCCATGCTGGGCATATTCCTGGTGCTCTACAGCCACTTCAAATCGGCGCAGATCGTGCTTCAGATCATGCTCAACGTACCCCTGGCCCTCATCGGCAGCGTGGTGGCGGTGCTGCTGACGGGCGGCACGTTTTCGGTGGCTACGCTGGTGGGGTTCATCACGCTCACGGGCATCGCCTCGCGCAACGGCATCATGATGATTTCGCACTACATCCACCTCATCGAGCAGGAGGGCGAAACCTTCTCCGAGCACATGATTATCCGGGGGTCGCTGGAGCGGCTCGTGCCGGTGCTGATGACCGCGCTGGTAGCCGCCCTGGCCCTGATTCCCCTCACCCTCGACCCGCAGGCTTCGGGCAAAGAAATCCTGTATCCCGTAGCTACGGTCATTCTGGGTGGGCTGATTTCCAGCACGTTACTCGACATCATCGTGACACCTGTGGTATTTCACCAATTCGGCAAGCGGGCATTACAGACGTATTTCAGGAATAAAAAGCAAGTTGATTTTACCCCTGAACCCGTCGCGGCAAAACCCATTGGGTAAACGCCGGGCCACGAAGCAACCGTACTCAACCTAACCCCCGGATGACCAACCCGACGCTGTCACTGCTGCTCGAACCGTTTCAATCGCTTCGCAGCCGGACGTTTGCCAAACTGTATTTCGCCCAGACCATCAGTCTGCTCGGCGATGCCTTCACCTGGGTGGGGCTGGCCCTGCTAGCCTACCAGTTTGGCCGGGAACAGTCGGCGGTGATTCTGTCCACCGCGCTCACGCTCCGGGTCACGGCGTTTATCATTTTCTCGCCCTTTGCCGGGGTATTAGCGGACCGGATCGACCGCAAGAAGATTCTGTACGTCACCCACTTTATCCGCATGGGCATTGTGGCCTGTCTGCCGTTTGTGAATGCCGAGCCTGACGTGGCCCGATGGCAGATTTATGTCCTGGTTTTTTTGCTGAATGTGTTCAACGCTTTTTTCACCCCGACCTACAAATCCATCATTCCGCAGGTGGTCGAGAAGGCGCATTACCGGCAGGCCATCGGCTTATCAACCGCTACGTTTCAACTGCTGGGTGTGTTGGGGCCGGGGCTGGCCGGGGTGCTGGCCGTCTGGCTAGGCGCACGGGATATATTCTTTGTCGATGCCGCTTCGTTCGTCCTGGCTGGGGTGCTGATTCTGCTCTTGCCGGGGGAGTTGCTCAACGCGGCCTCGGTCAATGAACGGCGCGAAAAACCCCTCTCGGCCTGGGCCGACGTGCTGAACGGGGCCAAACTATTGTTTGGGCAACCGCTGGTTCGGTTCGCGCTGGCTATCGAGTTCGTGTCGGCGGTGGCGGGGGCGCAGATTCTGGTCAATACCGTTGGTCACGTAAAAGACGGGTTGCACCGGGCCGACACCGACTACGGCTGGGTAATGGGAGCCTTCGGCATCGGGGCGACGCTGGCCGCGTTTTTGTCGGGCATCTTAGACAAGAACCCCGCCCGGCGCACATCGCTGATTGCGGGGGCGTTGCTGCTGGGCGGGGCGATTGCCGGAGCGAATTTTGTGGGCTATCCCGTCCTGCTACTTCTGTGGCTGCTGGCCGGGCTGGGGCAAAGTCTGGCCGAAATCCCGTCCGAAACGCTCATTGGCGAGACCATCCCCGATGCCCAGCAGGGCAAGGTTTATGGTTCTCATTTCGCCTTTTCGCATCTGTGGTGGGCCATCGCATACCCCATTGCAGGCTATACCGGCAGCCATTATCCGGGCCTGAATTTCCTGTACGGCGGCTTGATGACGCTGTTGTTACTGGTGGTCACGCTGATCTTCGTCCGGTCACGGCCACTGAGTCCGTCTCAAGTCTGAATGGCATCCCTGTCGGCGGTTTGGTACTGAGTAGGTTATATGCTCTGATTTCCAGCCATTGGTTTCCCGTGTTCATCAATAATCAGTCTGAATTTCTTCGTCGAATTTTAAGCAAAGAGCATGTCACAAGATCATAATCACGAAGACGATGTGGAACTGATTCAGGCCGGTACGCCTCCGGTTGCTGAGACAGCCGCAAAAAAAGGCCCCGAACAAACGTGGCGCACCTATGCCCCGGCCATAAGTAGTTTAGTCGGGCTGCTGATCGGCCTCACCCTAGACCATGTTGCCACGACCACACCGGATACCTTCGGCTGGTTCCGCGACCCCGTCCGGCTCAGTTGGTACGTGGTGGCTTACCTGCCCGTTGGCTGGCCGGTGCTGCGCCGGGCCTGGAGCCGAATTGTACAACGGGATGTATTCACCGAGTTTTTCCTGATGGGCATAGCAACGCTGGGTGCGTTCGGCATCCGGGAGTACCCGGAGGGCGTAGCCGTAATGCTGTTCTATACCATCGGCGAGTTATTTCAGGATGCGGCTGTATTGCGGGCACGTCGCTCCATCAAAGCCCTGCTCGATGTGCGGCCCGATGAGGTAACGGTTATTCGGGACGGGCAACCCCGAACGGTAAAGGCCGCTACGGTTGGTGTGGGCGAGGTAGTGCAAATCAAAGCGGGTGAAAAAGTGGGGCTGGATGGTACGATGTGCTCCGAAAGTGGCTCGTTCGACACGGCTGCGCTGACGGGCGAAAGCGTACCCCGGACCATCCGAAAGGGGGAGGCCGTACTGGCGGGGATGATTAACCGGCAGTCGGTGGTGGATATGGACGTCACCACGCCCTATCAGGATTCCAAACTGTCAGGCATCCTGAAATTAGTACAGCAGGCCACCGGGCGCAAAGCCCAAACCCAGGAGTTCATTGCCCGCTTTGCCAAAATCTATACCCCGGCTATCTGTGGACTGGCCCTGCTGATTACGGTGCTGCCCTATTTTTTCGTGGCTGATTACCAATTTGCCGACTGGCTTTACCGGGGGCTGGTATTTCTGGTCATTGGGTGTCCCTGTGCGTTGGTCATCTCCATTCCGCTGGGTTATTTCGGCGGCATCGGGGCCGGTTCCAAACAGGGTATTCTCTTCAAAGGCTCGGTCTTTCTGGACGTGATTACCCGGGTAAAAACCGTTGTCATGGATAAAACCGGAACGCTCACCAAAGGGGTTTTTACCGTGCAGGACGTGAAGCCCGTTCAGCTCGATGCAAGGGAACTGGCCCGACTCACAGCCGCACTGGAAAGTAAATCTACCCACCCGGTCGCCACGGCGCTGCTGGCCTATGCGGGTGATTCCTACCAATCCGTATCGGTGGAGAACGTGGAAGAAATTCCTGGTCACGGGCTGAAAGGGCGCGTTGACGGCAAAGAAGTGCTGGCTGGTAACGCCAAACTGCTCCAAAAATTCGGAATAGCGTTCGACGAAGCCCTAACCCAAACGCCCTATACGGTGGTGATGACGGCCATAAATGGGCAGTTTGCGGGCCATTTTACCATCGCCGACGAGATCAAACCCGACGCTACCGAGGCCGTGCGTCGCCTGAAAGCCGATGGAATCCGAACCGTCATGCTGTCGGGCGATAAATCGGCGGTGGTCGAGGCTGTAGCCCGGCAGGTGGGCGTCGACGAATGGCACGGCGACCTGCTGCCCGAAGACAAAGTAACGCAGGTCGAACGGCTGAAAGGTGAATTGGGCGGCCAGTCCAACGCCAGGCGTACGGTTCTCCACCGGAACCCGCCAAAATTAGCGTTCGTCGGCGACGGCGTGAACGATGCCCCCGTGGTTACGCTGGCCGACGTAGGTATTGCCATGGGTGGCCTGGGGTCAGATGCAACCATCGAAACCGCCGACGTGATTATCCAGAACGACGAACCATCGAAAATCGCCATCGCCATCGAAATTGGCCGGGCCACGCGCCGGATTGTCTGGCAGAATATTACGCTGTCGCTGGTGGTGAAAGCGATTGTGCTGATCCTCGGCGCGGGCGGCCTGGCAACGATGTGGGAAGCGGTCTTCGCCGATGTGGGCGTAGCGATGCTGGCCATCCTGAACGCGGTGCGGGTGCAGAACCTGACGTTTAAGTAGTCAATCGAAATGCATTCTCTCGCCTAAACCTGTAAAAGCTCCTTAATG
Organism: Cytophagales bacterium; assembly: GCA_038230755.1. GTDB lineage: Bacteria > Bacteroidota > Bacteroidia > Cytophagales > Spirosomataceae > Fibrella. The sequence continues at coordinate 10,058 of JBBRMP010000063.1, read as the reverse complement.
ATGCCTGTAATACCCTACGCCTTTGGTGTTATTCCAGGAGGTCGTCTGATGGCATACGTAGTTAAAAAAGGAGTTGCTCATTGTTGAGTGTTTGAGTGATGCAGGTCAGCATGTTCCGAAACGAGTCCACACGGGCGTTCTCGTTTCGGAGCACGATTGCTTACCGGGTTTGTTTACTCGTTCATCTTCATCTTGCCCATTTTAGCTCCCGCTTTTTTGTGGTTCTTCATTGAACCGGAGTGGATCATCATTTTGCCGTCTTCCATCATGCACTGGTCGCCGTTTTTCATTTTCATAACGGTACCGTCTTTCATTTTGCACGTGCCGTTGGTCATGCACATGCTGCCGTCGCTCATGGTCATGTCAGCCGTCATGGGGGTCATTTTACCCCCAGCCATCATCATCATTTTACCGTTTTTCATCATCATCGATCCATCGGCCATCGGCATGGCGGCATGGTCCTTACTTTTGGGCATGGTCTGGCTTTGGGCCGGGCGGCCAGCCAGTAGTAGCAGGGCCAAAGCCGCTACGGGTATCGTCAGCCAACGGGCCGACATCAGGGAGTTGCGTACTGTATTCATATCCAGTAGTTGATTGTATGACTGACTTCCGACCGGAAGACGCAACAAAAGTGGAACTATAAAAACCGGATTTCTATGACGTTCGTCAGCCTGCGATATGATATATGTTAGGCTGTTAACTTGTTGATTTTCAATTATATACATAGTAATGACATCTGATCGAAAACGGCTCGTCAATCAGGTGTTATTACTCGTAAAAAAGCCGGTTTTATGGAATAGGATGATCCCGTTCAGAGCAGTGAATTTATACTATTTAGAATTTAGCTTCGCTTGGTTGGCGCAGTAGTGTCCCGGTTCAGGCTGCGCTTCAGCAGTTGCGCGTTGAGGGCCACTATCACCGTGCTGGCATTCATCAATACCGCACCCATGGCGGGACTGAGCACAAACCGGGGGTAGAGCACCCCGGCGGCGAGGGGAATGGCGATGATGTTGTAGCCCGTGGCCCAGAGCAGGTTCTGAATCGTCTTGTTATACGTCGCTTTGCCGAACTCCACCAGGTTGGTAATATCAGCAGGGCGGCTGTTGACCAGAATGATGTCGGCAGTTTCGGCGGCCACGTCTATGCCGGAGCCAACGGCAATGCCCACGTTAGCCTGCGCCAGGGCCGGGGCATCGTTGACGCCGTCGCCGGTCATGTCATGGCCACGAATTGACCTTTGGCTTGCAGGTCCTTGACGATGGTAACTTTCTGGTCGGGCAGCACCTGCGCAAACACGCCGTCTAGGCCCAGTTCTTTCGCCACGGCATTGGCCACCTGCTGGTTGTCGCCGGTGGCCATGTAGACTTTGATGCCCGCCTGCTGCAACCGCTGCACGGCTTCTTTTGAATCGTCGCGGATGCGGTCGGCCAGGGCTACGTAGCCCGCTAACTGGTTGTCGATCAACACGAAAATGACCGTTTCGGCGGTGCTGCCAACGGCATCTTTGGGCGGCTCAATGCCTTTTTCGGTTAGATAACCTGGGCTGACCACCACCACCGATTTACCGGCCACCGTGGCCAAAACGCCCTTACGTGCTACCGGGGTCCATGTTGGCGTGGTCCATGTTGCTGTGGTCCATACCCGTGCCGCTCTGGTGTTTGGCGGCATCATCCGGCCCGCTATGTCCGTCGTGACCAATGTGTTGCAGGGCCTGTTGCTCGGCGGGGGCTTCTCCATTTCCGGTCGGGAGGGGTGGCGAGGCCGGGGGGTACCGGTAGGTTGACTGGCTGGCTGGGGATGCTGATGTTTCATAATCGTTGGGCTTTTAGGCTGATAATCAGGACTCTATGGCCGATCAGCAATCAGAAAGTAGTTATGCTACAACACGCCCAACCATAAAAAAGAAGGCCATCTGGCAATTATGCAATCATCGAGTCGAATTCTGTAAGCTACTGGTTTAGCCAGTGACCGGGTGGGTGGCTTGTCAGTCAGAATTTTATAAACACTGACCGGCAATCTTACAACTGGAGCCGACCAATGGACGGGTTGTCCATTCTTAGGTTTGTCTATCCGTCTCCTTAAGTTACGTGCGTAGTTATTGTCGCTGGGTAAACGGAGCCTGACCACCCATATCCATGAAGCGATTAGTACCTGTCTGGGTCAAAGACCTTATCAAATGGAGCATCGCGTTTCTGCCCCGGCTAGCCGGTATTCGGTTGCTGACCAAAGCACAGACCGTCGATTTTCTGGCTTCCTGCAAGCGGTCGCAACACCCCGAAAACCGGCTTCTCCTGCCCGAAATAACCGATGCTGTTGTGCCTGCCAGGAGGCTTTTTCGGGCAAAAGAGGCCGTTTCGTTACCCACGTATAGCTGGCTTTACCGAAGCACCGATCCGCAAAGCCAACTGTTGCGCTACGGAAACCTGGTCACCAACCGAGTCGTGTTGTGTACCGACTACTGGAATCACCACGAAATCAGCGGCATCTTCTCACTTACCAGGCGACCCACTCGAACGGTCGATACGCTGGTGGCCCCGTTTGGGCATTACTGGGATATGCTGGCCTTTGGGGGCTATTATGACTTTATCTTCCTGATTGCCGCTAAACTCTGCCGCTTGCAAAACGCCCTGCCCGACGTTGATTTTTCACAAGCTTCCATCGCTTACCCGCTCTTCAACACCAGCTACGAACAGGAGTTTTTGACCCTGATGGGGTTCATGCCCGACCACATCATCGACAGCCGCCGGATCGACGTGCGGGCTAAAACCTACGCACTGGGCAGCGGTGGCGACTGGTTCTACCCCAACCTGGCCGATGTGCTGGCCATCCGCGACCGGCTGGCGCCCCTCATCGTAAGCAGCGGCCAGCGGAAACGCATCTACATTAGCCGGACGGGTCGGCGGCGCGTGCTCAACGAGGCTGAACTGGTGGTTATGCTGGCCCGCTTCGACATTACAGTAGTGGAAGACAAATCCCGCAGCCTGGCTGAGCAACTGTCTATTTATCACGACGCGTCGTTCATTATTGGTCCGCATGGGGCTTCGTTCAGCAACTGCATCTGGTGCCAGCCCGGCACGCACCTGTTCGAGCTATTTGCCCCCGACTACGTGCCTGATTTTTTTCTCTACCTCGCCCAACTTATGGGCCTCCGCTATTCAGCGTACACGGCAGGAACGCCAGCCGCCAGCCGCACCGATCCGGCTGACACCATAGAAAACGACCTCACTGTGTCTATTCCAGATCTTGAACAGCAGCTACAACGGCTGTTTGCTGAAGAATAGAGCTCTATAACACGATGCACTTCTGAGACATGTCGGACCATGTTACGCCCATGCCCGCTGTTACGCTGCTGGCTTGTGCATAATAGAATAGTGCAATAGTATCTACGTATGTTTTCGTCGAAAAGGGCTTTTGCCACGTTATAACGCTCTTTTAATGCGGTATTAATGGTCGTTTAACTAAGCTAAGTCAAATTTGGTTGCGGCCATGATTACGACCACTGCCATACCGGCAACCCGATGGGTGATAAAGAGTTGATCGACGAACGACGTATGAAACCGCAAAAGAGTACCTTCGATGAGTACGCGGTGATCCACGACCTGAAGCACTACCTGCCCGCTCAGGCTCCGTTGAAGGATTTTATCCACCACAATACCCTCCACGCCTTTCAGGATCTGTCGTTCTACAAAGGCATTCAGCGTGCTTCGGCCATTTTTGGTTATAAAGTATCCCTCTCGCTCGATGAGTACCGGAGGTTATACGCCACAAAACGAATCAGCGAACCGGTGCTGAAACAGGTGATAGCCCGCCGCAAAGGGCCTCAGGCGGTGGCCACCTGGACCGACAAGCTGCTCAACGGTTCCTACGAAACCACGGCCCTGCCCCGCATTGGGGCTATCCGGTCGTTCTGGAAGAAAAAATACCGTGTCGATCTCGACTCGCTGGTGCATCCGTTGCTGTTCCGTATTCTGTGCAACTACCTCGATCAGGGCATCTCGATGTGGAGCTTTCCCACCGTTGCCACCTCGTTTCTCGGTGCCCTGCGCGAACTGGAACGCACCAGTTATTCCAGCTTTTTCAGAACCAAACGCGCCCGTACACTGCTCCTTTCCGGAACCGTGACTATCGGCGAGTTGCTGACGATGGTGGTGGGCAACGAAATCTGTTTTGAACACTACCTCTTCGACCAGCAATTTGCGCATCAGGGCTGGTCGGGCATGGTGTCGGTCATTGAAGATCAACCGGAGACGATGCTCGACCCCAAGCCGATCATGCTGCACGATCTGATTGTGTTTGAATTGCTGCTTGAACTGGATGCGCTTGACGATCAGTTTGGCAAAAACTGGTTGCCCCTCTGCACCCAACTGCCCGACAAGCCGGGCGATTTGTTCAGCCCCGTGATAGAAAGAGAACTGGACGAGGTGCTGTCGATCTGGCAGGATGCATTCGAGTGGAGCTACTATGACCAGGTGCTGGTTGGGTTGCAGCAGGAACCTGCACTGCCGATTGACGAAACGGGCAAGAGTTTTCAGGCCATGTTCTGCATCGACGACCGGGAATGCTCACTACGGCGCTACCTGGAACACCTCGACCCCCGGAGCGAAACGTTTGGCACACCCGGTTTTTTTGGGGTAGTCACCTACTTTCAGCCCGAAGGCGGTCAGTTCTATGATAAAGTTTGTCCCGCGCCGCTCACGCCCACACACCTGATTAAGGAAGAAGGGAAACAGACAAAACGGGAGCGTGAGCTGAACTTCACGAAACATGCGCAGTGGTTTCACAGCGGCTGGCTCATCTCGCAGACGCTCGGATTCTGGTCGGCGGCCAAGCTGGTGATGACTATTTTCCGGCCTGCCATGAGTTCGGCCACGGCCACGTCGTTTCGGCACATGGACAAAGCCGCCCGGCTGACGGTAGAGCATACGCCCGCCGACATGCCCGAAAACGGCCTGGAAGTGGGTTTTATGGTCGACGAAATGGCCGTACGGGTGGAGGGGCTGCTGAAGAGCATTGGCCTGGTGGCTGACTTTGCACCGCTGGTCTATATCGTGGGTCACGGGTCGAGCAGCGTGAACAACCCGTACTACGCCGCCTACGATTGCGGGGCCTGTTCGGGCCGGGCGGGGTCGGTCAACTCGCGGGCGATGTCGTACATGGCCAACCACGTCGGCGTGCGGACGATGCTTCGCGAACGGGGTATCGATATTCCCGACACGACGCAGTTTGTTGGTGCCCTGCACGACACCACGCGTGACGAAGCGGCGTTTTTCGACGAGCAAACGCTGACAGCAGTTAACCGCGCGGGGCACCAGAAAAACGAGACCACATTTGCCCATGCGCTGGATTTGAACGCCAAAGAGCGGTCGCGCCGGTTTATGTCTATCGACTCGAAAGCCGACGCGCACCACATCCACGAGCAAATCAGAACCCGGTCGGTGTCGCTCTTTGAGCCACGGCCCGAACTGAACCACGCCACCAATGCCCTCACCATTGTGGGGCCACGGTCATTGACGAAGCAATTGTTTCTGGACCGCCGGGCGTTTTTGAACTCGTATGATTACCGGATCGACCCCGAAGGCAATTTGCTGACCAATATCCTCGACGCGGCCACGCCCGTGACGGGGGGTGTCAACCTTGAATACTACTTTTCACGGGTCGATAACCAGAAGCTGGGTGCGGGCACCAAACTACCCCACAACGTGATGGGCCTGTTTGGCGTGGCCAACGGCATCGACGGTGATTTGCGGCCCGGACTGCCCAGCCAGATGGTTGAGGTACATGACCCTATCCGTATGTTGTTCATCGTAGAACACAACCCCGACGTGGTGCTGAACGCGATTCAGCGTAACCCGGCCACCTACGAATGGTACATCAATGAGTGGGTGCATATGATCGTGATCGACCCCGTAACGCGGCAGCTTTACCGCTTCCAAAACGGGGCATTTACCCGTTATACGCCGGGCCTCGACCACATCGACGAAACGAAAGACGTAACGCCGTTGCTGGAAACCGGACACGACAATTTACCTGTCCTCATCATGGCCTAATCTGTATGATCGCATTGCTAAACTACTTCGTGCTCTTCCCGCTGCTTGGTTTTTTGATCAGCCTGTTTATCCCCGCCCGGCGCGAAAGCCTGATCTCGACGGTGGCCATTGGCACGGCGGGACTGCATTTGGCGGGTGCCCTATTTTTCATCGGTATGTGGTTGTTCAGTGGCAGGCCTACGCTGGACATGAAAGACGTAGTACTCTTTGAATCAAAGAGTTATGAATTTTTTATCGACTTCGACTTTGACCGTATCACGGCGGTATACCTGTTTGTGGGGTCGTTTCTGACGTTTCTGGTCACGCTCTACAGTCGGCATTATATGCACCGGGAGACGGGCTACAAGCGGTTCTTCAACACGATCCTGTTCTTCTATTTCGGCTACACAATGACCATTTTTTCGGGAAACCTCGAAACGCTGTTCATTGGCTGGGAGATTCTGGGCATCTCGTCGTTTTTGCTCATCGCCTTTTACCGTGATCGCTATTTGCCCGTGAAGAACGCGGTGAAGGTATTTTCCATCTACCGTATCGGCGACATCGGGCTGATTCTGGCCATGTGGGCAAGTCACCATTTGTGGCATGCCAACATCACGTTTTTGCAGCTCAGCAACAGCGAACTGGTGCATGAACACCTGCAAACCCACTCATTTATCGGCGTCTTTATTTCGCTGATGATCTTGCTGGCGGCGGCGGCCAAATCGGCGCAATTGCCATTCTCGTCGTGGCTGCCCCGCGCCATGGAAGGCCCCACCCCGTCGAGCGCCATTTTCTACGGCTCACTGTCGGTACACGTGGGCGTTTTTCTGCTGCTGCGCACGTTTCCGTTCTGGGAACATCAGATTTCGGTGCGCCTTCTGACGGCCCTGCTTGGTGCCTTCACGGCACTGGTGGCTACGGGCATTGCGCGGGTACAGTCGTCGGTGAAGAGTCAGATCGCCTACGCGTCTATTAGCCAAATCGGATTGATTTTCATTGAAGTAGCCGCCGGGTTCGAGAACCTTGCCCTGTTTCACTTTGCGGGCAACGCCTTTCTGCGCACGTACCAACTGCTGGTGTCACCGTCGGTGGTGAGTTACCTGATCCGGGAGCAGTTCTACGGGTCGTCAACGCGGGGACAGTCTATCGAGAAATCGTACCCGCAGCGGTTGCGTAACACGTTTTATATGCTTTGCCTTAAAGAATGGAACCTTGATTCATTGCTGTACCGCACGCTTTGGAACCCGATGAAATGGGCCGGGTCGAAGCTAAATTTTCTGACTGTAAGCTGGGTGCTGCTGTTCTTCGTGCCAATGTACCTGCTGGGTGTATTCGCCAGGTACAGTGAAGGCGCTATTCCAGAGAATGTTGACGCGTACATGCCCGTCTTTTTCGCGTTCATTGGTCTGGTGATGGTGTTGAAAGCGTTCACCAAGCGCAAAAAAGCCCGGATGAGCTGGCTGCTGATCATCATGAACCACTTGTGGGTGGCACTGGCCATCTCGTTTAACGAGCAGTTTAGCTTCGGTCAGATCATGCTATACCTGAGCGGCATTATGGTTTTCGGCGGGATTGGTCTTATTTGCCTCACCCGGATTAAGGCACTCGAAAAAGACCTCGACCTCGACCGGTTTCACGGTCACTCGCTCACGCGGCCCAAGCTGGCGTTTATCTTTTTGCTGGCCTGTCTGGGTGTCACGGGTTTCCCGATCACGCCAACGTTTATTGGCGAAGACCTGATTTTCAGCCATATACATGAAAATCAGGTGGTGCTGGCCTTTTTCGTCTCGCTTAGCTTCATCATCGACGGCCTGGCCATCATCCGCATCTACGCCCGCATCTTCCTCGGCCCCCACGTGAAGTCGGTCTACGAGACAGCATACCGGAGTTCATAAGTAGTCTTTAATCTCATTTCAATTTTTCATTAACAACTGCTTAAGGCTGCGGCGAAACCTTCAGTTAATCAGTTAATGCAGAACACAACCAAACCGATCTATAGATGGAAACAGTTGCTAAGTCCCATCCCCACATGGTGCCAGCCAAAGGGTTCGCCGGTTTGAAGCAAAACTGGCAATCAGATCTGCTTTCGGGCTTTCTGGTCTCATTGATTGCCCTTCCCCTGAGTCTAGGTATTGCCTCGGCCAGTAATTTTCCACCTATCATGGGTGTGCTTACGGCCATCGTGGGTGGGCTTATTGTTGCTTTGTTCGCCGGTTCCGAGCCGACCATTAAAGGCCCCGCTGCCGGTCTGATCGTGATCGTATCCGGTGCCGTTGAGGAGCTTGGCCGGGGTAATCTGGAGCTAGGCTGGCATCTGGCGCTGGGCGTTATTCTGGTGGCTGGTGTTGTGCAGGTGCTGTTTGGGGTGCTCAAAGTGGCCAAACTGGCTGACTTTTTTCCGCTCTCCGCCGTACACGGTATGCTGGCGGCCATCGGTATTATTATCGTAGCCAAGCAAATTCATTTGGCCGTCGGTACGCCACCCTCGGCACTGAAAGGCCTGGGCCCTCTGCAACAACTGGCGCTGGTGCCCCACAGCCTGGGCCACATGGAATGGCACGTAGCCGTAATTGGCATCGTCAGCCTGATTAGTATGTTCACCTGGCCACTGATCAGGAGCGCGGCGGTGAAACGCGTGCCGCCCGCACTGGTTGTGCTGATCGTGGCGGTTGCGCTGGGTGTGTTCTTCCACCTGTCGGACGTAAAACAGTATGGTGACATTAAACCATTGGTCAATCCCGGCGAGTTTAAGCTGAACCTGAACGTAAATTTTGGTGCCTGGACCGACAGCGGCCTGCTGGGCATTTCGCTGAAATACCTGGCCATGTTTGCCTTAATCGGCTCGCTCGAATCGTTGCTGACCGGCAAGGCCATGGACCTGCTCGACTCCTTCAAGCGCAAGTCGAACCTGAGTCAGGATTTGACGGCGGTGGGCATTGGTAACATTGCTGCATCGGCCTTGGGTGGACTGCCCATGATATCGGAAGTGGCCCGTTCGTCGGCCAACATCAGCAACGGCGGTAAAACGCGCTGGGCTAACTTCTTCCACGGTGCGTTCCTGCTCATTTTCGTGGTGGCGCTGGTGCCCCTTATCAAACTGGTGCCCGTAGCTGCGCTGGCCGCCATCCTGATCTCGGTTGGCTTCCGGTTGGCCAATCCAAAGGAGTTTCGCCATATGTATTATATTGGACCTGAGCAACTTATTGTATTCTTGGTCACGATCATCGCCACGCTGGCTACCGACCTGCTCATTGGTATTAGCGTGGGTATTGCCACCGAGTTTGTCATTCAACTGGTGCTGGGCCTGCCCCTGAAATACCTGTTCAACCCCGACCAGACACTGACTTCGGTGGGCAACAACCACACGCTGATGGTCAACGGTGCGGCGGTATTTACCAATTACCTAAGCATCAAAAAGCAACTGGATTCCATTCCGCAGCAGCCTGGTCAATCGGTCACTGTTGATCTGCACCACGCCCGCTACGTTGACCATACGGTAATGGAAAACCTGCACAACTACGAACGTGATTTCCAACTGGCGGGTGGTGATTTCCACGTCATCAACCTCGACGAACACAAGCCCATGTCGCCCCACCCGCTGGCCGCCCGCCGTAAATCGGTGACGGTATAAAACGGGTTGTTTCTTAAAAGAAAAAGGGATGCCAATACTGGCATCCCTTTTTCTTTTAAGACAGGCGGGCGAGACTAATTCTTCAACGCTTTGGCATCCTTCTTCATCTCTTTGGCCTCTTTCTTTTCCATTTTGGCTTCTTTTTTGCCCATTTTATCGTCGGCCTTGCCAGCTTCGTGCTTCATGTGGCGGGCGTCTTTTTTCATTTGCTTGGCTTCTTTCTTAGCCATTTTAGCGGCGTCATCCTGAGCAAATGAAGCGGACGTACCAAGAATGAGGAGGGCAGCGAATAGGATCAGCTTTTTCATAATCGTAGAGTTTGTTTTGGTTCAATATTATAAACGATTAGAAACAGACAACGGCACTGAAAACTGCGTAAGTGGCCCATTATTAATCGAATT
>JBBRMP010000062.1:0-25741 GCA_038230755.1 Cytophagales bacterium | reverse complement strand
TATATGGCCGGTCAATTGGATGAAGTCAAGGTCGCCACCTATCTGCTGGTGGGCGATCAGGACCTCTTGTTTCCCTGGCAACAATCCATTGCAAACGCCGAAAAGCAGCTTACTAATTTACGGGAAAGCAAGGTGTTTGAAAAGGTAGGTCATGGTATTGAAACGTATCCAGCCGCACTGGCTTACATTGGACGCATCCTGAAGCAATACTAAGCCAACAACTTACCAGAAGACAGCCCCCGTCGTTCGCGGCGGGGGCTTTTCGTTTCCGCGCGAATGGCGCAAACGGTTCATCTACAATCTTATACCATTCGGCTGGTTAATCCATGTCACTCGTGGTGAAATAGTTGAAGCGGCTGGTTGCGTCGGCCACCTTTGGTTCACAATACAGCTACTTACTCCGATGACTACCGATCAAAAACAACTCATCAAAGCAACTGTGCCTGTTCTGAAAGAGAGCGGCCTGTTGCTGACCACCCACTTTTACCAGCGCGTTTTTGCGGGGAATCCCGAATGGCAACACGTCTTCAACCAGGCCAACCAGCAAAGCGGGAAACAGCCCACCGCCCTGGCAATGGCGGTGTTGGCCTACGCTGAAAACATCGACGACCCGTCGGTACTGCTGCCTACGTTACAACGCATTGGCCACAAACACACCAGCCTGGATATCCGGCCCGAACACTACGCCATCATTGGCCGCCACCTGATCGGGTCTATCAGCGAGGTGCTGGGCGATGTCGCCACCCCGGCCCTACTCGACGCCTGGACCGCCGCCTACGGGCAACTGGCCACCCTGATGACTGGTATCGAAGCCGGTTTATACGCCGCTCAGGCCGACAAACCGGGCGGCTGGACGGGCTGGCGGCCCTTTGTGGTCAAAACGAAACAGGTGATGGCAGATGGCAGCACAACGGTCCACCTGTATCCGGTTGATGGTGGGCCGGTGGCTAATCCTGAGCCAGCTCAATACCTCAGTATCCGGTTGTTTCTGCCGCAGCTAAACCGATTCCAGCCCAGGCACTATCGCCCCACCAACAACCCCAACGGGTTGTATTACGCCATCACGGTCAAACGAAAAGCTGGCGAAGAAAGTGGCCTGAACGGCCTGTTCACCAACCACCTGCTCGATACCGTACAGGAAGGTGACCACCTGGATATGAGCGCCCCGGCTGGTGTTTGCCCGGCGGAAAACAGGCTTGATAAGTCGGCAATGGCCCACAGCGGTAGCGGATGCCCCATGCATCAGATGCACGAGTGCACGCAGCGGTATGCATAAGCGAAACATTTGCCGACTGGCCACTATCGGCTCTGGTCTCCTAACCATCATGATCAGTAACCAGCTTCGGATGGTTACCTGGCAGTGGCCGCACAGCCAGCCGGTCGGCCTGATAACAGCCCTGATAAGTGCCATTTTCGCTACGCAGTGGATTCACTACCAAAAGCAGGTAGACGCAGCTTTGGATCAGCCCCGGTGGCCTGCCTGGTTGCGCCGGCTGCTGTATTGAACTGGTTCAGGTGGCTGGCCCGTGTCGTTTCACGTACATAGGATACCGTTAGCAGTGCCCGTTTCGGGTACCTACGTACCCTGTACCAATTGACCGCCCGCTCGCCAACGTACCGACCAACGACTCATCGCCCGTGTCCTGCGGTTGAGCTACCCAAACCCGGCGACTCGCACCAAACGGCGGGCACAGGCGCATCACCCGCCACCTTCGTCCCATCAGCCATTCGTCTGTTGCGTCTGGCCAGCCTGTTTCTGTTCACCATCCAATCAACCAAGTTTATGACTCGTTCACTAACTCTGCTTTCCGCCAGCGTGCGGGCGCAATTCCCCTCAACCCGACCTGTTTCGGGCAACCATATTACCGCCACCAGAGCGTGGTTAGCCAGACTGCTATTCAGCGGACTGTTGCTGTTAACGGTGTTGACAACCAGTGCCCAAACCACCTGGACGTCCCAGTCAACTCATGCTCTAGGCAATGTCGCTCACCACGGTCTAATGGATGTGGCCTACGGAGCCGGTAGGTACGTGGCGGTGGGTGAGTACGGTGTCATCCGGGTATCTACGGACGGCTTCACCTGGACAACCAAAGCCGACGGGACTCAACAGTCGGATGGATTATCCGGTATCGTGTACGCAAACGGTAGCTTTGTGGTCGTAGGCTACCACGGCCAAATACTTACCTCTACCGACGGACTAACCTGGAGCTAGGCAGCTTCAGGGACAACTGAAGCGTTGACCGACATTGCCTATGGCAACGGGAAATTCGTAGCGGTAGGCTGGAACGGCACTGTGCTAACGTCTGCGAACGGCTTATCCTGGACAATACAGGCTTCCAATCCAGGCTACACGCTGACCAGCGTCGCCTACGGAGGTGGTCGGTTTGCGGTGGGTGATGCCTTTGGCAACATCATGACCTCGCCCGATGGCATCACCTGGACACACCAGACGGTACCCCTCAGTGGCTTTGGGTTGACCGCTATCACAGCCGGGAGCAATGGCGGGTTTGTGGCGGTGGGCGGTGGAACGACTGCTGTTGTACTCACTTCACCTGACGGCGTGACCTGGACGTATCGACTAGTATCGGGTACCCAGAAGATGCTCAGGGGCGTGGCTTACGACCCAACCCAGCACCAGTATGTGGCAACAGCCGGGCCAGATAAACTTGTCTGGTCAACAGATGGGATTAGCTGGGTTACTATACCGCCGGGCGTCGAATCAGGATTATATGGGTTACAGTATATTAATGACCGGTTCATCGGCCTGGGTGAGTCGGGGATCATTCGTTCATCGGTGAACGGTACAACCTGGAAAACGTTGACGATTAATGAAAACACCACCTTGTCTGGCGCCGCCTACGGAAACAACCGGTACGTGGCAGTGGGCGGGTACTGCGCGAACACGGATAAGCCACACGCGGTCAACGTGGCCATTACCTCGCCCGACGGCAAACAATATGAGCTAGGCCAAACGGCACAATCGCTTAAGGGAGGAAAATTCTTCTATGATGTGGCCTTTGGGGCGGGCCTATTTGCCGCCGTTGGCGAAGACGCTATCATTCAGACCTCTACTGATGGTAAAGCCTGGAACGTACGCCAGTTTTTGCCGGGGCAGTCAACCGTGCTCAGGGCTGTGGCCTACGGGGCCGGACGGTTTATTGCCGTCGGTGACAAAGGCTTCATCAGTCGGTCGGTCGACGGTGTAACTTGGCAGTCGGGGTACACGGGCCTGGCGGGTCCATACAATGGCATTGCTTACGCCAATGGAAAGTTTGTGGCTGTGGGTACGTTGGGGGCCATTGCCACCTCAGCAGATGGGATCGTCTGGACGGCCCGTTCGTCGGGCACCAACAGGCAGTTCAAAAGCGTGGCCTACGGAGCAGGCATGTGGCTGGCGCTGGGTGACTACGGTATTGCGTGCTGGTCATTCGACGGCATCATCTGGAAGAATTACGTGGTCAATGCCAACGTATATTTTAATCATGTTCTGTTTGCCAACGGCCAGTTCGTAGCTGTGGCCGTCGATGGTAAGCTGTTTACCTTCCCCAACGCGCTGGTCGGTAAGGCTGGTCAGTCCGGCACAATCAATAACCTGTGGGGTATCACCTATGGTAACGGGCTTTTTGTGGCCGTGGGCGAAAACACAACCATCCTGACCTCACCCACCGCTAAAGCCTCAACTAGTGCTCAGGGGCGACTGGGCCTGGACGAACCAGGTATGAGTTTGCAGGCGGTGGCCTATCCCAATCCCATCGAGACGGAATTCACCGTCGCTATCGACGGGGCCGCCGGGCAGTCGGTTCAGTTGCAATTGGTTGATATACAGGGACACACGATCATGAGTCGTCAGATCGAGGTGGTTGATGCCCAGCACTGGGAGCTAATGAGCCTGGACCAACGCCAGCCGGGAACGTACCTGTTGCAGGTGAGTACGCCCACGCAGAGCAAGACCATCAAACTGCTGAAACAGTAGGGCAGAATATGCCCACTTCCCGGAAAATAAGCCATGACACCGATAAAGGAACGTACCTACTCTTCACATTTACGCACTATGGCCGTTTGGACCAGCTTTCTTGCCTTGTTGGGCTGTTCATCAGCCGCTCAGAATCAGGTGGTCCGTGGCCCACTGGCCATCGGCTACACGCTGGAACGGGACTATAGCCTGAACCTGTATAATAGCAATGCCAATGGCAAACTGATTGGCACCCACACCACATCGTATTTCAAGGTCGACTACCAGGGTAAGCGCGTAGCATTAACCACCAGTGAAGGCAAAAAAGCGCAAATCTGGGAGGCCCGTTTTCTGAGCGATGCCCCCAGAACGGCCATACTAGCCACCAGCAACAGCATTTACCTCATTACCGACGACAACGGGTCCGCCGGTGCGGGGCAGGCCCGCGTAACCACCCTCACTGATGCAGGGGGCGAGTTGAGCAGCTACCAGTGGCTCGACAGTGACCACGGGCAACCCGGCAGAGAGGAGACCCGAACCCCGATGGATAACTCCGGCTCGTCCCGGTTTTTGTCGGGTGGGCGATACCTGCTGGTCAATGACCGGAGTGTGCTGGATGTACACACCCTGACGAATCACCCCTTCGATCTGATTAGTGAGGCCGTGATACAACGCTCAGACGGTTTTGTCCGGGTTAGCGGTGCACAACTGGTTAGTTTCTCGCCCGGCAAAACGCAGCTCGTATTTCTCGGCTCACGGCGTAACCAGCAGCGCAATCAGCTTGAATATGCCCTGCTGGCCGTCGACTTCGTGAAGAACCAAGCCTATGCCGTTCCTTTTCGCCCGTCGGCTACCCACTTCATCTGGTCCGAAGATGCCACGTCCGATTGGTTTGCCACCTATTTCGACTGGACAACCGATCATGAGGGCAAGGAGGTGATGAGCCTGCATCCTTACAAGCAACACCCGGCCTGGCACGGCAAGTGGGCACAAAATCCGGGTGAGAATCAGCCGATCCGCTACGAACTGAAACCGGTGCTGCCCGGCATGTTTGAGCACTTCATGAGCTGGGCCAAAAAACAGTACCCCGCCATCGAGCCAAAAATTACCCGGTATGAAGGTATGGTCAGTGCCGAATTCACCCTCAACGGGTCCGAATTCAATCTCTACGTTCGCGATGACTATAAAAGTCTGGGCCTGGAAAGTAAGGACCAGGTTCTGCTCAAAACCATCGGCGATCAGTTTGACGGGGAGCTGCGCAAAGGCCGTTTTCAGGACGGATTTGGTGAGATGGACCCCGATTGAGCCGTCTGTCATCTGTTTGAGCATCATCCCCTATCCGTCTGTTTACCATGCAAACCATTGGCTGTTGCCTCCTTATTGTTTTTGCTTCCGGCTGGGCCGCCGGTCAGCCGGTGCGGGAAACCCCGCAACAATCCCTCAACCGGTACGTGGTCTTTCTGAATCAGTCGGCAGATGAACTGGCGGGTCGTTTTCAGCTAATACAGACCTATTACACAGCCGCTTACGTGGTTCCTGCGCAAGCGCATGGGGCCAACTCTGGGCCGCTTCAGCTACCGTCGTCGGGACCACTGAGCGACTACGGGTACCGGCAGACTTTGGCGAGTGACGGCCTGACACCCGCCGAAAAACAACGGTTGACCAGCACAACCGAATCGCTCTGGCGTTGCTTAACTAAGCTCGACCAGACGGCGAAGGCTCTGGAAACCTACGTCCGGCTGAAGGACTACGAGCGCGACAACCTGCGCCAGTCCGATACGCTGCTTCATGAGATGCAAACGCTGTTCGGGCAGTTCGGGCAGGAACGAGCCCTACTCATCAGCCAGCTTCGACGGATTTACCGCCGGTATCAGCCCCTGCTGCCCACGGATATCTATCTGGCTACCGAAGACAGCATGGACCGGATTTTACACAGCCAGCAACAACTCCTCGATACGCTGACGATCTACCTGCGGGCCAATGGCCCCGCAAACTGGCCGGTCGAGCTGGTGCAGCAAAGCCTGCTGGCCGACGAGAAGACGCTGGACAATTATGACTATGTTCACCTGGGCATTGCCTATCCAGCTTCCGGGATGGTGGATCAGTTCAGGACGTCGCTTGCGTCCATCCAGCAACTGAAACGGGACGCCGTGGACGGCTACACGGTTGCCGCCCGGCAGTCGGCAGCTCATGGCAACGCGTTTTACCGCTCCCTGCTTACGCACTACAACCAGGACTTGCTGGCGGCCCGTGACGGATTCGTCAACGCCAGCGTTTCGGTCAAACGGCTGCTTCATGCGCCTAAACTAACCCCCATTTTCAGCCTTGCGGTGGCCTCACCACCGGCCGATGTGTCGGGGCAGACGCCCGCTTTCCTGGATATGGCTCCGGTTGTTTTTATGACCAAACCAGCCCCTGCGCCAGCCCCGGTTGCCACTGTCCAGGTGCTGACTGGCTACGTGACGTTTATCAACGAGTCGCTCCGGCAGATGCACCAATTCCAGTTGCTGGTCCGCAACTACCAAACCACCGCCGCCCATTACCGGGACCCGGTTGCAGCCGAGAAACGCGCCCCGCTCACCTATGCCTATAACGAGGTGAACCTGCCGGTGTCGGCCCATCAACTCCTGCTTGGTGCCAGTCGGATCATTCCGCTAGCCTACCGGGCGTCGGTCACGGGTCAATTGGACGTGTTGTTTGCCATACTGGCGGAGATGGACGGGCTGAGTGCCGAGTTGACCCGCTACACCACCCAGAAGCAGTATGTACAGGATCACCTGCTCCGTTCCGATGCCATATTGGACCGGTATGCTGACCTGTTCGAGTTGTTCGATCAGAAAAAAGAACGGCTCTACGCGGATGTCCGGCGTATCTACGAAAGCTACCCACCCGCCCACCGAACGAATGCCTGGTACGCGTCGGGACGGGCACTGCTGCACACCATCGACCAGAATCGGGAAGCTCTTTTTGGGCTTAAACGCTACCTGAGCGGCCAGGCCGACCACCTGCCCGCAATGGACTCGGTCATGGCCCACGCCCGAACGCTGATGGCTGAGGAGTACGCCAATTTGAACGGCCTCAAACGCTACGGACGCAGCGACGGCCTCTGTCCCTATTCGCCCTACGAAGACGTGGCCGACAACTCGCTTCGTTTTGTCCATGTGGTCGGGGCCGTGGAGCTGGGCACGTCGAATCCGTTCGAGTCGGCCTACTTTTTCTACAACAATGAGCTGATCTATCCATACAATAAATTCAGTGAACTGGCCCCGGCCGACGTGCTGCCGACGATCAACCAACCCAACCTGTTTGTCTTCCGGCGACAACCGCACGCTGACCCGGTAATACCGGCAACTCAACCCGTCGAGCCACCCCAACAGGCGCACGAGCCGACGTCGCTGGCGGGGTTCGCGCCCAACAACATGGTCTTGCTGCTGGACGTGTCGTCGTCGATGCGTTCGCCCGATAAACTGCCCCTATTGAAGCAGTCGATCAAGTCACTCTTGACCCTGTTGCGGCCCACCGATCAGGTATCCATTGTCGTGTATTCGGGCAAGGCGCGGGTGGCCCTCAAACCAACCTCCGGCGCCAACGTGGGCGAGATCATCCGCGTGGTTGACGAACTGCAATCGGACGGCGACACCGACGGAAATAAAGGCATCCGGCTGGCGTATAAGCTGGCCAACAAGCACTACCTACCGGCGGGAAACAACCGGATTTTGCTGGCCACAGATGGGGAGTTCGACATTGGCGACGACGTGCAGGCTTCGGTTGCTGAGAACGCCCAACGCCCCATTTTCCTGACCGTTTTCACCTTCGGCACCACCGAAGTCAACGGGCGTAACCTGCGCAACATAGCCGGTTCTGGAAAGGGAAACTACGTCCATATCACCCCCGCCAACGCGTCCCGCCAACTGATTCTGGAAGCGCAGGCCCAACCTGATTTCACTACTGACCCAAAGCCATGACCGACGTAACCTACACCCTGAATCTGGACGGCAAAGACTCACGGATCACCTGCAAGGGCTGTGCTCATTTCCTGTCGTACCAGGAGCAATACCAGACAAACCTCGATGAACGTGACTACGGCTCTTGCTACAATCCCGACGTGCCCGACAAGACTCTTCGTTTTGGTATTTACATGACCTGCTCGCTGCACAAAACGATTCATAGCCAGCCCGTTACGGTTGAGCCACTGAAATCCGGCGACTCACCCTCAAATTCTTGCTGAACAGCATCGCCCCGCCCACCTTCGTAGCATCAAATCGCCTTCCCGGCAACACACAGTTCGTAAATCATACCGCACCATGCGCCTTATTCTGTTCTTTAGTCTGCTTCTGCTTCTTTCGCACCGTATGCTGTCTCAACCACAGGCCCAGCCTAAAATCCAGGTTGTGTTGCTGGGTATGTATCACCTGAACAATCCCGGTCTGGACGTAGCCAAAGTTAAGGTAGACGACGTACTGGCCGAAAAACGGCAGGGCGAAATTCGGCGGGTTGTCGATGCCCTGAAGGCGTATGCCCCCGAACAGATTTTCACCGAATACGGCACCCGTCAGCAAACACGCCTGGACAGTCTTTACCGGGTGTATATGGCCGGTGGCCGACGCGACAAGCGGGGCGAACTGGACCAGATCGTGTTTCGTCTGGCGGGCCAGCTCGCGGGCCAGCTCGGCCTGAAGCCCGGTCAGATCTTCGGCGTCGATGACAACGGCGATTTTCCTTACGATTCCCTGATGAAAGTGGCCAGCGGGGCGGGTCAGCAGGCACTGTTAGCGGAGATGACCCAATCAATAAAGACCTACACGAACTGGTTCGATACGTACCTGCGTGACCATACCATTGGTGAGGTGATCCTGGCACTCAACACGCCCGAACAGTATCGCCTACAGTTAGGCAGCTACTCCGATATATGCAGTCGGGTGGGCGGAATCGACAATTCGGTGGGGGCTTACCTGACCGCTGAGTGGTACAAACGCAATATCTATGCGCATAGCCACATGCTCAAACGCATTACGCCCGGTACGAAGCGCATTCTGGTGGTCTTCGGTGCTGCTCACGCGGCTATGTTTGATCACCTGTTTGGCCTTAGCGATCAGTTTGCCATAGTGCCGCTAACCCAGGTGCTGAAGTGACAACTCATTTACCAACCTTTCTCATCCCTATACCATGCGCCATTTCCTGATCGGCCTCTTCATGGCCTGCTTACTTACCTCCGGCTACGGAGTCGTGGCTTGTCCACCGGTTATCACCAACGGAAAACTGTACGGCATCCTGCCCGTCCTGAATCAGAAAGTATACTATTCGGACGTGGCCGATTGCGGGACCGTTTCGCAGGCTGATCTCTTCCGGCGCGCCCGGTTGTGGGCCGCACAGACCTGCCATGCCCCCGGCGATACGTTTTCGCTGCTCGACAAAGAAACCGGCGATCTGGTCGGGCGGGTGTCGCAGGTAATTACCCTGCCCCGTTCCGAGCAATCTGCCGGGGGTGTCTATACGTTTCAGTACAGCTTCGTTATTGAGTGCGCGAACCGCAAATACCGGGCCACCATCACGCAGGTGGATGTACAGGAAAGCGGTTCCAAACCGATGCCCATCGAGACCTACTGCCAAAAAAACGAAGTCGATATGCAGGCCATCTACACCATTCTGGACAGGCAACTCAGAGACCGGCTGGCATCGCTGCGGGAAGGTGTAAAGGAGTACAAATCATTCTGAAAAGATCAGTTCCACTTTGCTTATGAACCGCACCGTTGCTTCTCTGTTAGGGCCTGAACTGGTCTGGCTACTCCTGCTGGCAATGGCCGGGCTAGTTGTCGCGGCTCAGCAGCCGCTCAACGGCACAGGCCGTGGCAACCTGATTTTGCTGAAGTTATTTCTGCCTCCGGTTGGCGTCATGCTCGCGTTTGTGCCCTTATTCTGGGCCTCGGGCAGCCCGGGCTGGTTTCTGGGGCGCATTGTCTTTGCCAGCTTAGTGGGCGTAGTGGCGTTGGTTTATTTCCTGAGCCGAGCCGCCAGTTACGACGACACCCGCGATGTTGGCCTTATCCTGGGGTTTGTAGGCTTTGTGTTTATAGGCTGGATGGTGCTGGCCCTGATGGGCGGTGTGGCCACGCTGTTCATGCTGTCTCACTGGTCTTTTCTGCCCATATTAAAATGGATCCTCATTCTTGCTGCGCTCTTCATGGTCTCGTTGTGGATCATCTGGCAGTTTAACATAGGCTCTGGAAAAGCCCTTGGCGGATGATCCTGAAGCCAAATAGTCTCATTGACACATAAACCACTCATTCACACTACACAAATGGCAAACGAAAAAACAATTATCGACGAATGGTCCGTCAACGACCTCGAAGACGACCCTTGATTATTACAATCGTTAGCTGCCCTTATCATGTACCTCCGAATTTATTCAGTAAATACTAGAGGACTGGGGCAGGAACGATCTTACCGAAAACGGTTCGCCTTCAATTAGCTGCGTTTCAGTAAGCAAATCAGCAGACCCATTGAAGGGCCGATTCGGGACGGCCATCACTGAAACTTAAACATACAAGTACTGCCGAAAATCGGCTCGATACATGAATCAAATCTTAACAGAACACAGTTCAAATGAAAAATTTAGGTCAAAAAATCACCGTAGCCGCAGGTTTAATTCTTTCACTCGGCTTAGCATCCTGCCAAAAAGAAGACGTAGTTACGCCCAACCAATCGCCAATTGCGTCTGGCAGAATTGCCAGTGATGAGATTACACCCAACCTGCATGTAAAGTACAGGCTCACTAAATTCGGGCGGGCCAATCTCACTTACTACCCGGATGGCCGTTTGAAGCAGGTTACGGCGGGTGGAAATTTACGGGGAAATGGGGTAAGCTACCGCCGTGAGTACACCTACGACGCCAATCGCATCATCTTTGCAACTACGTACCTCGACGGCAAGATAATTCTGATGGACACTTATTATTTAGATGAACAGACAGGTCTGTGTCATCGGTCTGAGCAAGTAGATTACTCCTACTTATATCACCCCGTCGCTAACCCGCAAATAAACTCTCAGTGGTATTATCAATATAATACTGAGGGTCAACTAGTTCGTGTCCAAAATCTGTTGAATTCGGAAAACCGGGTCGAATATAACTATAATGCTGGCGCTGATTTAACAGGAATCACTGTTTACGACGCTGCTACCGGCAAAAACGGAGTCGTTACCCAAACCCTTGCGCTTACCTACAATCAATCGCCTTTAGTACGTGGTGCTGGCAATAGTCTAGATAAATACCCGATCAACTACAGTTGGGTTCGTCTTCCCGTTCCTGATGAGTCATTTCAGAGCCAGCAGGTTCCCGAGCAACACTTGAAAATTTTCGGCAAACCAAGTCGGCATTTGGTGATGAAGGTAGTTCACATGAAGCCAAACAGTACTCAGCCGCTACTGAATTCGCTCTTCACTTATCAAGTAGACTCAGATGGATTTGTGACAGAACGCAAAGAATTTGATGCCCACGGTTCCTTGCTGATTGAAACCAAATCGTATGAGTATTAGGTAGCCAACATTGGCATACCGCTCTGATGTACTCAGCCGCTAAACTAGCGGCTGAGTCATAATCCATCGCACAAACTGCCTGAATCTTACCTCTCCGTGCGTCCTGGTCACGGTAGCAAAGTTGCGGGTTCTGCCCAAAACCGACCCAAGTCCGTCAGTTACTTATCTGAATCCCCAGTTATAAGTTGGGGCTGGTCTGACCGACCTCCAGGCCATTTATGCAGCCCTTGACCGACAACTTGATGAACGCCTGACTCCACTTCGGGACAACGTAACCAATTACAAACTCTTTTAACCATCGAAACCACTATGACTACCGAAAAAACAATTCTTGACGAATGGTCCGTCAACGACCTCGAAGACGGCTCCTCCCTGACCATCACGGTCCTAAACTGCCCTGAACTGGGCAACCAGTCGCTGCCCGGCATTCAGGTGCTGTACATGGGCAACATCGTGAACTTTGAACCCGGCATCGTTGAACGCTGGGCGTATCAGGCCAGCAAAGCGGGCGTCGATGAGTATTTGCTCGAAGAAAACTCATGGCTGGTGCATGAGGATCAGTTCGTCAAAAACTACCTCGTGCTGGGTTCACCCCTGAAGGCCAAAGTGGCCGTGAAAACCCGTAGCTCGAACGTGGTGACCAAAGAGTATGAACTGCCGTTTGCCGTATGAAAACCAACGAACAGATACTTGCCGCAGGGATGTGGCTGATGGTGGCCGGGGCTGTTTTGTCTGCGCTCGCGTCGGCTTGCCAGTCGCAGTCGGCATCGGTAACGGAACAAATGCCCAGGGCTGTCTCTGCCGTGGCAACCGATTCGGCAACCGCTGCGCAAACAGTCGTGGCGTTTCTGACCTGGTACAAAACCCACATTCAGGCGGCCAACCAGATTCCGCTGGTCAATCAGCAGGCCGGGAAACCCTATTCGGTCAATCTGAAAAATGGCGAACGGTACCTGGCTTACCTGAAAAGCAGCCAACTGCTGACCGATACGTACCTGAATGGGTGGCGGACGTTCTTTAAGGAACGTCAGGAAGGCTTCCGGCTCACCCCGCAAACCGAAGGTCCACCCACCGGCTTCGATTACGATCTGGTCATGCTCAATCAGGATGTAGATATGCAGTTAGATTCGCTCAATACGCTAAAGATCAAGCAGGTAACCGTACTGAAGGCGCGTACCACTGTAACGTGTGTGCTGTTCGATACCTACGAGTTTCGGCTGGTGCGTGGCCCCAACGGATGGCTGATCAATGCGATTTTAAACCAGAGTCAGGAATAGGCAGAAGCCAGCCTTAAACACCATTTAACCATGTATTTATTCTGGATTTCATGGGGTATCGACGCACTGATTGCGCTGACACTCGTTTTCTTCTTTTTTGTCGGCCTGGGCGACGACACCGTCTCGTCGTATAACATCATCATCTGGCTGATACTGCTCGTCGGCATGGCCGCGCTCTTACTGGGGGGCTACTGGCTGTTTGCGCATCAACACACCATTGCCGCCACCATCCTGATGGCCTTGCTGGCAGTGCCCAGCCTATGCTATGGCCTGTTTATGGGGCTAATGGCCTCCGGCAGTAGCTCTGGCTGGAAATGACATCATACCAAAATCAGCCATAAGGAACATGACGCTTACTAACGTACAGAAACAGGTAAACATGTTGGGTACACGCATCAACGCCCCCCAAACGCTACACCCAACGTATGGTCGTTCGGCTGATGGCGCGCGTCCGCACATCGAAGTTGATAGCACCGGGACTTTTCATTTCGTGGTGGCTGAGCGCGGGCAGGAACTGGAACGGCAAACGACAGCCGTACTCGACGATCTCCTGTTCTGGATTTTCGACACCGTCACCTTTTCTATGGCCTGTGCTTTTGACGTAAAAAACAGAAATCACGCTCAGGATTTTAGACGCATTCTATTCAGTAAACAGGAAGAACTGCTGGGATGTATCGACCCCAACTGGCAGGAAAAAAAACGGCTTAATCACCGCCTGACCTTAGCGCAGCACCCTTTCATAGACGGCATCTTTACCTCTTAACCAGTTGATAACAAACAGTTTAACTAATTAAACGACTACACATCATGAATCAGAAAACATCAGGCGCTTTCGTCGCTGCCTCCTGGGTAGCCCTGGGAGCGGGCATGCTCGGTTACCTCATCGGCCTTTGGCGGTCCGAGATGCTCTTAAACGAAAAAGGCTATTATTTCACGGTCCTCATGTTCGGGCTTTTTGCCGTGGTATCGCTCCAGAAAAGTGTGCGCGACCGGCAGGAGGGCTTTCCAGTCACTGACATCTACTACAGTATCTGTTGGTTCGGTACCATCCTGTCCATCGCCCTGCTGACGGTGGGGCTGTGGAACGCAACCCTATTGCCGAGCGAAAAAGGCTTTTATGCCTTTGCCTTCCTGCTTGGCCTTTTCGGCGTGATTGCCGTTCAGAAAAACACCAGAGACACCGCCGCCAACCCCTAGCCATGAAACTACTGCACATCCTGCTGTCGCTGCTCGGTTTGGGCATGCTGATATCCTGTAAGAAATCAGGCTACGAAACCCGCGATGGGTCGGTTTATTACAAAGACTATCGCCTCGCCGAGGCCGACCACACGTCGTTTCAGGTGTTGAATGATGTTTTTGGCCGGGATAAACAAACCGTATATTACCGGGGCGTACCCATTACGGGGGCCGACGCCGCCACGTTTACCGCGCTCGATGAGCACTACGGCAAAGACCATATAACGGCTTTTTACTGCGATAACTACCTCGATTTCAAGCTGTTCGACACCAGGCGCAAAGACCGAATCGACCAGATTACGGGTGCCGACGTGGGTACGTTCGAGGTAATCGACGCTGACTATGCCAAAGACAAGATTCGGTGCTACAACAAGGAAACGGGGTTTGCCGTCCGGGACGTTGCGTCGTTCAAACCGCTTGACTATCACTTTGGCCGGGACAACGAAACTGGTTATTGCGACCTTAAACCAATTGCGGGAAGTCATGGCCCCTCCTTTACCGTCCTGAGTGCCAATTACGCAAAGGACAGGCAGCACGTTTATTACAGCTCGCGGGCGGTGGACGGGCCACCACTTGTCGCCATCCATCGGCTCAGCCTGGCGGCTCCTGACTCCTTTACGGTGATCGGCCTGTACTACGCCACCGATCTGGGGCACGCGTTCTACAAAGACGTGCTCATCCCGTCGGCCAACGCGGCTTCGTTCAGGCAATGGGGCGACAGTGTCATTGACTATGCCCGTGACAGCACCCATGTTTATTTCCAGGGCAACCGAATTGCCGAAGCCGACAAAGCCACATTCCGCCTGCTGACGGATTATTACGCACAAGATGCCAAAACCATTTTCTACCAGTATAAACCTCTGATAACAAGCGGAATAACGTCGTTTTCTGTGCTACAGGGCGGCTATGCCAAAGATGCCCGGCAGGTCTTTTTTGACGGCAGGGTGTTGAAGCAGGCCGATGCCACGTCGTTCGCCCTGGTCGACAATGAGTCCGAGCGGGACGCGGCAGATAGCCATCATTCGTACAAAGAGGGGCAGCGCGTCAAACCCGAATAAAGCTAAAGTTCTTTAAAACCAATCCCATGAAACATGCACTGTTAACGGTCGGCGTCGCTGGCCTGCTGTTACTGTCCTGGCAGGCGTATGGGCAAAAACCCAAAGAGGTCATTAACTTTTTAGCCATTCCGGGCTCAATCACTGTCCAGAAGCAGGCGTATCAGTTAACCTGGTCTGCCCACCCCGACGCGTCGCTGTATAAGCAGGAGTACCTGGCCGCTGGCGACGCGTTCCCCCGCTATAAGTCGCTGGTGACCGTCGATTTTGTGGTGACTGAATCGACGGTCGATCAGGCCGTGAGCACCAAGCTCCGTGACCTGGAAAGCCTGAAACGAACAAACCCCATTGTGCAGGTTGAGGTGATGCGCAATGCCACCACGGGTGAGGTACTTATCGACTGTCTGATTGGCAACAATGCCGCTGATGAACAGGCCAATCTGGTTGAGCGGGATGTCTTTCGCTTCAAAGCAGCCAGGGCCAAATCAGGTCAGCGCGGCATCCTTTTATTGGCGGTCAGCACCCGGAAATATGGCCCCGCTATTACGCCCTATCTGACCCGATTGAAAGCGGACAAATCACTGCTGGTCAATGAAGTGGCTAAACTAGCTATGCCGACAATCTCTATTACCAACTAAAACGACCTCACGTCAAAAATCGCTATGAAATACATTGGTATTGGCCTGCTCACCGGCATTGCGGGCTACGTCATCATTGCCGCCCTGAGTTATTTTTTGATTGGTAAATTCTCGGCCAATGGACACGACCGGAGCGTAGAAGCCAGCATGACCAGCATCTTCGTGTACGGCCCCATTGGGTTCATTCTCGCCTTCATTGCGGGCTATATCTGGGCTAAACAGTCATTTTAAATAGCGTCTCCTGTTCGTAACAAAAACACACGCATGTCTGAAGATGTAGTCTCGCCCAACGGCCAGTATAACGTAAGTTTTAGCAGCTACGAGGTTAGCATGAGCCACTGGATCGACCAACCCTATCTGATTCGGGTGGCTGACGACGTTTGTCTGTTTATGCTGAACGCCGATAGCTGGTCGGCCTGGACGGTGCGCTGGCTGGATAATTCGACGGTCGAACTGTTTATGCGGAAGTACCCCGGTCAGCTCGGCTGTACGATAGAACTGAATACAGACACACAGCAGGCCCAGGCCGTAAGCCGGACCGCTTCAGTTGCGGGCACCTTTTCGGCGGTTAAAGACTGGGTGCTGGAGTTAACGTAAAACGCCATGAAGCAATCAGCCCCTCCAGCCGATACCCTGTCTGCCGGAAACAGCCCTGAGGTACGTTACTCCGACGGTGGTCGTGGTGGTACAATTCATTATTGCAGCCCCGAAACCAGCTTCGCTATGTGGTATGAGTTGGCTATGCCGCCCGCTGTAGTCGATATCGGCATTCCCGAATCCAGGTATTGGGAAGCACAGACAAAAACGCCCCTGTCGCAACGAAATTCTATCCTGAAATTTATTAGTGAGCAGGTAATCAACGACAAGCTGGCCGGAAAAGGCTACGCGCTGTCCAATGGTATGATTATGACGATCTATTCGGGCAAAAGACCGGACAACGTTTGATGAAGACTGTGCAGAAACCGCCAAAGCATTACTTATAATATGCTGAAAATCAATAAACTACATCGGGCATGATACCGCAACGGGCCGAACAGGAATTTTATGATGCGCTGAATAGCATTTTAGAAAAACAGCCCGACGAATGGGTTGCCATAGCTCACGACCAAAAAGAACTGCTGGTGTCTCCATCCGATTTTGCCTACTACGTGAAGATACGGCAACAGCTTATTGACCAACTGGGAATCGCCCAGTTCGAGACAGACGCGGATGGCTTACCTGTTGTGTTTTTTCGAGGTATTCGCTTAAAGCCAGTCCCACTAAGAACGTCTGAGGAATGATTACCGGAGCCATGTACCGCCAAAATAAGTAGTACACCCGACAGGAAAAGGTCTGACCACTCATGACATCGCAATCAAAGGCGCTACCCGTTTTTGTGCGCTCAGTGGATGGGGTAACTGACCGCTTGCTGAACAACACATAGGCTGTATGCACCTGAAAAGCTATTATTGTGGAAATGTGAATTTGTCAGGCCACTGATGTCACACCTGTACTGGAGCTTCTTGCATGCCACTCACTTGTTTTATGCTGGGCGAAGGTGCCCTTTTACTTGACTGCGCCGAACGGCTCCGTGAGCACGGTTTTCAGTTGAATGGCATTTTTTCTGGCGACGAACAGGTGCGCCGTTATTGCGCCGAAACGGACAGTATATATCTCGACTCGCGGTCTGCTTTTGCCGCCGCGCTGACGCAGACCCCCTTCGATTACCTGTTCAGTATCAACAACAGCTACCTGCTGCCCGCATCGGTGCTTGGCCTCCCCCGCCAACAGGTCATCAATTACCACGACAGTCCCTTAGCGGCTTATGCGGGCGTCAACGCCACGTTTTGGGCCTTAGTCAACGGCGAAACCGAGCACGGGGTAACCTGGCACCTCGTCGATGTCAGCATTGATACCGGCGACATTCTGGTACAGCACCGCTTTGCAATCGACCCGAATACCACCTCGATTCAACTGAATATGCGCTGCTACCAGGCGGCGGTTGACTCCTCCAAAGAGCTGATTAGAACCCTGCGAGCTGGCTGGTCAGCCACAGGACACGGCGCAACGTACCTATGTAAGCCGAACAAAGCGCCCCGATCTGTTCATCGACTTCCAGCAACCCGCCGCCCAGATTGCCCGACTGGGGCGGGCACTGGATTTTGGCTTTCATCCTAACCCGTTTGGTTTTCTTAGAAGCTGTTTGAGTTAACGGAAAACTCGTTTGATCGTGCGTCTGATGTGGGCAATCCAGAGAAAACTTTGAGCCGATAAGAGTGTTCGCTCGTAGTCTTTGGCTAAACGACGATTGTTGCCTAACCAACTAATGGTTCCGCACCGGCGGACCGGCTCCACAACCCACCCGCACCGGCGGACCAGCCATTGGTGAATAACTAACTGATTATCAAGATTTTGACTGGCAATAGGCGTTTTAGGAATTACTACCCTTACCCCGTGAATGGCCTCCAACTGAGTCCGAAAATAACCCCCAAACGTGCCATCAGCATACACGAGTATGATGTCATCGAGTAAGGGATTAGCCAGACGGGCTTGCTGCCAGAGCAAAACCCCCGCTTTGCCATCAGCAACATTGGCGGCCTCTACGCCCGTCCATAGAAGATGGCCCATGGTATCGACGAGTAAAAAGCGTTTGCGGCCTTTGCGTTTGACGCAGATAAGTTTTTCAATACCTTGCCATTGAGAGGCTGTCAGGTCGGAGGAATATAGTTGCTGCACACAACTTAACCCCGATAGGCAGCTTTCTCGTTTGGCAATGACCTAACTCAAACAGCTTCTTAACCTGCCGCTTGATTGCCTTCGGCCAACTGTACAGACGTTTGCCGGGGCCGACCATGCCTTTGCCGTACCCGATGCCCTCTGGCAGCAACTACGGCACGGGCTACAGGAGCCGGGCACCACGGTCTTTCTGCGCCTGCTGGCCTTATTCACCGCCTGGATGCACCAGGTGGCCCGCACCAACGACGTGGTAATTGGCATTCCGGTAGCGGGCCGTACCCGTCCCGAGTTGGAACACCTTATTGGCTTCTTTGTCAATACCCTCCCCCTGCGCGTTATCTTTTCACCCCACCTCACCTTTCGGCAGTTGTTACAACAGGTGCGACAGGTGGCCCTTGACGCTTACGCTCATCAGCACCTGCCCTTCGACCAGACGGAAAGATAGACCGGAAAGCATTGGCCACCGATCAGGCAACGAAAACTAACTATATGACGCGTCCAAACGGGTGATTTGAGCCATACAGTGGACTGTATCAAAAAAACCGTCCTCATTTGCCGTGAATTCGAATTTTTTACGGCCTGATTCTTTCGGTACAGCCTAGAGGCATATATGCATAAAACTTGAGATTCGGGTACAAACCGGAAATCTACCGGCATCGGGTAACCGTCTCTTTGTCTTGTTATGCCTCTTGTTTTACAAGTTTATTCCATAATGGTGATAAACGGATTGGTTGATTTGGTTACGATGTGACGATTTTTGTACGATTTTCCATAAATGCCCTACAGTCTACCAAACCAATAAATGGCCCTTGGGTAAAGTCAATACAGGCTTTGTTGACATGCATCCAGTCGAAGAAAGAGGCAAAGTGGCCTCGGAAGGTGAGTTCGGTAAATCGGCTATAGCGTGCCAGGTTTTCGAAGGTAGCTCGTTCCTGATGGCCCAGCAACAGGGGGAGCAACTCGGTCAAAAACGTGCGCTGGTGTTTGCTCAGGTTAGAACGTTTAGCCAACATTGGCTTGAGGATCGCTTCGATACTCATGGGTCGTAGGGGTCGAAATGGGGATTTCAACTCTACGACCCTTTTGGCATTTTACCAGATCAACCCCCAAAACTGCTCAGACTAGTAGACATTGAAGCTTGAACTTAAAAACCCTCCGTCATCTCCGAATTGCGTATCAACACGATGTACTGAAAATAGTCGGTGGTGGGGCGGACGGGGTCGAAGTTGAGGCGTTGTTCGGCGGGCATAAATGGGGAATAGGTGGCCGTGATGGGTGCTTTTCCGGCGGCGGTGCCGGGTAGTTTGAAGAGCGTCATGGTGTTGGGCTGACTCTGTTTGATCAACTCATCGGTGCCCGATACGGTCATCATGGGGCCGTTGCTGTTGAACTTGTCCACGCGGCTGTAGACCTTGCCTTTTTCCTGCCAGAACGGCGGCAAATACTGGCTCGGCACCATCATAAACGAATCGACGTAGCTGCACGTAATAGACACCGTTTTAGCCTTCATGGGCAAATCAGATGCCTGAATCATACCCGCAAATTTCAGCCTGCCGTCGGCGAGGGGGGCCTGCCACACGTGGGCCACGCCCCAGAACCCGTAGAGCTTTTCGTTGGTCAGGTTATAGCGCGAAAGGGCGTCGCGGAAGGTGGTGAAGATGGTTTTTTCGCGGCCACGAACAGTCTTGCGGTAGGCCAGCGTTTGCAGCGTGGCGCGGAGTTCGGTCAGCGTTTCGGCGGGCAGTTTACGGTAATCGGCGGGGCTGTTATTGATCTGAGCCAGCCAGTTAATAGCCACCTGCGCGGCGAGGCTATCCGGCTTTTTTGGCACCAGCCGCAGCAGCGTCACCAACGAATCGAGACGGGACCGACTTGGTATATTCAATTGATTACCAGTTAGTTCGATCAATTGCCGGGCAACGAGCGGGCGGTCCTGTACTTCGTCGATACCCACAAACCGGATACGTTTTCTGGCGGGCAACGTCTGGTTATAGGCCCGAATGGCCTGAATTTTTCGGAAGAAATCCTGATTCGCCCACTGCGCTTTGTTGGCAATCCACGACGCGAAAACCAGTCGGAGCGTGCTGTCCTGTCCGGTCTGGAAATACTGGTTGATGTAATACGCTTTGGTCGGGTCCACCTCGGCAATGTAGTGCCGCACCCCAATACGCTGATTGAGGTGTTTGAGCAGGGCTAAATCCACCACCTGCGCATTTTTAAATCCATGCGTTTCGCCCAACAGAAACAACTGGTTTTTGTAAAAATCAGCATCGAACAACGGGAACGCACCCTTCCCCGACGGGTCAATTTCCTGATGTGGAATCGTTTCGGTCTGTGCCTGTGCGGGTTTTATTACGAACAGAACCAGACAACAAATCAGTGCTGCCGAGGTGCCAGCCAGGGTACGTTGTCCGTGCGGGCGGGGCTGGCACCTCGGCCAGATTTTGAATAGAACCGTATAAGCCAGCAACATCAGTCCCAATCCTACGGAAGACAAGGGCAGAGTAAACACTTCGTGCATACAGGCGGCAACCAGCACCGACCGGGTCCGCTCGGCAGCGGCTCCCAGTCCCCAGGAGCCTAAGATAAATAGGCCAACCAGCCCCCAAATCGGTATGTTTGAGCCAGCCACGCCCACTGCTCCCGTCAGGTGCCAGCATCCCCACAGCGCCGCCGTGATGAGTACGCGCCACAGGGTTGGCAACGACTGGAGGGCATTCTGCAAAAAGCCTCGCCAGCCCATTTCCTCGAAAAAGCCGTAGAGTATAGCCGAAACCACCATCAGCCCGCCGTAAACGTGCGGCTCCTGTCCGAGCTTATTCACCATGCCAACACCAACGCCCACCGCCAGTACCACCAATACCGCCAATAGCGCCAATAGCGCCAATAGCGTGTATCCGGGCCGGTGACCAAGCAATGTAATCTGCTGAGCGGTGGCGGGATAAACGAGCCGAACGACCAGTGCTGCCACGATGGGACCCAGACCAGAGGTGAAAATGGCGTACCCAGGCAAAATACCCGCAGTGGGGTTGGGTACGTGGCGCAGGGCAAACGAAAGGCCACAGGCAATGGCGTAGAATAGGGCCACGGCGGGCCAGTTGACGGAGGCCAGTTGGGTGCGGGTAAGGCGAAGATCGGAGCGTGTCATGGTTGCTATAACCGTCGGGTTTGGGCGACGACCGAAACAAAGGTGACGGGGGGCATCGGTCCACAAAACCCACCGGGACAGCCCGGCCATTTACGGGACAAACAGGCGTTTCTGGGACGGAATAGCCGTTTTTGGGATGAAGGGGAAGGAGGAGATAATGTATAATGAACGATGAACAATGCAAAAATGTACAATGGCTTGCACCAATGGAGTTCTTTAATGGCCAATCATTGTACATTATGCATTGTTCATCGTTCACTGTTCATTATTCGTTATCCCCTCCTCCCAGCCGCTCATCGAACGCCGCCACGTAGCCGCGCGAAACGGGAATCTCGCGGTTAGAACCACTCATGGTAAGCTGGTAGCCACGGGCGTTGCCGGTGGTATGGCTCACGGCGCGGAGATTGACCAGAAAGGCCCGGTGGCACCTGAAAAACTGCGGATGTTCAGCTAACGTGGCTTCCACGTTGGCGAGGGTACTGCGCAAGACGGTCTTCTGCGGAAACATGAAATTGAGCCAGTGCACCTCGACGTAATTCCCCACCGATTCGACGTAGATCAACTGGTTGGGTAACAGGCTCAAGCGTTCCTTGCCGTTTTCGCCGGTCAGCATAATACCTTTGGGTAATTCAGGTTCGGCGGGGACAACGGCGGGTTGGTGCAATTGATTCAGTTGGGCGTTGAGCTGCTCGGCATGGGCCAGGTTCCGTTTCAGGCGGCGTTGTTCGGCTACCATCACCCCAACGCCGACAGGAAAGAAGCCAATAGCCGTTACGATCAGGTACATAATCAGAAATGGGGTCGAACCAATGCCTAACACGCTTAAAATCAACATATTACCGCACGTTACGAAAAACAAAACCAGCAATATATGCAGCGCATGACGGCCCACCGTCCAGCGATCTTCGTCATAAATAACCGGTAAAATTTGGGGCATAATGGCGTTGGCGAGCCAGGACGTGACAGCACAACTCAGCCCAAAACCACCCAACTGCCATAGGGGCAGTTGCTGGTTGCTCAGGTTGCCCGAAAACAGCAGCAAAAAAATAAATACATACACCCCCGCCTGCAACGACAACCAGGCCTGGGTACGCAGACTAAAATCTTCGGCTAGAGGCCGGTTCAAAAAAGCACGAACACGCTGAATCATGGGGTAAAAATAGTCGTAAGTCGGATAGTCGTAAGTTTGGAAAGTCGTTTTTAGTGCTGCTTTCCAGACTTACGACTATCCGACTTACGACTATTTTGCCCCATGAACACCCCCTCTTTCCGCGTTCCAGCCATTTTTGCTCAGCAACCCGGCCTTGTTGCTGCCGAAAGTACCCGTCACGGGGGCATAAGCATGGGGGCATATTTGTCGCAGAACCTAGGCATCAACACCGACGATGACCCCGTGCACGTAACCGAAAACCGGCGACAGTTTCTGGCTAACTGGCACCTCACCGAAGCCGATTTGGCCTCGTCGTATCAGGTGCATGACACGGCTATTCGAGTGGCCACACAGGGCGAACGTACCCACGGGTTCGACGCCATTATCACGAACAAACCCGGCTTGCTGGTGGGCGTAACCGTAGCCGACTGCACGCCTGTTTTGGTCTTTGACCCCCAAAACAAGGTCGTGGCGGCCATTCACGCGGGTTGGCGCGGAACAGTCGGCGGCATCGTGACCGAGACGCTACGCCTGATGCAGACCGAATTTGGCACCGACCCCGGCCACTGCCTTGCCTACGTGGGCACCTGCATTGACGCGTGTGATTTTGAGGTCAGCGCCGACGTGGCCGCGCAGTTCTTGCCCGAACATCAACGGCCCGGCCCCGTTGCAGGCAAGGCGTTTGTTGACCTTAAAAAAGCGAATGCCGATCAACTCCGGGTGGCGGGCATTCCCAATGCGCAGATCGAGGTTTCGCCGTATTCGACGGTGGCCAATAACGACGACTATTTTTCGCACCGACATGAAAAAGGGATTACGGGTCGAATGCTGGCCGTAATTGGCTTCCGGTAAGACTTTTTACCCCCAAAAATCGTTACCTTTCACAGCGGTATCTCAATCGAGTTTAGTGGTTATGTAGACACACCTGTCCCAGTTTATGTATACTCCCAATTTTGGCGGCGAAGCCCGGACCATTGTTTCCAGTACCGTCAATCAGGCGAAGGGGCGGTTCTTCACGCGGCCCGGCGTACGGTCCACAATTCTGTATTTCCTGGCTGTAATACTTGTGTTTGGGCTGCTGGGTTTTCTGGCTCACGCCATCGTGATCAATGAGTTTCTGCCCGCCACCGTCGACGTGGGGCTGTGGGTATACCTCATCACCCTGTCACTGATACTGCTGCTGGGCACGATCCACGCCAGTGTGCAGCCGTCGGCGTTCAAATGGGTAAAGCCCAACGACTATTTCATGGGCACCATTATGGTCCTCATTGTGGGGCTGGTGGGGAGCCTGACGCTCTTTTTCCTGACCTACACCACCAAATGGTTCGATTCGCTCAATGCGCAGGAGTTTCGCGGAAACGTGCGACCACTGACCAGCGCCATGATGGCTTTCCCGCTGCCGTTTTTCATGGTCTGGGCCTACGAAATGTATGAGCGCATTCCGCCCAAGATCTACAAAATCTGGAAATATAACCCCCTCATCCGCCTGCCAAACCTCACCGAACGCGACCGCAACAATACCAAAGTGGTCACCTTTGTACTCGACGTGAACAACAACGAACCTAACCCCTACGACATGCGCTCGAAGATACCCGACGTGATGCTGGTGGGTGATGGCTTCAAGCTGACTATCGACGAAGACAACCGCAAAAATCCGAACCGGATGATTCAGATTGCCAACCCGCGTGGTGAGTTTTTCGAGTGGTATTTCTACATCCGCCGGGCTTGGTACAAGCCGTATCGGTTTGTGGACCCCTACAAAACCGTGGAAGAAAACGCCCTCCGCGATGGTGACCGGGTCATTTCGCGCCGCCGGACCCCAACCACTGTGCCGGGCAGACCAGGCAGCGGACTACCGAACGCAGGTGGTCCGGGCGGAAGCAGTGCCTTCGGTGGTGGGCAGGCCTTTGGCGGGGCGGCGGGGCGGTAGCTACCTGATTTAGGGGGCTTGGTTTGCGAGCCAAAACAGTGTTGTTTGTCCATTGCGGGGCAGCAAATTGCTGTAAAAGGCCGTTTTGCTGCTCTTTTTAGTATACCAAAAAACGACTGATAATATGAATCGTGCTGAATTTCTGAAACTCTCCTTCGGGGCCGGATTGGGTATTACCGCCGCAGGGACAAGCTTTGCCCGTGGCTTTGGCCAACAGCCTGCCGGGCCGTTTACACTGGCTCCCCTGCCCTACGACTTCGCTGCCCTGGAACCCCATATCGACAAGATGACGATGGAAATCCACCACGACAGGCACCACAAAGCCTACGTAGATAACCTCAACAAAGCCGTAGCGGGTACGGATATGGCCAAAATGAGCATCGACGATCTGGTGAAAAGCGTGAACGCCAGCACCCCCGCCGCCGTGCGGAACAACGCGGGTGGGCACTGGAACCACACCTTCTTCTGGAACATTATGTCGCCGAAGGGGGGCGGGCAACCAAAGGGTGCCGTGGCCACCGCGATTAACAAAAAATACGGGTCGTTCGATAAGTTTAAGGAGGAATGGGCCAAAGCCGCTACGGGCCGTTTCGGTTCAGGCTGGGTGTGGCTCATCAAAACCGGCTCCGACGTGGAGATCATCTCGACGCCCAACCAGGACAACCCGCTGATGGCCCTTGCCGAGAAAAAAGGCACCCCCATTCTGGGCCTCGACGTATGGGAACATGCCTACTACCTCAAATACCAGAATAAACGCCCCGACTACGTAGCCGCCGCCTGGAACGTCTATGACTGGGACAAAGTAGAGAAGCACTTCGGAGCGTAAAGACCGTTTGATTGCTGGGTCGTGGCAAATTCGTTCTTTAACAGAGTGAATTTGCCACGACTTACTTTTTTGGTTCCTCCGACAGATACGTTGCCTTTTCCACTTTCAAGTCTTTGCCGAACATATAGAGCCGGGGTACGCCGGTGGCTAGTTCAGTTTTGGCAATGTCGGTTTCGCTGATCTTTTCCAAATACATCATCAGTGACCGCAGGCTGTTGCCATGGGCCACAATCAGCACGTTCTGGCCTGCTTTCAGTTTCGGCTCAATCTCGGCCTGATAG